>JBIKMB010000068.1:0-25553 GCA_044359485.1 Pirellulaceae bacterium | reverse complement strand
GTGATGCAAGTAAGTCGCTCATGTCTATCCCATGCTTTCAACACTGGAGTCTTTCCTTTGGGAGCCCAAGTGCGACGAGTCAATGGTTGCAGCATAAAACCTGATTCGTCAACAAAAACCAAGCTAGTATTTGATTTTTGCCCCCTTTTTTATGCGAGGCCACTCGCGTTCTCGCCACTGCTTGACTTGCCCTTCATTCTGTTCGCGAGCTCGCTTGCTAGGTTTTTGGCAACTAAAGCCGAGGCCGTGTAGCATGCGACCCACATGATCCGGGTGATAAGAAATCTGAAACTGCTTTTCGATAACCTCTGCAATTCGTGCTGTGGTCCACAAGTTAGTTGGAAATCCGGCAGCAATTGCGCCTTTCTTTATGATTCGTCTCAACTGCTTCTGCTGCTGAATCGTCAGTCGGCAAGTATTTACATGTTGCGGTATAGCCTTCAACGCCTTTTTGCCACCATCTCGGACCCACGCTTTCCACTTCTGGATGGTTTGCCTTGCTACACCTACCGCCAGAGCGACGGCTGCTGGGCTCATTCCCGATTCAAGTAAGTCCATGGCCCGTCGACGCCGTGTTTCCAATTCTTCTGCCGATCCTGTAGGTCGCATACCAATCTCCTTTTGGATGGGTATAGTATATACGTCCAGGAGAATGAGTCCAATGTCACGTTGCACGCGCAGAAGTCAATAACTATTGCACTCCTGGAGTTAGGGATGCTTTCGCTGAGGCATTAAAAGCAACATCATGGCTATCAAAAAAGGGTAGGTGCCTTTCCCAATCGAGAGAACATCAATACCGCTATGCTTTTCTACTGTGGGGCTTAGAACTCTACCCACGACAATTCCTGATGGACACAAGCGCACGGCGACGCTCCCCGCTGAAGCAAACATAAAACTATGAATAACGACTCTGCATTACCTATTAATTTACCACCAAAGCTGCTTTCGAAGAGAATTGAAAGTATTTCTAATGGATTCTCGGACCATTACGGCGCAATTGAAACCGCTTGTAAATATGCCGACATAGCGGTGCCGAACTGTGAATTCGGTGCATTCTGGTCTCACGGTTGCTTTGGCCCCTGGGAAATTACTATTCCAGGTATATTGACCATGAATTATGACAATGAAATCCGTTCACGCTGGCTCTACGTTGCAAGACACGACGAGGCGCAACAACTAAAACTAAGCGGGTTCTCGAAAACCAGGGCAATAGGCTTACCTTTTGTATATGCGAAGGGGATCGCGCAACCGAAAATAAAGAACTCGCTTCTTGTGCTGCCTACTCATGCTATGCCCAAAATGAATTTTGCCAACAATAGTGAGTTCATACGCTATGCACAACAAATCCAACCTTTCACGAAGGCCTTTTCGAACGTTATCGTCTGCCTCCACGCGACTTGCGTCAAAAATAGCCTCTGGATTGATGAATTCAGAGATATTGGAGTCCATTTTATTACAGGCGCTGACTACCTTGATGAAAATGCACTATCGCGAGTCAAGACACTCTTTAGCACTTTCGAGTACGTCACTACAAATGGATGGGGAAGTCATATAGCTTATGCGCTCGCCTGCGGAGCAAAAGTCTCAATTTACGGAACACAACCGAAATTAACTGTTGAGCAACTAATTGAATCCGACACTGCCCATACACGGAATCCTGCCTCGACTGCAGCACTCTTATGTGAAAAAACAACCCAAGAACAACGAGCTTACCTATCGCAATTTTTCGTTCCTCCGATAGAAGGCGTTTCTAACATCGAACTTGGAGAGTACCTAATAGGGAATGAAAATAAGCTTAGTCCGGAAGAAATGCGTCAGTTGTTAAAAGAGGCGTTTGGCAAAACTCTCTCGGGAAAGCTAAGCTCTCTAGGAAAGAAAATCTTGTGGCGAGTAAAACGAGTCGCACGCAAACCAAGGCTCTCTTCCTAAATAACTTTTCACTCCGCTACACACTTGCTTTCCCAACAGTGCGGTGTAGAAAGGGAGCCCCTGTATCTCCTACAGTTTCATTGCCGCAGCAACACATTCCACAAAACACTTTTATTGATTCGCAACCGGCTTGGGGTCTTCTGTCATGTCTTTCGCACCATCATCCATGCACCGTTCCAACCCCAATGAGCCATCATTCGTTTTTGACCATCTCCCACTTCACTGGCAGATGACACGTTGCGAAAAATTCGCATTTGCCGCCTTACTTGAAAAAGCCAATGCCGAAGTCGCTATCGAGATTGGAACCTATAAGGGCGGATCCTTGCAAGTGATTGCTGCGCGAGCCAAGAAGGTTTACTCACTTGACATTAACAGCGAGAGCCAAAACTCGCTTAAGTCGAAATTCGATAATGTCGAGTTTCTTTCAGGCGATTCAAAGAAGATCCTTCCGAAACTAATCGAAAACATCCAAAAGGAGTCTGCACCTGTTGGGTTTGTTCTTATCGATGGAGATCACTCAACGGAAGGAGTTCGCGGTGACATTAATGAGGTGCTTCAACTTATTCCCACCCGTCCTATTTACATAATTTTCCACGACAGCTTTAACCCTGAATGCCGCGAAGGCATACTGTCCGCCAATTGGCAGCAATGTCCCTATGTTCATTTCGTCGAAATTGACTTTACTCCCGGCGTGTTCCATTTTGAAGCATTTGACACCGCACCGGCAAAATCTATGTTTGGCGGATTAGCTGTGGCCCTAATGCTGCCCGATAAGCGAGATGGCGACTTAGAGATATTTCAGTCTCAAAAGGGGCTATACGAAACCGTCTTGTCACACTCATGCCATGTCAAGCCCCCCAAAAAATCTCTAGTTCGTCGAGTTGCCGATAAAGTCCTGCGGCTCATCAACGGCAAATAAAATACTACGCTTGCACCCCTACCCGTAAGTTCAGTAGCGTAGAGATTGATGTTAAAATCACCTTGAATACTGTTTGACGCGTTTCAAAAGCTGTCAGCAAAATACCCGAAAGATATCAAAATCCCTGCAACTCCGTACGCTTCATTAGCACGGTAATCGACTCTCGATAGACTTGCCGCCTCCTCACTTCTCGCTCCAAAGCTAGAGTGCTTTGACGTAACGCGAGCCCAGAGAGACCACGCAACAGCCTTCGATTCTAAACGATGAATTTTTACAAATAATCCGCTAAATTCCTTCACTTAAAACACAGTTTACACGTTTTGAATTTCAGATAACTTCAAGTTAGCCCTCTGTGGTCATTTCTAGGTATCAAACGCGATTATTCCCATACCTTTATGCACTCTGACGAGTTGTCAGCACAAAAAGACAATACTAATGAAATACGATTTTGGACCATTTAAGGCAGTGGTTTAACGTCAGTGGGTAATAACGTGATTGCACTGGGACATTATGGCGCCGTTGGCGATATAAGCGGTGTCACAACTTGGGTGGTAGCGCTAATTGATGCCCTTCATTCGAAGCAAATCCCCATTTCTGTTCTGGTCCCTCACTTTGGCCCGTCACTCGAAGATTGCAGTATTTTTCAATCAGTGCGGACTCAAACTGCTTGCATCAAGGGAGTACAGGTTCCTTTCGAAACAGAGGCTTTTGCCAGATGGACGCTGGAACAACTGAACGATCTAAAGCCGGCAGTCTTCCTTCCCCAGTGCCTTCCGGCCCTACATTATGCCGCTTCCATCTCCGCCACGAATGGAATACCGTGGGTCTTTACGTTGCACTCCGATGCGCCCGACTATTGGGCTCTTGCTGAGCTCGTAGGCCCCAATGCCAACGCGGGAACCTGGGTTGCTGTTTCCGAGCACATTGCAGACAAGGCCCGCAAATTAAACCCAGCTGCTGATATTCGAATAATCCCTTACGGCGTTCCGGTAGAAGCCCGCAACGCTCGCTGGAACAACAGTGTTTTTCGGATTGCATATTGCGGTCGAATGCTTGAAGAACAGAAAAGAATCAAACTTGTCACCACAACACTAATTGAATGTTGCAGAATGAGCAGCAACATTGAAGCAGTGATGATAGGAGATGGCCCCGAACGCGACGCAATGGAACATCGTATCGAAAAGGAGGGGCTCTCAGAACGCATTCGATTCACTGGCAGACTTGCAGGGGCCAACCTGCAAAACACGTTGAGTTCCTGCCAAGGTATTCTCCTTATGTCAGACTACGAAGGACTTCCAGTTGCCTTACTCGAGGGAATGGCGCAAGGTCTTGTGCCAATGGCTCGATCAATGCAGAGCGGAATCCCAGAATTAGTGATACCCAACCAAACGGGACTAATTCTGCCTGATACCCCCCGAAATGCGGCAGAACCAATCGTGAAGTTGGCGCGAGACCCTGTCGCTTGGCAAGGGATGTCGGAATGCGCTTATGCGCTTGTTCGGGAGAAGTACTCGCAGCGAACCTGCTTGGAACAGTGGCTAAGCCTAATTCAGGAGCTTTCGCAACGGAGCACAGCAAGTTATCCGATTGAAATTCCATCCCGCATCAAGCTACCGCCCTCTGACCGTCGCCTGAGGGCGCACGATTGGCGGAGACTTACCTTCCTTCAAAAAATTGGCTTCCAACTGAAGAGATTGGTACGAAGAATCAAAATACCAAACTGAGGATTTTAGCCATCGCAATGGAATCGTAGACCGGCAATTGCACATAACTCAGGCATTTAATAGGGAACTCGCCGACGCTGCCCCCAATTCCGATGAACCTTCTGGTCAAAATCGTGCACCTTCCACCCTCCGTTTCCTGTGATGGCAGCGAAACCAATTTTTGCAGGAAACGCTGCTTGCCACCGTCCCAACCTGGTTTTCCCAACCAACCAGCATAAGTGAAGTTAAGGGGGGCCTGATGGCGGATAATGTTGCGTTGGCTCTGCCTAGAAAACTCTAAACAAATTCGTATAGCACCAACCATTCCCAAACTTGCCGGCTTGAACTCGCCACCAAATTATGCGCGGACTCGTATTCTCGATCGATGATGACTATGTCATCGGTTTCCTAGTGTTTTGGACATCCCTAGTGGAGACCGACTCCATCCCTGAGGAAACCCCCATCTTTTTTTTACACGAACATTCACTTTCTGACGTCGCAATTGCCAAAATCTCGAAAAAGCTTGCTCAGGACGGTTTCATTTTCAACTTCATTGATGTGTCTAGTGCATTACCCAAAGAACTCCCACTGAACGTGGGCGAACATGTTTCTCGCGCAACTTTCTATAGACTCTTCGCACATCAGCTACTACCGCTTAGCATAACTTCAATTGTTTATCTTGATTCAGACCTTCTTGCACTAAAATCCTGTAAGGGATTATTTAACCAAACGCTCAGCGCTCCTGTAGCTGCATGTGATCATTGCGCTCCACGACTTGGCCTGCAATTTTGGGGTGACAAAAACGGCACATACTTTCAAGCTGGTGTCTTAATCATTGACTTAACATACTGGCGGGCCCACCACATCGAGGACAAATTCCTAAGAATTTTGGAAGAGGAAAGACGCCGAATTCGATTTTGGGATCAAGATGTGCTTAACATTGCATTTCAAGAGGTATGGCAACGACTTCCGGTTTGGTTCAATATTGGTCAAGATGCGACAAGTACGTTAGGAGAGGATGAGGTTGCGAAGAAAACAATCATTGCACATTTCGATAATCCCTATAAGCCCTGGAACAGTCGAACCAACCGAATGTTTGCGACTTGCTGGGACGAAACTTGTCTCAGAATTCCTGACTTAAACTTCAAGCCTCCGAAAAGAAAGATTTCCCTTTTTGAGAAACTGGTGTTCCGCTTTCGAAAGCTCGCCTTCAAATAATTTTCTATGGAATTTGTTCCCTAACGTCGAAGCACTAGCGAATTTCTCAAACTCTATTCAATCCCACCAACGATCTAATTCAGGTACCCGTGCCTAAACAGATCAACGCGCAAATGCCTAGTCCAACAAGTGAATATCGTGCTGATGTAGATGGCCTTCGCGCCCTGGCCGTTATTCTGGTCTTATGCTATCACGCAAAACTCGGATTCCCAGGAGGCTTCCTAGGGGTTGATGTTTTCTTTGTGATATCGGGCTTCTTAATCACAGGCATCATACTTCGCAAAATCCAGTCAGATACCTTCTCAATGAGAGAGTTCTGGATGCGACGAATTCGACGCATTCTTCCAGCTAGCCTTGCCATGGTTATCGCTACTATTGTTGCTGGTTGTATTGTTCTTTTGCCCAATGACTTTGTCGAACTAAGTCACTCAGCACTAGCGTATTTGGCTATGGGGGCGAATTTCTTTTTCTATCGCAACACTGGCTATTTCGATGGCAATGTGGAACTCAAACCATTACTTCATATGTGGTCCCTCGCGGTTGAGGAACAATTCTACCTTTTCTACCCGATCTATCTAACACTACTTCCACCCAACACGCGTTTACGCCGTTTCGCATTCTTGCTCTTGCTGCTTGCCTGCTTAGCATTAGGCTGCTACGGCCACATCTATCACCGTAGCGCCGCTTTCTACCTACTTCCTTGTCGTGCCTGGGAACTTCTTCTTGGAGGAGCTATCCATTTACTCCCAGCACGCCTAGTGCTCTCGAAACTAGCAAGTAATGTCCTTGGTGCGATTGGTCTTTGTGCCATTCTTGCCTCGTCATGGATCTCACCTGAAAACTGGCATCGTCATCTACCGCCTGGGCTAATTCCTTGCTTAGGAACTGCTCTAGTTATTTCTGCAGGAAATCAACAAGCTTGTCTAGCCTCGAGAGTTCTTCGCCTACGACCTCTTGTTTTCATAGGGCTTATTTCCTATTCGCTGTATCTTTGGCATTGGCCTATATTATCGTATCTGAAACACTTCGAAATGGATCTACTTTTCAACTTTGGGTCTTGGCACTATCGATTGCTCGCTCTTCTGATCACATTCCCTGTTGCCACTCTCTCATGGAAATATATTGAGCAACCTTTTCGCCTCAATAACGCAACTTTTTCCAATCGGAAATGCTTAACGACAATTCTTGTGGCAGCATCGGTTGCAGCCGGCGTTTCGCTTTTTGCCATGAAATTCCAAGGCTTCCCTGGCAGGTTCGACCCTCGAGTTTTGAACTACGCAAATGCGAGAGGAGACAACACTGGAAAATTCGGACGCACCATGGATGCCAAGATGATTAGGGATGGTGACCTTTTGGCGTTTGGCTCGCACAACGCCAAGAAAAAAATCCTATTCTTTGGCGATAGCCAAGCGATGACATTACTTAAGGCGCTAGAGCCCCGCGCCGCTGGACTAGATTTACGTGTCGATCAAGCGACGCGATTCGCGACCGCTCCACTGCTTGACTTTGACCACCTTGCAAGTTGGCAAAACGAAGGCGGTTCAGCCTTCTGCGAAGAAGTCTATCGGCACCTCGAGAAAGAACACTACGATGCCGTAGTCTTCGTTGCTTCCTGGGAGTCGTATGTCGGAGCGAAGACGTTTCCGCATGCTCTAAGAAAGAGTCTAGAACAACTTAAAAAAGTAGGTACAAAAGTTTACTTTATCTTACCCCATCCTGATCAGGGAATAAACATCCCCGCCGTTCTGAGTAGCTCGGTAAGACTTGGAAAACCGGTTCAGCATATTGGTGTGCCATTGTCCAAAAGAGAAGAAAGAATACATCAACTTCGACAACTGCTAAGTGATTACCAATCTCCAACGCTTACGGTCATCGACCCTATTTCTGCATTGACTGACGAACACGGAATTATTCGTGCTGAAATGGACGGGAAATCACTCTATTCCGATCATTTCCACTTATCCTCGGAAGGGGCCAGCCGTGTCGCTGACACTGTTCTTCCCAAAATTCTTGAATCACTAGATTCTTATTAGTGAGATTGAATTCGCAAACATCCAAAACTGCCCGAATTGGTTAGAAATCTCGGACTGGGCGATCGATTCGCCCTGAGTCTTCGAGTTTCGTGCCACCTTCATCCAAGTTAAGTTTTCGTATTACCAGCGTTTTGGTCAGCATCTGCCAGTACTGCTCTAAGCTTCTTCTGTTCCGGACGTTAGAATATTTTGTCTCATCCTCCTTTAGTTTCGCTTCTCGTCACCGTTTACAACCGCGAAAAGTATGTCACGGCGACCATTGAAAGCGTTCTCACATCACGTTTTTCCGATTTCGAACTCATTGTTGTCGATGACAAATCTTCCGATCGTTCCGCTGAAATCGTTCGGCCCTTCCTTGCAAAAGACCGACGTATACGCTTTGTCGAAAACAAGGTAAATCTGGGGGACTATGGAAATCGAATGAAAGCCGCAGGTTTGGCGACAGGAAAGTACATCAAATACCTCGATTCCGATGACCTTCTCTACGTTCATTCGCTCGATGTCATGGTCGACGCAATGGAACGATACCCAGATTGTGCAGTCGGTTTATCACATTCTGCCACCGAGGAAACGGAACCCTACCCGTGGCGATTAACTCCCGCCGAAGCGTATCAAAAACAATTTCTCGGACGCGGTTGCTTTGGATGCGGCCCATCAGGTGCCATAATCAGAAGAGAAGCATTTGAGATGAGCGGTGGCTTTGATAAGTCATGGGGAGTGCTTAGCGACACGGAGCTATGGTTAAGGCTAACCATACACAATCCCCTTGTATTGCTACCTCCTGGCTTGGTTTGGTGGCGTCGCCATGAAGACCAAGAATATTCGAAAGGCAATGCGAAGGAGACCTATCTCCGACTTGGCCATAAACTCAATATGAAAGCACTTGATGCCGAATCCTGCCCTCTCGATTCGGAGCTTCGAATCAAAGCGGCAGATCGATGCAAACAACATTTTGCGAGAAAGATCTTGTCACTAGCTACTCGTGAGTGGCAATTTTCCACCGCGATGAAACTCTACCGAGATTCGAATTTGAACACATTGGACTTACTTAGTGGGTTTCGTGCATACCGGTAAGGATAGCGACCAGCCCACAGCGTTTAACATGAAAAAAGAAAAGAATATCGTTATAGGGATGGCGGCAGACAATAAGTATGCTGTTCTGGGCGCCGTGCTTCTCAAATCTATAGAACTAAACCACTGCAAGAATGATCATCAAGTCGATGTGTATTTTATCGCGAACTCGCTGACTCATTCCCGCCGAAGAATGCTTTTGGATTCAGTTGACCCGAATAAGATCAGTATTAAGTTCATCGAACCCTTTCCCCAGCACCTTGCTCAGTTCAACCAAATTGACAACGCAAAAAAGCTAACCGCTTATCATCGCTTACTACTTCCCGAACTTATATCGCCTGATGTTCCAAAATTGGTTTACCTCGACTGCGATACAATAGTCCGCGATTCACTGTTGCCGTTATGGAACATCGAGCTTGAAGCTCAGAATATCGTGGCGGCTACACGTGATCTCAACGCTTGGACCGTCGGTTGTGACTGGGGTGGCGGTATTCCAAATTGGAAACAACTGGGAATGAACAAAGATGCGCCCTATTTCAATTCGGGTGTATTACTAGTCGATTTGGAGAAATGGAGACGCGAAAACATTACCAAGAAGGTAATTAAAGCCACAATAGACAACCGTGAGCATATCAAATGGCTTGATCAGTACGGACTTAATGTCGTCTTGCACCACAACTGGCAAGAACTTGCACATTGTTGGAATTCCTACCCTGCCAAAGCAACTGAAGAAACAAAGATCATTCACTTTGTCAGCCGAAAACCCAATATGATCGATTACGAAGGACCGTTCCAGGATAACTTTTTTGAACTACTTGACAAAACCGCATGGTGCGGACGCCGCCCCAAAAAACTCTCGTTTCTGAAAGTCTTTCCGACAAAAATCAGTTACTGGTTACGCAACCGCCTGTCGCCTTGGTAACCACCCTTAGCAGAGTTCAATACACCGCCCCATTTACTGTAATACATGCAGATACTCACTTGGACAGGACCTTTTGCGAGCTACAAACTAGCTCCGCTGATCGCATCTTCCCGAAAACACAACATTCGAATTCGGCCGATATTGTGCTTTGGACTTATCGATAAAATTAGGAGCCTTCGAAAAGCCATTCGACGAATGCCAGACAACGAAATTGTTGTTTGCCTGGATGGCTACGATTGCTTGATCCTTCGCCCATTCCTCCCCCACCTTCCTCAACGTCTCTCCGAGGGTAAGCTGATCGTATTCAGTTGCCAGAAAACAAATGAGCACCACTTTCGGTCGACGCAAGGAGTCAGTAACCCGTCGGATCAAGTATTGTACTGGCTGAACTCTGGCATCATTTGCTCTACCGTATCCTTGCTCGATCAAATGTTCCAGGAAATCGATGAATGGAATCTCGACTCGCTTAACAAAGTCTTCCAGAAAGAAGCATCTTTGGGGAGCTTTAACGATCAATCAGTTTTTGGACACTACCAGCAGTTACATCCCAACAGCGTTCTTCTCGACACAACACACTTTCTATCGAAAACGAGCGTGTATGAGCCTCTGAGTATACGTTCTCATGATTTCAGCACAGAATCGGTTCTGAACGTAAATCAGGACTCTCCCTCTGTACTCCACTTCCCATTCACTACCCCGGACCTTTACATCCGTTTTTTAGAAATCGCTACAAGCGTTCTCGATCGAGAACTTGATCCACATGAAATCGACCTGAATCGACTCAAGCGATTGTCCGCATCAGACCTCTCCTATAGTGACAATGCAACGAGAATCCTGAACAGATTGCGTGAGACACCTCGTTACGCTTCAAATCTTGCTCGACAGTCGTGCTTGCAGCTACTTGAAAGATGTTATCGAAAAACTCTACGGGCTTTCGGTACCTTACCGAAGTAGTTTTAGAATTACTCGACACAGCATTTGGGGTTAGAGCGCTATCACTGTTCGGCCATTGTACCAACTCGCCACCACTAGGAAGCCTCTCGCCGCACTACCTAACCTACCATTCAATACAACTTTCCGACGCGGTCGTGTATTTGAAAACTGTTGTCGGAACTGAACACTTCATTGGAAATACCGTTGTCGTGCGATTCGCTAACCTATGACCAAGCAGCCGCCACTCATCTCTATTGTTATTCCCGTTTACAATGCCGAACCCTATATCGAAAAGTGCCTCCAGGCGGCGGCAGAGCAATCTTATCCAAACTTGGAGATCATTGCGATAAACGATGGATCAACAGACAAATCCTTGGAACTACTGAAAGGCATCAATCTTGCGAATTTGAGAGTCTTTTCGCACTCGAATAGGGGTCAATCAGCAACCATTAATTTCGGTGTTTCACAAGCGCAAGGTGACTTCATCAAGATCGTGGATGCCGATGATTGGATAAATCGCGATCATGTCCAAGCACAGTTCGATTCTGTTCGAGATTTTCCCAAAGCGGTTTCCGCTTGTGGCTGGGGATATTTCTCGGAGGTTCCGGAAACGACCAAAAGTCGCGAAGAACTTGCCAATCGCGATTACGAAAATCCACTTGAGTGGCTAGTAGATAGTTTGACCTTGGACGAAGGGATGATGGGTGGATGGAAATGGTTGATTCCCCGCGATGTGTGGCAGGATTCAGGGGGGTATGATGCGAGACTTTCGTTGAACAACGATTTTCACTTTAGCATCTCCACCTTGCTCGCTTCCTCAGGCGTTCGGTTCGCACCCACTGCCGTTTATGCCTATCGCAAGTCCTCAACTGTCTCATTGAGCAGGAACTACACACGGAAAGCAATGGAATCCGCATATCTGACAACCAAACTCGGCTGTGACTTGTTATTAAGTCGAGAAAATTCGCCGCGCATTCGATCCCTTTGTGCCACTCGCTATAAACGCTGGGCGTATGATTTCTATCCAGCACACCCAGATCTATGTGAACAAGCGGAACGAAACTGTCGCGATCTAGGTGGCAGTTCATTAAGTTTTCCCGGCGGCTTGTTGGGAAAAACGCTTGCCAATGTAATTGGATGGAAAAACGTTCGGAAACTGCAACGGGTCGCGTCGCTACTTGGCTGGAGTAAACTTCGGGCGATTCGGAATAGGTGTTTGCCCACTTGAATCCAATTTCGAATCTTTTCTTCCATTCGCTTCTACCAATTCCGTTTAATCACTTCATGAGGTCGTTTCCGCGTGCTTAACCTTTGGGATCTACTCGATCGCGTATTGCGCCGCAACCCATACCTTCCGCGATTGAAGTTTCTTCGAACGACACTGCGCAGACCCTACCACGCTTTGCTTAACTTCGGGGGAGGTCTACCACTGCAAGTAGGAGGCGTTTTCCCTGTTCAGGTCCCCGCGAAGTATCTTATAAAGGAACAAGCAAATTACGAAGTCGAGGCCTGTGAAGCTCTGCGTAGTTGGATCGACAAAAACCCAAATTCAACGATTGTTGACATAGGTTGCTCCTATGGATTCATCACTTGCGCAGCCCTATTTCAAAAGAACGTTCGGCATGTCTATGCCATTGATGCAGATCGCGAAAGTTTGTTCATCACCCAAAAAGTCTGCCAATATGCCCCGCAGGTTTCGTCCCGTCTGTCGCTGTGGAATTGCCTGATAAGCAAAGAAACTGGCAACTTACACGGCGTAGACGACATCCGCAATTTGACGAATAGAATTCTATCATCAAAGAAATTGACGGGTGATTCGCGATTCGTGCAATATGTGAACGCGGATTCAAAGGTAAGTGAACAAGAACTTCCCCGGATAAAACTAGACGACCTACTCACCGCGAGGAAAGAAAGTTCTAATCCAATATTAGTGAAATGTGATGTCGAAGGGGCCGAGCTGATGGTCTTGCAAGGGTCTGAAGAGCTCTTTGATACGCTTCGCCCTACTTGGTTACTAAGCGTGCACCCTAATCTGCTTTCGCATTACAGTGCCACTATAGAGGAAATTCGCAGTTTTTTGAACTCCAAAAGTTACACCATTGAGCTTCTATCAACGGATCATGAAGAACATTGGTTATGCAGTCCAACCGGTAGCTGACAAACAGAATTTTGGCTGAGCTCCACGATTAAGCCTCCAATCACTGCTCGCATCAATCCTCGAAGTCACCTTACACTTGTGAAAAAACGCCAAACCAAAATTGCTGCGATCGAACCATCTGGCAGACTTTATGGTTCCGAATATTGCCTTCTCGACATTTTGCAACTGAATAATGATCGAGGCTATTCTTGGACGATCATTACAACACAAGGTTCTTTTTCAGACCTACTTTGTAGAGAAAAAAAAGACATTGGTGTACTTCCAATCTTGCCGGAACATCTACATCTTAAAAGTAAATGGAAAAAAATCTTTACCTACATTCGGTTACTGATTCACTTGGCCCGACTTAGGCCAGACATTCTTTATGTGAACCAAGCTGGTATTCTTCGAGTATCCCATTTTCTTGCAGGACTGCTTAGAATCCACATTGTTTGTCAAGTACAAACTTTAGAAGACGCAATAGGCGCTTTGGAACCGCGAAACTCTTATAAGCGCGTATTGAGTTTCATTTGCAACTCCCGATTTATTGCTGAGAAAACTCGTATCGACGCGAATCGGAAGAGCGTACTTTATCAGGGAGTTCGACATCGAAATCCGCACTGCAGTAAACCACCAAAACGATTTTCTTCTGAGTGCCTTCGCTTGGGCATTCTAGGTCGGATTTCCCGTTCGAAGGGACATTATCTTTTGGGAGAGGTTGCCAAGACGCTTGCAAGAAGTGACTGTAATTTCTCCGTTCGCGTCATCGGCGACGGCCTTACGCCTCATGACACCTCAAATTGGGAGCAATATCTTAACGAAAATGGCGTACGGTCTTTTTTTGATTTACGCGGATATAAAACCGACCTAGACGAAGAACTGAAGGATATCGATCTTCTTCTGATTCCTTCGATAGCGGAACCGCTAGGGCGAGTCTTATTCGACGCAGCAAATTTCGGGGTTCCGGTTGTCGTTTCGGATGGAGGTGGATTAGGAGAAATCGCTTCTCTCTACAAGGTTGGCTTAACGTTCAAAAGTGGGGATGCACAGTCACTAGTACAGGCAGTACTTAAATTTCAAAAAGATCATGAGTTAGAAACGGAAAGATTCATTCATAATTCGCAAGCAATGCTGGATTCTTTATCCATGGATTCTTATTTACAGCGTATCGAGCATATCTTAACAACTGCACGATCTGGTCAAACCTGTAATACGACCTGGTTTGGCGACAATGTTCCACGAGCGTAACAAAAATGTCATCTAAGCGGATAGAGAAGAAGACCCCAAGACGCTTAGCCGTAGTTCATTGGCTTCCGATCGAACAATTCCCTCCAGTACAGAACTTTCTTAATTTCTTTGCTGAACAAGAAGGCCTTCGGGTTCTTTGCTGCTCTACGCGGCGAATTGGGGAGCAACACGAATTCCATAACCCCAAGGTCTCGATACTACGAACGAAATTCCCTAGCCAGGAACTAGGAAAGTTCATTCGGATCGTCTGCTTTCTTTACTTTCCATTAATCACATTGCTTAAATTACTGTTCTTTCAGCCGAATGTGATCTTCTATCTTGAACCTCATTCGGCACCAGTAGTTTTCATATACAGCTTGATTTTTCCCCGGTGCCAGATTATCGCCCACTACCATGAGTATCGCGAACCAAAGCATCTCAAGGTACGTGGCAACTATCTCGCGTGGCTTGGTAATCAACTTGAGAAACTTAGGCTTTTCAACAAAGCCTCATGGATATCCCACACTAATCAAGATCGAATAAGGCTTTTCTTGTTAGACTATCCGAACATCAATGCACATAAAGTCCATGCCATACCGAATATACCTCCTCGAACTTGGTTGACAGAGAAAGAAAAAGTGCTGAAGCCAGCCGACTCAAAACTAAAGTTGGTGTATATCGGCGCGATATCTCTTCACGATACCTACCTCGAACAATTACTTTCATGGTTTCAAAAAAATCAAGACCAAGATGTTTCTTTGGATCTATACATCAACAATACAGACCCGGCGACAAAGAAGTTTCTTGCTGAACAAGATCAAGATGGGCTGACTATCCATCTCGGTGGAGTACCATATGCGAAACTCCCTTCAATTCTCCCCAAATACGACATCGGATTAGTTCTTTACCGCTGCAATACAATCAACTACATATACAATGCCCCAAACAAGCTATTTGAATACCTTTCTTGTGGCCTGAACGTTCTTTATCCGAAGCAAATGCTCGGCGTATTGCCGTACGCGAGAACTGGATGCGTCCCTTGGGTAATAGGGATCGATTTTGAATTCCTAAGTGAACTGACGGTACCTGAGTTGGAGAATTTCAATGGACCATCGAAACAGTGGGAAGAAACCTGCGAAGTGGCCTACCAACCGCTCCTAGAAAAAATACTTTGTAGCGCTGCGCATTCTTGATTGCTCTCTTCACTTGATCCGAACCACAAAGCTTCTTCGTTTTAATGCCTAACAAGAAGATCATTCATTATCAGCGGCTTCGTCGTCCGGGCGCCAACTATAGCTTGGAATTCATCTTTGAGGACGTTCGAGAAAGACTTGCCAATAAGATCCCAATTGAATTGGTTTTGGCACCATTCGTTAGTAAGGGGCTTTTTCGCCGCCTCCTAATCGCTCTTCATGCGTGGCGGCATCGAGAAAATATCATACATGTCACTGGTGACATAACTTTCGCGGGATTACTATTACGACCGAACAAAACCATTATCACGATTCTTGACTGTGGAATTCTCCATCGAAAACATGGAATCGTGAAATGGCTGATACGCAAACTCTGGTTCGAATGGCCTATGTCGCGATGTCGTTGGGTTACAACCATCTCCCAGGCAGCAGCTGTGGATTTGCTCAGTCAGTGCTCCGTTGACCCGAAAAAACTTCGTGTAATCCCAGTGGCCATTTCAGAGTCATTTCAGTTTTGCGAAAAGACTTTTGATGAGAAGTGTCCACGGATTTTACAAATTGGAACTGCTCCTAACAAAAACATCGACAGACTGATCGATGCGTTAGAAGGAATCCCCTGCGTTTTAGTGATCATTGGTAGGCTCTCTGAAGAGATTCAACATCGAATTATCTTACGGAGAATCAAATTCGAAAACTATTATTCCTTGCCTCGCGAAGAAGTGGTTCGACAATACCAACTTGCCGACATGCTCTGTTTTGTCTCTACCTATGAAGGTTTTGGAATGCCAATTCTTGAAGCCCAGGCAACTGGTCGAGCCGTTATTACAAGTGATTGCTTTTCGATGCCTGAAGTTGCCGGATCGGGCGCATTGCTAGCAAATCCCAGATCGGTTGAATCTATCAGACATGCAATTCTCACCGTCATCCACGATCCCACGGTTAGAAATAACCTTGTTACAAACGGATTGTCTAACATTCGACGTTTCCACGGTGAAGAGATTGCGTTAAAGTTTCTGGGCTTATACGAAACTTTCCAATAGGGAACCAGAAGTCGTTCGGTGTACCTGAACACGTTTTTCAAAATGCCTACCCCAACGCCTACAACTCGGATGCCCTCTGGACCAGCAAATGCACCTACCAAAATGAAGTTGGTTTTGCATCGAGCACTGAGTTCGCAAGCTTCATTGGCTTTCCTACTTATTGTTGCGGTACTGGGTTTCATTCAAGCTGTCCCGAATATATTTCTGGTTGCTGTCTTGGCATTCATCAGTTTCAAAGAGTTTTACCAGAAAATTGATCGTGGCTTGCCACTTTTGGAGTTGGCAAATCTCATCGCAGTGTTGCAGTGGACGGTTGGCCCCGTTTTGTCGTATTTCTTTGCGCTTAACCATTTCAAGTACTACATGTATGTCGATGAACCGACATTCTTTACCTACGCGCTTCCCGCTACTTGTGGCTTTACTGCCGCCATTCTCGGCTGGGGGTTGGTCGTCGATCAGCGACCAATCATTGCTCAGAGGAATCAGTCCTTTTACTTTAGGTATGGGATTTATCTGTTGATTATTGCCTTTGCAGCAGAATTGGCCTCTGGTAGCGCGCCTTCTTCGATCCAGTTCTTTTTTTTCCTACTTTCGCAACTCCGCTATGTTGCTGCGATGTACTTTCTGCTTTCTGGGCATCAATATCGAATCCCCGCGACCATAGCTGCCTGCAGCAGCCTTTTCGTAAAGTCGGCCTCAGCAGGAATGTTCCATGACTTGCTTTTATGGCTCGCTTTAATCTTCTGTGTTTGGTTTCCTACCGCTCGTTGGCTACATTATCGAAAGCCCTTCGTTTTTGCGTTTGCAGCCTTGATGGTATTTACCATTCAAGTTGTAAAGCAAGATTACCGCGAACGGCTTCGAACAGGGGATAACCCTTCTTTGTTTTTGATGGCATTTGACTATCTATCCCCTTCTGGACGTGCGTGGGACCAAGATGTTTTGTCGCTAGCATTAGTGCGACTTAATCAAGGTTGGATTATTTCCGCAGTTATGCACAACGTACCAGCCAACCAAGAATTCGCTTATGGTGAAACAGTTGTCGAAGCCGTTGTCGCATTGGCCCCACGATTTCTCTTACCAAACAAAGTGGGGGCTGGAGGAAGAGAAAATTTCCAAAAGTACACGGGATTACCAATCAGCAAAGAGACATCAATGTGCATCTGCGTTTTGGGGGAGGCATATGCGAATTTCGGCGACTATGGTGGTATCTTTTTCATGATCGTTTTTGGTGGTTTTCTCGCTGTTTATTACTCGAAAGTGCTGCGATGGACCGCTGAACATCCGGACTTCCTCTTCTGGATACCGCTGATTTTTTATCAAGCTATTAAAGCCGAGA
This sequence comes from Pirellulaceae bacterium, assembly GCA_044359485.1. Classification (GTDB taxonomy): domain Bacteria; phylum Planctomycetota; class Planctomycetia; order Pirellulales; family Pirellulaceae; genus JAFLCP01. Next base: position 7,889 of record JBIKMB010000068.1, on the reverse strand, counting down.
CAGATATGGTGGTGATCGTGAATCAGGTCTTCAAAGGCTCAATCGTTGCGTTTGGTGGATATTGGGCAATGCATAGATTTTTCCCACCAGAGCAATTCCTTCCCCTGAATAACTATCCTAATCCGCCGAAACCGTGAGATACTTGTTATGGATAATTTAGCTTGGCTCTAGGCGACTTCGTTGGCCATAATCGTTCGATCGGACATCCTTGAAAAGACTTCTTATCTGTGTTGATTGGTTTGATCCTGCCATTCGGGCTGGCGGCCCAATTACCAGTTGCATCAACTTGGCGCAGATCTTGACCGCTAGTGCTGAGGTCTTGATTCTAACGGGTTGCAAAGACCTTGGTGAGAAGGAGAATTTGCCATACGTTAGGTGTGGAACTTGGAACCGTTGGCGTGACCGAGCTGATGTTTGGTATGCCACAAAACATCAACATTGCTTTGGAGCGTTCTATAGAGCTTGTCTTTCAAGAAGAGTCGATGCTGTCTACCTCAACAGCATGTTCTCTGTAAACGGTGCGATTCTCCCTTTGCTCTGTGCGCCGTTTCTTGGCGGAAAACGAATTGTGCTTGCACCCCGAGGAATGCTTAAATCCTCCGCAATTGCGATTCGGAACCGTCGAAAAACAAATTGGATTGGATTTCTGAAAGGAACTGGGATAGCGGATAGAATCCACTTCCATGCGACCTCGGACAAAGAAGCAGAAGAAATCCGATTTCATTTTGGAAAACATGCTTCCATAACCATCATTCCGAATGTCCCTCGCGAACCTCTTGACGGCCTGCCAAATCTTTTCAAACATCCAGGGGAGTTGCGACTGTCATTTGTTGGCCGGGTTCATCCCATCAAGAACTTACACATTGTGTTGGAACTAATTTCCAACGTGAGAGGCTCATGCCATCTCGATGTTATAGGACCAGTTGAGGACGATTCGTACTCGGAACGATGCGATAAACTTATCGGGGCAATGCCTCCCAATATTCAAGTAACTCGGCATGGAACGTTGCCCGTTGACGAGTCATTGACGTTAGTGCAAAAAACCCATGCCATGTTCCTCCCCACCCAAGGTGAAAACTTCGGTCATTCCATTTTCGAAGCGATGGGAGTTGGGGTTCCTGTCCTGATCAGTGACCAGACGTTTTGGCGCGATCTGGAAAGCCGTAAAGCCGGTTGGGATAAGCCACTGACAAAAAGCGATAACTTCCGCGACATTCTCTCTTCACTTATGGCCATGAACCAAACTGAACATACCGTTTGGCGAGAGGGCGCATTGAGCCTTGCCAGGGGTTTCTTTCAGGAAACAGATTTCAAGGGTTTGTACTTGAAGCTCTTTTTCCCCGATGGGTGAGCCGACACGCAAAAGATGCAGATAATACCGCTCCAGAGTGCCACCGAAAAACAACTGTGTTGCGGCAAAACAAAACCATTGATTTGACTTCTGCTTGGCCTCGAATGCTATCAAAGCAAGTCGCAAGAAATCTGTAGCGACACACGTGCTTCCTTTCGTGTATATCAGGCGACAGACGAATCTTCATCATTAGGCTCTTGGGTCGCAGAAGTACTGAAAACATGAACATTCTTGGAATAAACGCATACCATGGTGATGCCGCCGCAGCCCTTGTGCAAAACGGGCAACTGATCGCAGCCGTTGAAGAAGAGCGATTTAATCGAATCAAGCATTGGGCTGGCTTTCCATCAGAATCAATACGTTGGTGCTTGTCTGAAGGCGAAATTCGTGCCGAACAAATCGATCATGTAGCAATTTCGTTTTCTCCGAGAGCCAATTTTACACAACGCTTAAAGTTCGTCGCACGAAACCGCCCATCGATTCGAGCTATTCTTGATCGCCTTCGGAGACAGGGAAAAACGCTCGCGTTGGAAGATCAATTTGCTAAAGCTGTAGGCCTACAGCGATCACAAATCAATGCAAAGTTTCACCGAATAGAGCACCACCAAACACACGTTGCAGCGGGTTTCTTGATTTCGCCATTTGATAAAGCTGCCGTCCTATCTGTGGATGGTATGGGAGATTTCACAAGTACGCTTACAGCATTGTGCGAACGAAACTCCTGGGAAGAACTGGATAGAGTTTACTATCCGCATTCGATCGGTTTTCTTTATACCTCGATCACCATGTACTTAGGATTTCCTTACTATGGTGACGAGTACAAAGTGATGGGACTGGCCCCGTACGGAGAACCTGAATTTGCTGATTTCTTTCGTAAACTGATTTATCCGAAGGGCGACACATTTGAGTTGAATCTCGATTATTTCACGCACCATCGCCACGGTATTCAGATGTCCTGGAATAATGGGGCTCCAACCATTACTCCCTTCTTTAGTCGAAAACTAGAAGACGACCTCGGCATGCGAAGACCTAAGGATCAGCCCATGACTCGTCGCCACGAAAACATTGCGAAGTCTTTGCAAGTAGTGACTGAAGAGATCATTGTTCACCTTCTAAACTCATTACATCGCAAAACGGCTATCGAGAACATTTGTATGACTGGAGGCGTTGCCATGAACTCCGTAGCCAACGGGAAGATCACATCCCAGACTCCCTTCAAAAATGTTTACATCCCTGCCGGCGCGGCTGATAACGGCACAAGCTTCGGAAGCGCTTTCTACGTTTGGAACCATGTCTTGGGCCAACCTCGTTCGTTTGTGCAGAATCACGCCTATTGGGGTTGCCATAGTGACGATGGCCAATGTAAAGAGGCAATTCAAAAAGCAGGGATTCCATTTGAGGTTCTTTCCCAAAAAGAACTTGTCGACCAGACAACCGACTTAATGATTGACGGAAAAGTAGTCGGTTGGTTCCAAGGCAAAATGGAGTTTGGTGCCAGAGCTTTGGGGAATAGATCTTTGCTTGCAGATCCGCGTCGCACCGACATGAGGGATATCATCAACTTGCGAATCAAATTTCGCGAAAAATTCCGTCCTTTTGCTCCATCGATTTTGGAGGAACATGTCGGCGATTGGTTTGAAGTCAACGAGCCAACTCCTTACATGGAGAAGGTATTCCCCATTCGAACCGAATGTCGCAATAGAATTCCAGCCGTTACTCATGTCGATGGAAGCGGCCGGTTGCAAACCGTTTCAAGGAAGACCAATCCCCTTTACCACGCCTTAATCACAAGGTTCTACGAAAAAACTGGGGTACCAATTGTGCTGAACACCTCTTTAAACGAAAACGAACCCGTAGTGCGAACGCCAGCCGAAGCAATATCCTGTTTCTTGCGTACTGACATGGATGCGTTAGTGTTGGGCCATTGTTTGATAAACCGACATGTGCCCAACTTCGCAATAGAGTATCGCAAACGAACGCATTAGGATTAACGGCGATTCATTCGCTAATCCCAACAAACACTCCATTAGCACTTGCCCACCGTACATATGACCAAGAGCACCTACTGCTCGAAAAATATGGAATCGAATCCGCAACATGACTTTTGATTATCGAGTTAGAAAGGCTTTGAATAGATGACCAAGTCCGCATTGATCACAGGCATCACCGGTCAAGATGGTAGCTATCTTGCAGAGTTACTTTTAGAGAAGGGCTATCGTGTTCATGGTTTAGTACGCCGTGCGAGTACCTTCACCACAGGACGAATTAACCATATTTATCAAGATCCCCATAGTGATCCCAAGCTTACCTTGCACTATGGCGACTTGACTGATGGACAAGCACTTACGAACCTCGTTCTGGATATCGAGCCTGACGAGATCTATAACCTGGGTGCCCAAAGCCACGTGAGGGTGTCGTTTGACCAACCCGTCTATACGTTGCAAGCCACAGGAGGGGGATCGCTGAATGTTCTCGAAGCAGCTCGGCTGTTGAACAAGAAAAAGGAATGTCGCGTTTATCAAGCCTCCAGCAGCGAGATGTATGGCGATGTGCTGGAAGTACCGCAAAAAGAAACCACGCCGTTTAATCCGCAATCGCCGTATGGATGCGCCAAAGTCTACGCTTTCCATCAAACTGTCAATTATCGCCGCTCATACAACATGTTTGCCAGCAACGGCATTTTGTTTAATCATGAATCGGAACGACGTGGTGAGACGTTTGTCACTCGCAAAATCACGCGTGCCGCAACCCGTATCAAAGTGGGCCTTCAAAAGAAGCTCTATCTTGGAAACCTCGATGCAAAACGGGATTGGGGCTACGCCAAAGATTATGTGGAAGCGATGTGGTTGATCTTGCAGCACACTGAACCCGATGATTTTGTGATCTCGACCGGTGAGACCTATACCGTTAGAGAGTTCCTGGGCTTTGTCTTTGGGCATTTGGGCTTGAACTGGGAAGAGTACGTGGAAATTGATCCACGATATTTCCGGCCGGCTGAAGTGGATTTATTGTTGGGTGATTGCTCCAAGGCCAAACAGAAGTTGGGATGGGTCGCCAAGACCGATGTACGTCAATTGGCCAAGATCATGGTTGAGCATGACTTGGAATTGGCGGAACGGGAGAAACATGCTGGGACGTTTAAGGGTTAATCAGCTTGGAACAGCCACCTCAAAGCTTGCTGATAGGTTATCTCGGCGCCGATTGGTGGGGAAGCGACGCGCGTGCTTTAGCAGGCGAGTTTCGTCGCTCAGGCCATCTATTGATTGAACGTCACTACGAAGATCATTTTCCTACCCGCTGGCGCAGCTTTCCTTTGCGAGCATTTCGAAAGTTATGCCGTTCCTGGATGAGCGCCGACTACAACCGCGCGATAGAAGAATTGCTGGATGTGGAAGCGCTCGATTGCTTAGTGGTCTTCAAAGGAATGTTGCTCAAGTCGGAAACGCTGTTGCGGTTCTCTCAAAAGAAGATCCCCATCTATTGCGTCTATCCCGACGTCTCGTTTCGCGACCATGGCCAGAACATCTGGAATTGTGTCTCGCTCTATGATTGCATCTTTACGACCAAGAGCTTTCATATAGAAGACCCTGAACTGGTGCAACGTGCCAAACGCCTAGAGTTGGTGCGACATGGTTACGATCCGGACGTGCATAGGCCCGTACAGCTGCGCGATGACCTCTCAGCGTTTTATGGATCCGATGTCGCTTTTGTCGGGGTTTGGTCCCCAAAAAAAGAATCCATCATGCGGGCCATTGTCGAACAGCTTCCCAACATCAAGGTAAAAATTTGGGGTAATGGTTGGGATAAAGCGGCCCCTCAAGTTCAACAATGTTGGGCGGGACGTGGAGCGTATGGGGATGAGCTGGCGGCGATTTATTGCGCTGCCAAAATCAATTTGGGATTGCTAAGTGAAGCAGGGAAGGGGACAACCTCAGGCGATCGTACGACCGCCCGTACATGGCAAATTCCTGGTTGTGGTGCGTTTCTGTTGCATGAAGATACGGCCGAGGTTCGGGCTGCGTTTCGGGCTGATGAAGAAGTAGGTCTCTTCACCGACCTAACTGACATTGCCCAAAAGATTCGCTACTATCTTGAACAACCGCAGTTGCGACTGAGCATTCAGCAAAAGGGACATGTCCGCAGCTTGCAGGAGCCGTATTCTTATCGCGCGATGTGTGAAGCGATTCTCCGCTTTCATTTTTCGAAGCAGCCTCCGCGAAAACTTGCCGCATGATATTGATGTATCATCATGTTTGTCCTCCCGAGCGTATTCCAGCAGCTCGCGTGGATTTGGAAGGGTGGCAATTCAATATTGCCCCTGATGATTTTCGAGCGCAACTTCAATACTTGCAAAAGCGGGGATTTCAGTTTGTCTCATTGACGGACTATGTGAACGCGCTGCATTTGCCATATCGTTCGCGAGCGAAGCAGATGGCGATCACTTTTGATGATGGGTGGCGAGACAATCATGAGTTTGCTTTGCCCATTCTGCGATCGTTGGGATTAACTGCAACTTTCTATATTGTCACTGGTGCGATGCAGGGAGTTGACGCAGCGAAGCGGATGAGTCTCCGCGATTTGCAGGCTATAGCGAACGCGGGGATGGAGATTGGTGGGCATTCGGTAACGCATCCCAATCTGGCCACTTTGTCTTTGGAACACTTGCAATGCGAACTTGTGGATTGCAAACAAAAGCTGCAAGACGATTTGGGAACCGAAGTGCGGCACTTTGCTTATCCCGGCGGGCGGTTTAATCAGCTTGTGGTGGAGCAATGCGAACGGGCTGGGTATCAGAGCGCTGTCTGTTCAATCGGCTGGGGCAAGAATGACATGTCAAAGCGATATTCGCTGCACAGGGAAACGCTAGATGCGAGTCCCACGACATTTCGTAATCTCTTGAGAATGAATCAAGCTATAAGGTTCTTATTCGCATTCCGATCGCATAAGCGATTAAGGGCGATGATTACCAGTCATTCTCTCCAACTATACTAATTCCACATCTACGAAAATGGCATCGAACAGCCTCGAAATACAAAATGTAAGCTTGATGTGTTACCGCCAAATCAATTGCTAGGTAACGAACCTCCATTGCGTCGCAAAATGATGCTATCCATCCATCTTTATCACATTATGATTTCTTGAACATGTTTCACCTTTCCTCGCATCAAGCCCAAACTAGTCACTTATCCTCTAAAGCAACTTCAACGAAAGCTGAATTTGAAAAATACCAGCGAAGTGTAGACGGATGGCGTCATCATCGAATGATGCGGCCATTTTCACCTTTTGCTAAAGTTCAGGACTGCTCGTGGCTAACTGTGGGAGATGTTAATGGTTGGGACGCAGCAAGACTGATGGACATGGGAGCCAAGAATGTAACTGCTTCGGATTTGTCAGGAATTCGTCTACAACATGCACAGACTGAAGGGCTGATTCAAAACTATAGAGTTGAGAATGCTGAGGCATTGAGCCTCGAGGACAAATCAATCGACATTGTCTTCTGCAAAGAAGCATTTCACCATTTCCCACGTCCTTGGCTGGGAATGTATGAAATGCTGCGAGTCGCGAAACGAGCAGTATTGCTGATTGAACCTCGCGATTGGATCATCGATAGAGGATCAACTACAATTTCTGGCCCGAAAGGGATTTTGAAGGCTTTGTCGCATTGGCTCCGTCAAAAAATGGGATTTGCGATTCCGAACCAGTCCGCTTCAAAGCTCTTTCGACTTGGTGATAAACCCAATTATGAAGAAGTAGGGAACTACGTCTTTTCAGTTTCTTCAAGGGAAATCGAAAAAGTGGCACTTGGGATAAACTTACCCGCGATAGCATTTCTGGGACTAAATGACCAATCCGAAGAAGGCCTTTGGAAGCACGAGGCAATCGAATCGAATCCCGAGTATCTACGCCTAAAGAACTCCCTCGAGAAAGCTGATAAGTTATCCAGAGCTGGTATCGGTGGTACTTCGTATTTGTTGATCGCTGTTTTCGTCGAATTACCATCACCGGAACTCACTGCTGACTTAGAGTCTCTAGGGTGGTATGTGAAAAAACTCGATAGGAATCCTTACTTACGATAGTTCGATTGATTCCAGGGTCGAGAGATTTCTTGACACCCGAAAGTGTCGATCTTACGGGCTGCAAAAGCTGTGGCGTTTAGCCGGAACACGAAAATAGCTTTCTGCGGGCCCGAACTACACTACAAGTCGTTTTCCTCACCAGAATGTGTCCGAATGAAGCAGACATTACTGATGTACGACGTTATTTCTGGGTAATCGTAGTCATAACGAATCGCGAAGATCAGTGCAGCTGTAGAACCAATCCTAAACCTTGGCGGACTTGAGTGGCATCTTTGTTAGCTCAATAATCTTATGCTTAAAGCATACACAAACAAACGTCTTGTTTTAACTGAGAATGCTACCATCAAACATGTCGGAGATTCGGTCGTCACCCACGGCCCGCGCGCGATGTTGGGGTAAATAAGTAGTCTAGCGCGATCCCATATTCTTTGGTAGACCATTACTTAATACAAGAGCCTAGA
>JBIKMB010000260.1:0-7820 GCA_044359485.1 Pirellulaceae bacterium | reverse complement strand
ACTTTGATAGACAATCCAGCCATTGTCAACGTTGCCTTTAAGTTCGCGCAATGTCTTCTGCGTATTTTTTATCACTTTGAGTCGATCTTCATGGTTGTCAAGCCGAATGGTGCCCCAGATTGCCTTAAGTTTTTCTCGAACTTTAGGGTCGCCACTTTCTTCTAACCGTTGCAACAAATTTGTATTAAACAAATCTTTTGCGATCTTCTTTTGCTCGACAAGTTGCAAGAGTGAAAGGCTCGTGCTGGGGCGTTGCGTGGCGCGTTCAACGATCGTAGGGCGAATTTCTGAGGGTAAGCTTGGAATTGAGGTAAGCACGACTTCGATCAGACTTGGGTTGCCGACGCGAAGGGCGAGTTCCGAAAGTTCAGCTTGAATGGAAGCGGTAATGTTGTTGTTTGCGAACGAGGCAGCAATTTGTTCGTTCAGCTTTTCGCTATGTTTGTTGACCAAAATAGTCCCAGCAAGTTGTCGAATATCGACAGGTTGATTCTCGTCCATGATCAGTTGCAGGGCGTTCGCGACACCTCGAGGATCATTCCAAGATGCTGTCAGACAGCTTACGGCTGCGAAGCGTGGATCATCTTTCTGAGAGAGGGCTTGGTCGAGCAAATCGTTGGATGGTTCCAGCAGTTGCTTGACCTTTCCGATATCTTCGGGGCTGGATTGAATTTGCGTGGCGAGTTGCATGATGCTTTTCGCGGTGGCTGCCGGGTTGGCTTTCCACGTGAGCTTGATCAAACGCACCACCGAATCCAGCTTTGGCTTTGAGGCAGCCGTTGCGGGTGGTGCAGAGGTTTGTGGCACGGCCCAGATCGGAGAGGAGAGACTGAGGATCGAGAGCAACAGCGCGAAGGTAATGGTCCGATGGAGATCTGGGATCAGTGTATTGGAAATCAACCTGTGCATGTGTGATGATGTCTCAGGGTAAGAGTACTAGCCGCATTCGTTGCGCTCTCTGGCAGAGAATGCAACGATAGTGCGGCTGAATCAACGATCAAATAATGGGATGACTACTTGGAATCGGACAACAACTTTTCGGAGATGCGCGGAACCAAGTCAGAGAGTACGGGGGACTTGGCAAGATCGTTTTGCTCGACGAGTTCCAAGATACGATCCGATTTTGTCGGGATAAAGGGATGCAAATTTTGCCAGATAATTTGGGGCAGCAGTCCATCATTTTTGCAATGTGCGGCAACTTGAACGAGCCACCGTAAGGTGTCAGCTTCAACAATTTTGGGAGCGGCGATGGCAATTTGCAACAGAATGTCTGGATGGGTCTCTGGTCGTATGAGGGCTTCGATTGCTTGGCGAATTTCCAATGACACGGTTGCTTGATTTCCCGCGGCGCGGATGGCCCAGGCCACGATCGATGGATCGGCGTCTGCTAAGAGTTTGAGGTGAAACTTTTCTTCCAGGGCGGTTTGGGAGATAAGACTCCACAACGCCTGTAGACGAAGTTTCTGTGGCGTGGCCGGATTGGCGACAAGTTGCTGCAGTGGGGCAATACTTTGCGGATCCTGTCGTTCCGCCAATATTCGCTGCGCTGTTTCGCGATAGAAAACATTCCCATGATTTAGGTATTCGATCAATTTCTCGTTGCTATCCTCGCTCATGTTGATGAAGGGGGTTTTACCGGGTGGACCATAGGTAACGCGATAGAGGCGACCTTTGAGTCGATCGATTCCTTTCGGATCGCGATTTGCGTCTTGATAGCAGTGATAGCGGTCATACCAATCAAGGATATAGAGATAACCGTCGGGGCCAACTTTTTGCGCGACGGGCATAAACCAAGCATCGTTGGCGGTTAAGAAATCCTCTTCCGGTGTTGCGAAATAGGTGGAGCCTTCGCGACGCAAGCGATCGGTGTTGATGCAATTACCGTGGATATTTCCCATGAAGAGTACATCGCGATACTGCTCGGGGTAAGAATTGGTGTCGAAATAAACGATGCCGCAGTACGCAGCCATTTGGTGTTTGTGTTTGACGATCGAGCCGATCTTCCAAGTGAAAGGAGGGTAGGGGCCACCTTGGCGATGATAATAACCCGACTCGGTCAGATGCCAAAGATGATCGATCACACAAGCACTGACAAATGCGCTGCCGAGGTTATCGAACGCAACGCCCCAAGGATTGCTTGTGCCTTGGCAAAAGAGTTCGAATTTTTTCGTGCGCGGGTGGATACGAAACAAGGCGCAGGTGAATTCAAAAACTTTACCATCTTGTTCGATTCGACTCGGATTGAAGACGCCATTGAGCCCATAGAGATAACCGTCAGGCCCCCAAGTTAAACTGTTGGGTAATTCATGAGTGTCGATTCTACCGAAGCCGGTCACGATAACTTCTTTCTTGTCGGCTTTGCCGTCGCCATCGGTATCCTGAAGGAAAAGCAGATCAGGAGCATTTGCGACCCAGACTCCTCCATAACCAACAGCAATTCCGGATGGGATATTCAAGCCTTCGGCAAAAATGGTCACTTGGTCCATGCTGCCGTCATGGTTGGTATCTTCGAGCACTTTGATGCGATCTTGGCCCGGTCCCGCTGAGCGTCGCGGGTATTCGAGCGATTCAGTGACCCAGACTCGCCCTTTTTCATCGAAGCACATAGATACGGGATTCACAAGATTGGGCTCTGCCGCGACCGTTTGTACATGAAAGCCTTTGGGAACGACCATTTTTTTGATGGCATCTGCAGGCGAGAGCGCTGGCCCAGGTGGCTTGGTCTGATGGTGCGGAATGACTTCTTTTGCAGCGGGTTCTTGGGCCCAACCGTTGTCCGTACTGAACTGTAGAGGAGTGGCGAAAAACATCGTCCAAGCGATCGCTGGGAGTAGAAGCTGACGTAGTCTTTTCACGAGTTTAATTCCTTGGTTTGTTTCCCTGATGGGCGGTGTCGGAAAAGTTGGAGATCTGAGAAATGCTCGCGGCTCTAAAAGCTAAGTTCCGGTTTGAACGAGCGAGTGGCGGGTGAATTAGAACGCAATGGTAACAATAATTGTTGGCAAGAGCCCAACGGAATGCTGAGGTGTTATTGTCACGAATGGGGGCTCATTATCCAAGAGCTTATCTGCGAAAACCGATTTTACTTGGGAGCATTGTGGGGCTGAATCCAGCTCAATTCTGTAGGTAAGTGGTGCGAAACTCCATGAAAAGGAGGTGGATTCGCCATAGCGGGACGAGGGTTAGCCGGTTGGCAAAAAATGGAACCCAATCGAGCGTTCAGCGGACGCCTGTTGGAAAGAGACAGTTCGTTCTCGAGGTCGAAAAAATGGGGTTTTCGAAAAAACCATCTGAACATAAGTGGACGAATCTCGACATGGGCGTACGAAAGTGGCATAATAAGCGAGGACCGTTCGGTCGAATTTTCCCCCTCGCCATGATCTGATTTGTGGTTTCGCGACTAGGTTTACATGCGTAGAGGTTCAGAGGCTTCTGTTAGCGAATTTTATTCATTCAGGATTCGTCCATGAAACGAAATTTTATTGTCACAGGATGGGCTCTTGCTAGTGCCTTGGGCTTAGTTGCCATCAGCGGTTGTGGTGGTAGCGATAGCTCAACCACAGTTGCGTCGAATTCGTCTCCGGCTGCAACGGCACCGGCCCCAACACCCTCTGGACCAATGGGGCCGCCGGCGGAATCTGGAAGCAGTGCTGCACCAGCCTCAGGTCCGCCTGCAGGTTATGGACCTCCTGCGGGAACGCCGGGGAGTTCGGAAGGATCGAGCGCTGGACCGGGCTCGTCGGGTTTACAGATGCAATTTGATAATGGTTCCAGCGATGGAATGGTCAATTCAGGCGGTGGCTCCTCCGGCGGATCGTCGGGTGGCTTTACTGGCGAGATGGCCGGTGCAACCAGCGGTATCGGCATGCCGGAAGGCTATGGAGAAGGCATGGTCAACAGTGGTGGTGGCTCCTCCGCAGGAACCGCGACTCCTGGCGGTCCATACGGCGGTGGCCCTAAAGGCGTTGGCGGTGCGGCTCCCAATAGCAGCGGCGGTATTAATCCAGGTCAAATGGCACAGTACGGCAATTCAGGCGGGCAGCAAATGTCGTCTGGCGCATCCGCCCCAAGTTTGCCTTCTCTCGACGGTAGTTCAGGCGGTGGTATCGGTGCTCCTATGGGAGCACCCAATGGGTTTGGTAGCTTCGGTGGTATTGGTGGACCAGGCGGACAAGCCGCTCCAGCACCAACCGGTCCGCAAAAGCCTGAAGAAGATGCACCCTACTTAGAGAAAGCTAAATATGCCTTCGCGATTGGTCGCGAACCCGATGCTTATAAATTTGCGTTAGCACACGCATTAAGCGGTGCAGAAGATTCAAATGTTGTGCTCGATGAAATTCAATGGGTTAAAGATTTGGTGAGTCCAAACAGCGGAATCAGTTTCGCGTTGGGCATGGATTTGAAGGCACCTTCTGGAATATCCGATTATAAACCTGTCGGCTCCGTCGATCCGAACGCGGCTGGCGGTGGCGCCGGCGGTGGTTCAGGACGACTCGGTCTTCCTGACCCGGGCATGATGGGAGGCTCTGGAATCGTCGGTGCTCCAGGGGCTGGTGGTGGAGGTGGCGGTGTTGCAAAGAAAGATGATCCGGAAACATTCAGTAAAGCAACAGGCGAAATGGGCCGAGCTTTTGTTCGAATGTTCGAAGAACGATTCTTGGAAGGAAAATTTGGAAAACTGTTCCTTGAAGTTGAAAATGCGGCAGGCTCCATGAGCGCCGCACCAGCGGGCAGTGCACCAGGTTTCCCAGGGGGATCGGCAGGTATCGGACCAAGCAGCGGTTTTGATGCCGGTATGGAGGGAGGATTAGTTTCGCCAGGTGGACGAATGGGTGCACCAGGAATGGGTCCAGGCCCGGGAGCTCCAGGAGCCGCCAAGAAAAACGCCTCGACCGGTCACCGTCTCACACCAGGTCTCGCCTACATTGGCACTGGAAATATGGGTGAGTTGAAAACCAAAGCCAGCAAAGATGGTTTCGATTGTCTTATCTTCTTTGATGTTCAAGTGGAACAGAACAAACGAAATGGACGAGTCAATAACGACACTCGAGTGCAGATCGTCAGTTTGAAAACAGGTAAAATTATCGCCAGCAGCAAGAAGTTGAATAATTATGAAGTTCAAAAACGCATGGAAGACGGAGATGGTGATGGTATCGATGCGGCCATGCAAGTTGTCTTCAGCAAATTGGATGAACAACTGATTCTTTCTCCTCTTCCAAGCTTGAAGACCGATGTGGTCCAAAGACGCATCAGCGATCTTATCAACAGCAAACAAGTTCCGACGCTTAAAGCTCTGGGCGAGGTATGCTTATTCCATCATCTCAAGTTGATCAATGATGAAGAGCGAACATCGGCCTACGAATTGTTGCTCGAAGGCGCCGATGGCAACGTGCTGGGCACAGGGAGCGTGGAAGATAAACGCGCCGTCCTAGATAAGCTAATGCCAAAACTTTAAATTTCGATTGTGAATGTTCCAAGCATGATCCGTTGTCAAGTCGGCAAGATTTGACAACGGTTTTTTTATGGAGGCGTCCATGCCCAAAAGTATTCATTCTTTACTAGCAACTGGCACGCGCCTGTATCTCGACTCAATCGATCCGGACTTAATTCGCGAAAACATTTCATGGGGCATAAGCGGCGCTACGTCTAACCCGATCATTGTATCTAACCTAGTTGCCACTGGTAGATTCGATTCTCGCTTGAACGATGGAATCCAAAAAGGATTAACCAACGAAGATATCGCTTGGGATCTGACCAATGAATTGGTACAGGCAGCGCAAAATCAGTTCGAAGGTATTTGGGAAAAAAGCCAAGGTGATCAAGGCTGGGTCAGCTTCGAACTAGATCCATTACTAGAAGATTTTGAAAATTCTTTATCCATACCTGCTCGTGTCTCGAGATATGTTTCACTAGGACTGAAATGGGCGAAAGGTCATAAAAACCGGATGATCAAAGTCCCGGCAACCGAATCCGGTTTACTTGCACTGGAAGAATTAGCCGCACACGGTGTCACACTCAATGTCACGCTTCTATTTACGGAGAGACAATATGTTGCGGCGCGGGATGCGATTTACCGCGGCGCTATGCGATCGGAGAAACGCGATTCTTTCAAAAGTGTCTATTCCATATTTGTGTCGCGTATCGATCAATACTGCAATAAAGAGTTGCCTAAGTTGGCGGCTGAATTACAGGGGAATGTCGGAATCCTGAACGCCAAGCGAATTTGGCGTTTGAATCAAGAGTTTTGGAAGGCTCATCCAACACGTTTACGGCAAGAGATTATTTTCGCTAGCACGGGAACCAAAAACCCAGCGGATGCACCTTGGAAGTATGCCGCAGCGCTAGCCGGTAGCGATATTCAAACCAATCCTCCTGAAACCAATCAGGCGATTGCAAACTCAGAGGTTGAATTTGAGCCAGTCCTGCGAGAGACAATTCCGACAGACCTGGAAGAGGCGATGCTTCAGTCGGTGGACATGCATCGTTTGGAAGCGATCTTGATGCGAGAAGGGGTTTCGAAATTTGTCGAGCCGCAGAAAAAGCTCATTCACTTGATCCGTGACAAGAGGGGATGAAGTTTAACCACGATTGGCTCGCTTAATCCATGCGCCGCCAGAACTAGGCCATGGCAGAGGCCGCACAGCTCTTGAAAAAAGTCAGCGCTGAATTTCTCAGCGATTGAATCGCAGAGCATTGCTGCACAGGACAGACTGTGCGATTATTTTTCTGCGATAGCAACTTGTGCGGGCCGATACAAGCGGACATCCCATTCTAAAGAATTTGGCAAGATATCTTGCGGCGTATCCTCGGCCAGTTCCACTGCCAACAAACTACCGGCCGGTGCCTGTGAAGCGAAAAGATCAAGCAATGTTTTCAATTCGACAGGCTGCTGGCTCCACATCGCATACGGAGGACAAACGAATACAATCCAAGGGATAGGGGGTGAAGCAGTGGCATTTTGAAGTTGAATCTGTTCGATCACTGTGGGTGCTAGAAGAAAACTATCGCCACAGCGAACATTGGCCATTTGCTCCAGGCTGAGTTGCTTGGCCGTAGTCCTTATATCGGAAGCAGCAGTAGGATCCATTTCTAACAACCAAGCTTGATTAGCGCCTCGCGACAGCGACTCCAACCCTAACACTCCAGTTCCAGCGAATAAGTCGATGGCAATGCCGCGATCGAATAAGCCACCTAATCGACTGAAAAGGGCTTCTCGTGTACGGTCTTTCATGGGACGCGTTATTGGATCGCCGCGATAGGCGATGATTCGTCCACGGTGAGTCCCAGCAATAATTCGGAGCTTACCGCCACGGAGGTTCTCGCGACCCGAAGAACCGCTAGTTCTTTTACCCCAGTCAGATCCTCCCCCGCTGTTGCGTGCGGAATGGTGAGAAGATTGAGAAGGTCTTTTCGGCCGTCGATTTGCCATATTGCGAATAAAATGACCACAAAAAGGTTGAGATTCCGGTCTGTAAATCGTGGAAGTTCAAGGAACTCTCGTCAGACCTATACCGTACGATGTAGAATACTAATGATTCTAGTCAAAATAGGAATCTCCTTTCCTCGCTCAATCGAAAAGATCATCGGAATGATGCTAATCAAAACCTCTCTTTCGGCGAAAACGAACCTGCGAACCGTTTTAACTTGGAAACGCCCTATACCCCTCAAGAAATGTATAGGTCATTGGGGAACGGTTACGGGCAAGTCAAATACTGGCATGTTGGCCAGTGGTTTGTCGCTATGGATTGTTTTCGTTTTCGTGACAGTCGGCGCGATTTCGGGACAAGAAACCGTATCCACACCCGCGGATGCCACGGCGA
>JBIKMB010000259.1:0-7831 GCA_044359485.1 Pirellulaceae bacterium | reverse complement strand
CGATTCTGCGCACTTCCTACCCAAGAGCAATTGGAATCACCGGTCACGCCCAACGCGCTCGAGGGTACAACGGCGCGGGCCTGGCCTCGCGGCACACGGGTTAAACGATTCTGCGCACTTCCTACCCAAGAGCAATTGGAATCACCGGTTACGCCCAACACGCTCGAGCCTCTTAAGTGTTTTGATCTTTACGTTTCTGTGAATTTCCCTCGTATTTTATTGATGCAATTGACCGACAGACACAAGTCAAGTCAGATACATGTTGGCTGAATTTATCGTGCCGCTGCATGCTATTTGTCGTTCGCAAACTGGTTACTCTACTTGACTTGAATGGTGAACCTTTCACGCGGTACCCTGTCCAGTGTTGGGACGCGTGGGGTATTCCCACGGTAGGCTTCCGAGGATTGGTTGATTATCCCAGAGTTTAAATACAATGAAACATAAAGAGAATCACGGTTTATCGCGGGTCAGCGACACGATGCTCCGTCTCGATAATGAGCGTCAGGTTGATGTGACTGTATTTGCCAAACCGGAAGTTCCTATCGAAGAAGCTGCTGTAGCCGAGTTAAAAAGTTTGCTGGAGTTACAAGAAACTTTGGAAGCTTTTTATGGTGCGGATAGAGAAGCTTTTGCGGAAATTCCTCGAATTGAAAAAATCTCGCTCACGCCCGATTTTCACAAAGCGCGAGGTATTCCCGTCGGGACGGTACTAGAAACCAGTGGTTTCGTTGTACCTCAAGCTATCGGCAATGATATTAACTGCGGCATGAGACTGCACAAAACGTCATTAGAGGCGGAGCAAGTTCGCGGCAAGCTCGATCAGCTAGAAACGCAATGTCGCCAGATATACTTCGAGGCTGGCAGGCGCATACCCACGCAGCACGAACATCGAGAGGGGCTTTTGCTTCATGGTATTCGCGGACTCTACGATACCGTCCGTGATGATTTTGATGAGGGGCTATGGAGTTACTTCCATCGTACTTCGCGCAAATCAACCTTGGAAAGGATTGATCGCGAGGGGAGCTTACCTGCTCAAAGCATCCAAAAACTTTCGGATTTTGTGGGATCCGCTGGTGAACTGCATCGAGATTCGCAAATCGGCTCCATCGGTGGTGGTAATCACTTTGTGGAATTCCAGGAAGTGAAGCGAGTCATCAATGGAACGATCGCACATGCCTGGGGACTGAAAGAGGGAATGGTAACCGTGATGGTCCATACTGGGTCCGTCGGAGTGGGCCACGTGACTGGTTCATACTATCAAGAAAAAGTTCGACGTATTTTCCCAAAAAATATTGCCCATCCAGACAATGGCATTTTTCTATTGCCACTGACGGAACGGTTTGAAGAAACCGCGCAACTGTTTTGGGATGCAATGTATAATGGGGCGAATTTCGCTTTCGTTAATCGAATGTTCTTGGCTCTGATGGGTTGGTCATGCTTAGAGCAAGTTTGCGGCCAAATCAGCTTTGACCTGCTCTATGATGCGCCACATAACATGGTATGGCCATCATCGCGTGATGGTCGTCCCACGGTCATCCATCGCAAGGGGGCTTGTCCAGCTCGAGGTTATGAGGCGATGGCGGGGACTCCATTTGAATACTACGGTGAACCGGTACTCGTTCCAGGCTCGATGGGAGCTAGCAGCTACATCTTGGCGGGAGGCGGGTTCGAAGGCACGAATCAAAGCGCCGCTCACGGAGCGGGACGTGCTCATTCGCGTGGCAGTTCCATGAAAGGTTTTGAGCGAGAGTTCGAGGAATTCATGCAACGATTTCGTGTTGTGACACCCGTGGATTTTCGACGACAAGATATCCGCAATCGTCGCGATATCATGGAGAAAAAACTTGGGGAATTAAAGCAAGAAGCGCCCTTTGCCTACAAGGGAATTGGGCCTGTGATCGAAACGATTGTGGATTCGGGAATGGCTCGGCCGGTAGCCGAACTCGCTCCGATCATGACCGTCAAAGGTTAATAGACTACCCGGAATCCACGATATCCGCGGCTAAAACCAAGCGACAGAGGTTTTCGGTTACCCTCAATTGCGAGGTAAGCTCAGCGATCGGCGAATTTTAATTCAGGTTAAAATCTCGCCGATTCGTTGGCTGATCTTTGCTATGCTCATGTTCCATTCATATCGCCTGATTATTCATATTCGCAGCGATGTCAGAAAAGTTTCTAATTTGCGGCAATCAGTCAAATGCGAGAGCTTTGCATTCAACTACTTTTGGTTCGACTCGGCAGCAAAGGAAGCTGGGAACTCAAATTGACTTACCGGTTTTCCTGAGACATCATGGTGGCGAATGGTGAGCCGAGGGGGTGAGTTGAAGTAGGTCAACTCGCCCGACAAAAAACCACCATCAACCCTTAGGAAGCGATGTTCGGGACGAATATCATCCGGTTGCCAGCCCAATTCATGTTTTTCGCTGCCGGGGCCACAGCCAAACTCCCATACTCTCGATTCGGTATCGACGGATGCGTATTGCCAATGCCGATCGCCACAAAACACGATTGCACCTGGAACGGAGGCTAGCTTGTTGCGTATTTCATTTCCTTCGAAAGAAAAGGATTGATTGGAATGGTTATCTTTTTTGTTTTGGCGATCGGGACCCACGATGGGAGTGGGGCAAAAAATAAGTTTATATCGCGCTTGCGACTCAAGTAGCGTGGTGAACAGCCATTCTTTTTGCTTGGTGCCAAGTATCGTTTTCTGTGGGCCATCCGGAAGATTATTGGGACTGCGGTAGTCCCTGCCTTCCAAAATCCAAATCTGCACATCCGCCCCCCAGCGAATCGTCTGGTATCGCTCTGGCTTACTCGGAAACTGTTCTTCATTAAAAATTTGGACCCCTTCCGCAAATGTCACGGCACCATAGGATTTACCTGGCCAGGAATCATTGGCCAAGGTGTCATGGTCATCCTTCATGAAATACGAAGTCGTATGGTTATAAAACTCGCGATTATTTGGAAGTGCGAAAATACGCCCCCATTTAAATCGCATAAGCGATTTTGTTAATGCCCAAGGGTCTGGCTTATCGTAGTATTCAATATCGCCTGCATGCACAATAAAGTCAGGCTGTAAAGCTTTCATCGCTGGATAAATTTTGTGTCCATGCATGCCATCATCGCGGCGAATAAAATCATGACAGGTAGTCATGCAAAATTTCAATGCTCGTGTTTCGGTAGGACTTGGAGCCGTACGGAATGCTCCTCGTATCGCCGCCGAAGGCTTGCCATCCAAAGTTTGTGCTTCGATGATCGTGATGTATTTTGTACCAGGCTGTAAGCCTTCTAGCTTCCACTGGGCCGTAAAATCGGTGGCCGGCCCCGTAGTGATCCAATGTAATGATTTTACCTGCTTTCTTTGCTCCTCAGGAAAATAAGAGAGTCGAACTTGTCCGACCTGACCTGGACAAGCTCCAAGCATGTCCTCTAGCTTGGAACCAGAAGGCAATTGAACATCGAGCAATTTCTGGGAGTCTTGCGACTTGGAAAGCTCAGTTGCCTCACGGGAATCAATGTGCTTGAACGGTTTGCCATCAGCCCGCATCTCGGGAAACTGTGTGGTTCGAGTCCAAATGACAATACTGTTCTGGTCCGCCCAGCCGTTGCGTGTTGCATTTGCAAGAAAGGGACCGCCGTTAGAAGGCTTCATCGGCTCCGGAGCGTGCAATGGCAAAAACTTAAAATCTTTATAAGTCATTTTGCCACCGTGGTCTGTGAGCATAAATCGATCTTGATCTTTAGGTCGACCGAAATCATGACCACCATAAAATTTACTGAATGCAATCAGGGTGTCCCAAGTTGGACCAACGGTTACGGCCGAAGTAACTAATTCGCCATTGAGGTAATGCTCGATTTTGTCTCCCAGTGCTATAATCTTCGAACTATTCCATTCACCAGGTGGATTAAGTTTCTTGTCCTTCTTAGGACCGACTAAATCGTAGAGCGAAGCTGTGGATGTGTTGGAAACACTATTCTCCGCGCCATCGATGATTTGATATTCCAGACCGAGGTAATTGTTTTCGAATAATTCTTTGCCAAATCGCCGAACTCGATACTTCAACCCACCATTCACTCGTTTTTCAATTTTCCAAATCCAAGAGAGTTCAAAATTGGATGGTAAGGGTTGGGTGACGATGTTGCCTCCCTTGCCGGGTGTCACCAAACTGATCGCGCCATCCTTGAATGTCCAACCGTCAGATACGGGGTTGCCATCGGTCGTTTGCCAGAAATCGCGGTCCGCCCAATTCAGTACCCCAGCTCCCGTGGCTGTATCCAAAGGCACCGATTGTGCGTTCAATGGACAGTGCAGCAGGAACGCTACCAGCATGGTACTGTAAGAAATTGCGTCACGAAACATCTTGATTCTGCCTTCGATGAAGATAAGAATTCACGCAGTTTGAGTGTAACCGATCACGCGTTCTACTTCCAATGTCCTGTCGCTGAAGAGTCCCAAAATCATTGCCATAGCAGGTTGTAATATAAGTTTTGTCACAGGATCTAGTGCCGCGGAGAGAAAACCAATAGAGCTAAGGATTGCGGGAGGACTATTTCTTGTAATCTCGTTGTGATTACGTAGAATTCATGTCAACTTGAGGGAAATGCAAAGAATCTCACAAAATGGTTGTGGAGCGCTTTCGGTATCGAGGCTGCCTGGGGGACATGCTAGGCAAATGATGCCATGTAAATGATGCCATGCAGTTGCAGCACGCATACTGACACACTACTGACACACATAAAAGACCAATAAGATAAAATAGGATTCCTGCCAATGCGGTTTTTGATCTGTTTACAAGCGACGGTTGTTCTGGGGATTGCCAGTGCACTCACTTGCTCCCTGCCTGCCGCGGAAAAGTGGACCTCAGCTGATGGTTATTTGTCCGTTGAGATTCCTGATAACACTGAATTTCGTCAAGTTGAGAATCCACCTGAACCTTTCATCGTACTCTGGGTTAATAAAGCGGAATCGTGCAAACTTGGTGTGATGTCCATCGCAAACGCGAATGGTACCCCTTTGTCTCAGAAGTCGGTCGAATCGGGGTTGGCCGAAGAGATAGGTGGTGTTGTCGAGCGTTTACCAACTAAAAAATTTGGCCATAAATCGCTTTGGGCGATGGTAGCAAAGAAAGATGACAATTTGTCTCTATATCAAACCGTGACCGTTGTTCCAGGGAAAATCTATAAATCGATGGGACTAGCAACGGATTCAAAGATGGCCGACGTAGCATTCAAATTTATTGACACTACGTCTGTTAGTGATCCAGTAAAAGATAAAGTTGACGCCATGCGGGAACAGGTGCGGCAAGCAGCGAACTCCGCTAAGAATGCACCAGCAGTCAGTAGAAATCCTCAGAATGTCAAGGTGATGGATAGCAATCAGCAAATTTCGAACACGCAGTTTTTGTCGAAAGCGATAGGCGGAGTCAGCACCGTGGTCGCAATTATTTCAGCCATTCTTTGGTTTGCTCGGCGAAATATGAAAAGGTGAGAATAGTTCATTCTTGCGGGTTCGATTGATATTGAAATAATATTTCTTCGCGGTCAAAGCTACCAACTGTTTTGGGCTTGGCAGAATTAGGACGCCGAGGTGCTTCCGATACGGTATGCTCCGTGGTATGCAAAATGTAATCGATCCATTCGCCAACGCTGATTTTGTTATCTTGGTTTTCTGGTCGAGTTATCTTTGTGTTTTCGCGTCGGAAGCCATCCGCATCGCCACGCAAGGCAGAAGCTACTGCTAATGTGAAGGGATTTACCAGTTCGCGATTTTTTACAATAGGTTCCGATGTCAATTTTTCATTTTGAGAAGTCAAGACGATAAAGTTTCGCTTTTCCTCCTCACTTCGCTTGCTCCAGCGGTCAACAAAAGTTGGCGAGTTGAGTTGGTCAATAAATCCACCAGAGAAGCAAGACATCGTTAGAACGATAACATTCTTCGCGGGAATATCGAGAATCAAATCAGCATATTCATTCCAAAGTGTCGCGCCATTATGCTTGGGTTGTCGAACAGGTAAGTCAAGAACGATTCCGCCCCAGGGTTGCTCGGCTTCGAATCCGTTTCTCAGGCCATGACTATGCGTGTAGATGACGACGGTATCATTCGGTCCCACGGATTCTTGCAAGCTTTTCATGCGAGCGCGAAAAATGGCACCAGTCACCTTTTCAGAACGCTGCCCGGATCGATATTGGGCAACCGTCATCACATTCTCTGCGAGTGAATCGAAGGCGGCGTCAGGCTTAGCGATCTTTGCCGCTTGAAGTACCTTTTCCACGGCATCGATTCCGCGCTGCTGTTGTGCAGTTGGATCGGTAACTTTTCCTTTCCCAACAACTAAAAAGTAAAATTGCGGCGGCTTAGAAATTACGGTATTGTTTATCGGATCCTGCCCAAAACATGGGTGGATGCAGCAAGATGCATAGACAAAGATTAGGCTGAAAATTGAAGCCAGTGCGGTGCAGGTACCATTCGATGGACGGTGTCGATCAGGGGTAAGCATTTTCACTTTATCCTTGCTGAGCAATCAAGCCGGTGAGTCGTCGTGAAATAGATTCAATCATTGATTCTAAACATCCAGGAGCCGTTGCTGCGATAACCTCTTGATAAATTTCATATCCGTAACTGCTTGCAGGTGGAATGTAACCAGGTTGCCAGTCGTTGGTGAGCGTTGTTATGAAAACGGGGTAGGGGGCAAAGCGTTGGCGCAATGTGGTCTGGAATATTTGGTACAGTTCGCCAGGTACAAAAATCCATATTGCTGCTCCGACCACACCGATGTGCATGGTTAATGGATACGATTTTCCAGGCACTAGATGGTTTAAGCGAGTAAGCTGACGGGTTCGCTGTTCCACTTGAGCTCTGCAATCGCGAACTCGAAGCTCATCCTGGTTTTGACGTGCTTTCTGTTCTTCGTTTAACCAATGATCTCGCTCGGCAAGAGTCTGTTCGATTGAGGGGAGGTCGATTCGATAAGGAAGTTCAATGACGATAGACTCCCAGTGCCAACGGTTATGATTGGTCGCTCGTTCTGGAGGAAGTGACGAATGCTGCCATGTGCCGATAGCGGTTCCCGATATCACTGGGCCAGCATACCGATATTCGGTATTGGGCTGTGGCAGGGTCGAGAGAGTTGAGAGAACTGAATAACCGACCTGCTTGCCATTTCGGTCTGCGATTGCAGTATCCCCGACAAATCCTTCCCGCGGACCAAGATCGCCCGAGGCACCCTGCAAAAACAACGATAGTCCCCCCACTTCCTTATCGATAGTCTCACGCATCGCCCCAACCCAATCAGGGCTGATAAGTGTGTTGTCCCAAGCTAACGTGGTGGGATGGCAAGCATAATTGATAATGTTCCCGATGATCGTGCCAGTGGCATTGGTGATTCTTGCGATTAGCAGCGTATCATCCGCTTTACCCAATGGGTTGAATCCGCAGACGAATTTCTGACGCTCGATATCGAAGTAGTCACGATGTGCAGCGAGCTCACAGCGTCCCTTACCGTATACGATCGATAAAGGTTGAATATGCTTCTTCGCTTCCAGGGCGAGTTGTCCCATTTGCACGGCAAGATCATCGAGATAGGGGCCGAGCAGTTCGCCGCCAGGCAGTGAACTTCGACTCCGAGACATCCAACCTGCTCCATGGGTATGAGTCAGGGTGACCAGAATATTTTGTTTGGGAATGTCTGTTGATTGATGAATAGACTCGCGAATATTCTCAATTTCTTGTGAATCGAGAATGCAATGATCCAAGCTTAACAAAATTCGCGCTGTGCTTGTCAGTGAAAATTTAGGGTCCGAAAATTTAGGGTCCGAAAA
This sequence comes from Pirellulaceae bacterium, assembly GCA_044359485.1. Lineage (GTDB taxonomy): Bacteria > Planctomycetota > Planctomycetia > Pirellulales > Pirellulaceae > JAFLCP01. Next base: position 13 of record JBIKMB010000259.1, on the reverse strand, counting down.
TTTAGGGTCCGAA
>JBIKMB010000258.1:0-7865 GCA_044359485.1 Pirellulaceae bacterium | reverse complement strand
TCGATGGCCCCTGATCCCCCAATACTTCACTTTTGTTTACAGCTACTTGGGGTATCTGGGACGAAGAGGAGTTTTGTCGGTTTCCCTGAACCTTCGGCTCCGGTGACAAATGAGCCGATTCAGCGTCGGTAGTATTCGCCTGACTTATAAAAGACCCTGGTCTTTCGGATCCGCCATCAAGAGGAACACCTAATTGCCGAAAGACGCGTTCGAAAACTTCCGGTTCGGTCGATTTTTTCATCACCCAGAGCACCATGATCAGTAGAAGTACTAGGCTGATGAGCCGTCGAGAACTTCGGGCACCCGTCTGTCGTTGACTGGAGATTCGGCGTTGCCCCGAACGACTGTACCAGCGATCAGAACGCATCTGGACCATTTGCCCCAATCCTTATAACGGGTACCGCCTAACAAATCATTTGCTCAATCATGGGCTAAAGACTTCGTCCGGATTCGGTACGGAGAACTTGCTACTGATCTGGTTCGCACACGAACCGTCGAAATCATTTCCGGCTTGTCCGTTCTCTTTCCAACGCGCTTACTTGCTATGTCGCCGTCTAGCTTATATTGTGAAAGGAGTGGTGGAATAGCGCCCTGCTAATTCTAGCCGACTTATCGCGACTTATCATTGTGAAATCGGTATACTTATCGCAAAACAATCCAGTCAATAACCTTACAGGGCGGTTAGCGCTTTTAGAACCCGAGGTTGAGTCCGTGCAGCCAAAACTCATAGTCCACATCGATCGCTCGAAATCAATTCGAGAATCAGAGATGGACCATGCTGGCACTGTGTTTGCTGGCACTGTATGCGCGGGAATTACATTAGCGGGAACTGCGAGCGGCATACGTTTTTAGGAGATCGATGGATGGACCGCATCAGGTCACACCAAGTTCCGCTTGCCGACCAAGGCATTCGGCCAAACATTGCCCCAAAGCCATCAAAACAACGACAGTGGAACTTGCGGTGTTTCTTAACTGCAGCGACATGTAGTCTGTTCAGCGTTGTGTTGTTGGCTCAAACAGCAACTCAAGCGGCTGAGCCGTTCGATCGCTTTATGGGACGCTTGAAGGAAGAACGCTTGTTCGACCTAGCAGTGATCTATTTGGAGCAGCAAGCCGCCGCTGGGACATTAAACCCGGAGCAAACTGCTGCGATCCCGCTGGAGCGAGCGTTGCTGATGCAGCAGGCTTCGATTTACCAATCCAAAGAAGAAATTCGCCTGGCCCGCTTGGACCAAGCTGAAGCGGCGTTTAAAGATTTCTTAGAAAAGCAACCCAGCCATCCCCGCCGAGGCGAAGCGAAACTTGGGTTAGGAAACTTGATGCTCTCTCGCGGCGAACGGAATTTTACACTGGGCACCAAGGGCGCCGGCGACGCGGAAAAGTTAAAGGTGGCTGCCGATTACTTTGGACGCTCCAAAGATCTCTTTAACGGAACTCTGACCGAGCTTACGCCGTTGCTCAATGAACTCAAAGGTGCCAAAATCGGCGAAGGGGATGACGCGAAAATTCAATTGCGCGATCAGTACCGAAGCGAGTACACCCAAGCTCAGTTGCTAGCCGTCTACGCGAGGAAACGAGCAGCGGACTGCCTGCCAAGTGACAGCCCCGCGCGAAAGACCGAGTTTGAAGAGATCGAAAAAGCATTTACGGCAATTTACTTGAACGACTCTCGTGCCGAAGGCTTGCGAAATCTCGCTTTGTTTTATCGTGGTCAAGTTCAGCAAAAGCTCGGCAAGATCCCGGAGGCAATGGACTCCTTTCAGCGAATAGCCGATATCACCGAAGTTCCCGATGCGATGCGAAACCTAAAGACTCGCGCCGTCACGGAACTTATTCGCTTGCTGGTCGATCCAGCTCAGGCCAAATTCGATGTCGCCGTAGCTGTGGGCGAACCGTGGGTTGCCAAGATAACTTCAGCCGAAGCCACAGATGCCGATTGGCTGGACCTTCAAATTGCACTGGCTCAAGCTCAGCTCTATGTGGCCAAGAAATTGCGAGAAGCGGAAGCGGGGGCCACCGCAGCCAAGAATATGGAAGACAAAGCGCGGCGAGCCCTGCAGTCGTCGGTGAGAGTCCTCGGCGACCACCAAGAGAAAGCGCGATTGTTGCTTGCCGAAATTGGCGTGGAACCCATCGCAGCGGCCGAGAACAAGAAGGCCGTCAACAGCTTCAGTGAAGCTCTCGACGCCGCTAAAACCAAACTATCCGACTTGGAATCCTCTGGTTTATCTGTTGAAATTTTGAAACAGCAACTCGCTGCCACGCAAGATGCGGCCGAAAAAAGCAAAATTGAAACACAGATTAAACAGGTCGAAACAGAAGCCGCTTCGGGCATGAAAGCCGTGAGCGACTTGCTTGGGAAAGCGGTCAGCCTGTATAGCCCCAGCGACAACCGAGGTCAGCTTCAAGAGGCTCGCTATCTACTGTCTTACACTCTGCTCAGACAAGATCGCTTCTATGAAGCGGCTGCCACTGCCAGCTTTACCACACGCTCATCGGCAGGAGAAAGTTGGGGGTTACGCTCAGGCTTGGTTTGCCTCAATGCCTACCAACGCCTGCTGATTAATGCGGATGCTGCCAGGAAAGAGTTCATCTTCAGCCAACTGCAAAGTTTAGCCGAGTATTTGCTCAAGACATGGCCCAATGCCGAGGAATCGCAACAAGCCGCCAACCTGCTGGTCCAACTGGCGCTCATTTCTGGTGACTTGGATAAAGCCAAGGGCTATGTCAGCATGGTTCCCGTGAATACCGCTTCCGGTGGTAAGCTTCGTAAACAACTGGGACTTAGCCTGTGGGATGATTACAACAAACGGTTGCGAGCGGCCAATAATGACACCAGCAATCCTGCGCTGGTCGCCTCCAAACAACTTGTTTTCGACACCTTGCGGGAAGGCGTCATCGATGGTGCTGCAGAAGAAAAGCCCGAATTGGTCAGCGTTGAAGCGGCCCTGGCTTTGATCCATCTGTGGGTGCTCGACGGAAAAATGGACGAAGCGGCCAACTTACTCAATGATGCCAAAAAAGGTCCTATTCCTTTGCTCGAGGCCAATCCGGACCTGGGGAAAGATGGAACGACCGCCCTTCGCGCCAACCAAGTAGCTCTGCAAATCTATATCGCAAAACTGGCTACCCAAAATGACGACAGCGCTCTGGAAAAAGTGCAAGCGACGATGGCCAAACTCCAGTCAATTGCTGGGAGCGACACCGAGGGACAGAAGAAGCTGGCCGCCGTTTTCTATCGCTTGGCTCTCGACCTACAACAACAACTTGAAACCAATCCAGATAACAACGCCCGAAACCGCTTGGCCAGCGGTATCGCCGTGGTGCTAACTCAACTCCGCGATTCCTCCGAAGATATCACCACGAAACTCTGGGTGGGACAGACGTTGTCAGGCATTGCCAAAGCTGTCAAAGGTAAAGAAACCGCTGTCAGCCCGGCCGTCAAACAACTGAGCGAGCAATCGATTGCCACTTTACAAGCCCTACGATCGGACTCCAGCCTCCCCGCGGAGTCTGCGACGAAAGTTCGGTTTGTCATGGCTCAAGCCTACCAAATCCAGGGCAACCTCACCGAAGCACTTAAGCTGATCGAAGAAATCTTACAGGCTAACCCTATGATGCTTGATGTCCAAGTGGAAGCGGCTCGCATGCTCCAAGCAGCCGGAGCAGGCAAGTCGGCCGACTACCTCGGAAAGGCGGTCAACGGATACCTCCCCAATACTAAAACGCGACAAAATACGATTTGGGGTTGGGGAAGAATTTCGCAACTCACTTCAGGCAAAGCCAATTTGACGGAGTCGTTCTTCGAGTCTCGTCTAGAATTGGCCCGCTGTCGCTATCTGCAAGCACTGCTGGAAAAAACGCCCGAGAACCGAAACAAATTGTTGCAGCGTTCCCTCGGCGATATTTCGCAAACCGTGAAACTCTATCCCGAATTGGGTGGCCCAGTTTTTTCCGAACGTTATGATAAGCTAGCTAGAGATATTCAACGTGAACTCAAACAAAATGTGGTGGGCCTCAAAGGCTTAACTTCCAAATGAACGATCACCACCTTAGGTATGACTCTATGAAAAATTCGACTCTTCCTTCGTCGCGTCAAATGGCGGTAACCTTCGCCACCGTTTTAGCACTTCAGTTGACCGCGAACTTGGGCTGGGCCCAGGATCGGTTGAGCCAAGAAAAGGGTGCAACGCTCTCCGGAATTATCACCGCCCTTGATCGAGATAAAATCACGATTGAGGTCCGAGGTGAACCACAAAATATCCCGGTGAACGAAGTATCGAAGATTATCTTTGAAGATGAGCCGAGAATCATGGACCGAGCTCGCGATCTGACTCGACAAGGACAATATGACCTGGCTCGCGATGAACTCAAGAAAATCGATGCCGCATCGATAAAGAATGTCAATGCCAAAAATGATTTGGCTTTCTACTTAGCCTATTGCGAAGGGAAACTTGCTCTACAAGGCAAGGGGGACAAAGCGGCTGCCGTCAAAGCGCTGGTCGCGTATGACAAAGAAAATTCCAATGGCCATCACTATTGGGAAGTATCTCAGCTTCTAGGACAATTGGCCGGATCGATGGCGCGATACGATGCGGCCCAGAATTTTTACAAACGAATGGGAGAATCAACCTTCAGCGAAGTAAAGAACCAAGGCGCTTATCAGGAAGCGGTCACACTTGTTATGCAAAGTAAAACGGCTGACGCAAAACCGCTCCTCCAGAAACTCTCCGAATTAAATGCCACCAATCCAAAGGACGTTCGCGTCAAACAACTCGCTGCAGTCGCCTTAGCCCAATGCACACTGCTGGAAGGCGATGCAGAAGGGGCGCTTAAATCGGTCAATCAATGGATTTCCAATGGGGATTCCACGGATGTCGAACTCTTTGGCAAACTTTACAACCTGCAAGGAGCTTGCTACCAAAAGCTCAATAAGACGAATGAAGCGGTACTCGCCTACCTGCACACCGATCTACTCTTCTCCAGTGATGCAGAAAACCATGCGGAATCACTGTACTATTTGGGCCTGCTGTGGCCTTCACTAAACGAAACACAACGAGCCGTCGATGCTCGTAGCCGACTCACTTCGCTTTATTCCGGCTCCATGTGGGCAGGAAAATAAAAACCCTTTACACAACATCCCCATTTTAAACTTGCTTTATCTTCCAGTTTCGGAGAATCTCATGCGCACTTTGGGAAAGTATTCGTCGGTTAAATGGTTCCTGAGTATAGCCTTAATCATACTAGGGACCGTCTCGCTCTCGGAAAAGCTTTACGCGCAAGATGAGGCGGCAGCCCCAGCCGAAAACGCCGCAGCGCCGGCCGATGCGGCGCCGGCCGATGCAGCGCCAGCTGATGCAGCGCCGGCCGATGCAGCGCCGGCCGCTCCGGCAGGACAGCCTGGTGCTCCTGCGGCGAAATCCAAGAGCGTATTAAGTTGGACGTTTGAAGCGCTTGGCTTGACCTACACGATCGCCTTTTTGGTGATCTCTTTCGTGTTCCTAGCCTTGGTGGTGATGGTGTTTATTTCCGCCCGCCGCGATAACATGTGCCCCGCCGATCTGATCCAAGCGGTCGAAGAAAATTTGGACAGCGGAAACGTTCAGCAGGCAGCCGAGTTGGTCGCCAACGATGAATCCTTCCTTGGCCAAGTGCTGACTGCCGGATTCAGCCGGCTCGATAAAGGCTATGCCAAGGCAGTCGAGGGCATGCAAGAAGTTGGCGAAGAAGAGACCATGAAACTCGATCATCGCCTCAGCTATATCGCACTGGTTGGAAATATCAGCCCCATGGTCGGATTGCTGGGAACTGTGGACGGGATGGTTCGTTCCTTCCAGGTTATTGCAACCAGTGGCTCGACACCTAAGCCGGCCGAATTGGCTGCCGGTATTTCCACAGCACTTATCACGACACTCGTCGGGTTGATCATCGCTATCCCCGCGATTGCCTTTTTCAACATTATGAGGAACCGTCAGCAATTGCTGATCCTGGAAATCGGTAATGCCAGCGAACGGATCATCAGCCGTTTTGAAGATAAGAAGTAATGGAATCGCTCGCCTATGAAGATTAAATCTCAGAATGATTCCGTCAAAGCAGAAGCAGACTTGACACCCATGATCGACATGGTGTTTCAATTACTCGCCTTCTTTATGGTTTTGATTAACTTTTCTCAGTCCGATCAAAACGATCGCATCAAATTGCCTGATAGCCAATTGGCGAAACCCGTCGAGGAAAAACTCGATTTTCCGATCGTCTTGAATTTGACTTTAGAAGGTACTGTCATCCTCGGTGGAGATGAAATCGCTATCGAAGGTTTACGACCCTTTCTCAATCGAGAAATCGAAGTACTCAAACTACAAAAGAAGACAGCCGCTGATGCGAATATCATCATCCGTGGACACCAAGATGTCGCCGGAGGACGCGTTCAAGACCTTATCGAACGTTGCCAATCTCTTGGTCTGGAGAGATTCGCCCTTCGCGTGAAAGAAGACCCGAAATAATCCATCTGATAGAAATCGATCGGTTGTACGTATGAAGATTCGCCGAAATAGCAATGCGGATGAACGAGTTGAATTGCAAATGACATCGATGATCGATGTTGTCTTCTTGCTGCTGATCTTCTTCGTGCTCACTTTTAAGATCAGCGTTCAAGAAGGCGATTTTTCTGTCCGTATGCCTCTGCAAGGTGAGGGGGGAGTTCCTGAAGACCAAACACAAATTCCTCTGAAGCTCCGATTAAGAGCCGATGGTGAAGGGCGTATTTCTGAAATCGTATTAAATGACAGCTTGTCATTTGGTCAAGACTTTGATTCACTCAACCAGTATGTGGTGGAATTTGTGGGGGGAACGGATGGCCCCAAAGGCGAGGAGTCACCCGAAGTCGAAATCGATTTGGACTATAACCTCCGGTACGAACATGTGATCCAGGCTATCACCGCAGTCACCGGGAAGAAGCAAGGTGATGACATCTTTCGGCTCATTGAAAAAATCAAATTCGCACCGACTCGCAAAGGTGGCTAGCGAAAGTTTAACCGTAAAAAACCTTTAAGCCCGCGGGTGAAATTGCTTATGCACCCGCTGCAGTCGGGAACTTTCCACCTGCGTATAAATCTGGGTTGTCTGTATCGATGCATGCCCCAGCATCTCTTGAATCTGCCTTAAGTCAGCCCCGCCCGCCAGCAAGTGCGTGGCAAAACTATGTCGCAGCGTGTGGGGACTGATATCGGGATCGATTCCTGCCCGCAGCGCATAACGCTTGACCAATTCCCAAATCGCCTCACGCCGCAAGGGACGTCCACTCCTGGACAAGATCAGCCAGGGAACTTCTTGAAGATGACGACCTTTGCTAAGCAACGGACGCGATTGACGCATGTAGAGATCCAGGGCTTCCAAGGCGCGCTTGCCCAGCGGCACCATGCGCTGCTTGCTCCCCTTGCCTTCACATAAACAAAAGCCCTCGGAAAATCGAACATTGGCAACCAACATGCGACTCACTTCCGATACACGGCAACCGGTTGCATACAAAAGTTCAAGAATCGCACGATCGCGCTGCCAAAAAGCATCGTATGTTTGCGGGGCTCTTAGAAATCGATCCACCGCTCCAACGGTCAATACGTGCGGTACGCGTTGCCATATCTTTTGAGTTGCCAGCAATTCGGCTGGATTATCGACAATGGCTCCCTCGAGCTGTAAAAACTTGAAGAACATTCGCGTCGAGACAACATGTCGCGATACGGATGAAGATGCCAAGGATTGTTTTCCCAACCAGCCAACAAAATCGGTTAGGTCGGCAATCCTCAATCCGTTAATCGGTTTGGCCTTGATCCACTCCGCAAATCGCTCGAGATCGCGACGATAGGCAACCA
>JBIKMB010000067.1:0-25892 GCA_044359485.1 Pirellulaceae bacterium | reverse complement strand
ATTTTCCGCCGTAACGCTGTGCCAATCCAAAGTTCAAACAGATACTTTTGGCGTGGCCGATATGGAGGTACCCGTTGGGCTCCGGCGGAAATCGGGTAAAAATCGTGCGGTTTCCCCAGTTGGGTTTTGCGCGATCCTTTTCGATTTCAGTTTCAACAAAATTCAAAACGCGTTCGTTCGACTCTGGCTCGGGTGAGCCGCTATCATGATGTTCAGATGTACTCATCTGCAATTCCTATGGGCTGGAGATATCACCAGATTATCCCATCAGGCTCTCCAACCGCCAGATGACTTTTCGCGGTTTACGGGTTGTCGCGGCAGGATTCTGCGCTTTTATGCTCCCGTGGGCCGACTCGCCACCGGGCCGAGGTCGCAGAGTTGCAAGATTCGACTCCAGTCGCTCCAGGCACTTGCTAGAATACCGACCCGGGCGAGCACAGCCCCGAGCAAGTTGCTGGGTTTGATTTTCTTGGTTTAATATTAAAAAGGCTATCCGAAACCCGAATACCGCCGCTAAAGCCAAACGGCTGATGGTTTTCCGATAGGCTTCAAAGGGAAGGATGCACCAGAGTGGGAGCAGGTTTATCAACCAACTGGATCATCATCTACGCCGTCGTCGTCATCTTGTACACAATACTGATGTACGTTGTTGGTTGGGCGGCAGAGCGCCGGATCTCTTCCGTCGAAGATTTCCTCGTCGCCGGTCGAAAATTGCCGCTCCCACTAGCCACCGCCACCCTGGTAGCCACTTGGTATGGAGCTGAAGTACTTCTGCAAACCTCAGACGAGGTTTATTCCGGTGGACTCCGTTACGCCATTATGGACCCCTTAGGCACCGGACTCTGTTTGATCTTAGCAGGCTGGTTGATCGCCAAACCTATGTGGCAAATGCATCTGACCACGGTGCCCGACTTTTTCTACCGTCGCTTCGGCCGCGGCAGCGAAATCTTGTCTGCTGTCATTCTGGTTCCCAGCTACTTCGGCTGGGTTGCAGCCCAGTTCACCGGCCTTGCCGCTTTACTCGAAATCATTTTCGGCATTCCGCTGGTTTGGGGTATCGTTCTGGTAGCTATCCTCGGCACAGGCTACACCGTGCTGGGAGGCTTATGGTCCGTCGCCTGGACCGATGCAATCCAACTGATCTTTATCCTCATCGGGCTGCTGATTCTGGGTTACGAAACGGCGATCGCGCTGGGAGCTGGTTCTTTCGCTGCAGGCATTCACACTTTTTGGAATCAAGTCCCCGGAGAGCGGTGGGAAGTTGTTGCCCCAGAGTCCCAAGTCGCTGATATCTTGCATATCTGCGGTGCGTTGGCCATCGGCTCATTGGGGAACATTCCTGTGCAAGATCTCATGCAACGCATGTTCGCGTCCAAATCCGCCAATGTGGCCCGCTGGGCTTGCTGGACCAGCGGTATTCTTTACGTCCTTATGGCTGCGATACCCCTTGCAATCGCACTTGCCGCCAATCTGATCTTGGGCCAATCCGAAGAGTCTGGCGTCATTACACGGATGGCAGTCAAACTCCTCAATCCGCTTTTGCTCCTCTTTTTTGTTCTGGCAGTCATCTCGTCCGTTCTCTCAACGATTGACAGCGCCACCATGGCTGCAGCCAGCATCTTCGGCCAAAACCTCATCCTCCATTTACCCATGGCGCGACAGTGGCGGCTCAGCGAAAAGGCTATCCTTCGCCTGCAGCGTATTTGCGTCGTGTTGGTTGCAATTCTCTCCTTGGCAACCTCCTTCAGTGGTCAAACTGCTTACGAGCTTCTGCGCGACTCCTACTCAATGACACTCGTGGGACTTTTCGTCCCCTTGATGGCCGGCCTTTACTGGAAGGAAGTAACCCACCGAGCCACGCTCAGCGCCATGCTGGCAGGGATTGTTTGCTGGTTCACCCACTGGTGCTTGGGCTGGGATTACGCTCTACAAGGCTGGCTTGAACCTAACCTCCCCTCACATCTCCAAGGACTGGCGCAAGTTCCCCAGGAACTCCTAGCTACAGCGGGGTCTTTGCTCGGCCTCATTTTGGGGGCCAACCAATGGAAATTTACTCTCAATCGAGACCATGGAAACCCTACCCAGGCATCGAGTTAGAGCGTCCGGGGCCTGAGCTCTCTCCAATCGGTACCGCCAGGATCGATTTCCTGTTTTTTTCCAGTCGCCATGGCGATATAATTCTAGAGGGTCCCAAATTCCTCCCGCCTCGAAATCCCACATAAACCCGAGTCGCTTCAAATCGTAACGCTTGGATTCGCGTCGCTGCGCTGCCCAGCCGATTTGCAAGATCCTCGAACGGAAACCTTGATTCGCAAATCATGGACTCAGAGATCATCCCACCACAGTTCATTCACTCAGAAATGGATTGCTGCCTCGCGGCTTGTACTCCGAGTTGCAGTCCAATCAGCACCCCCGAAACACAACGACCTTCCCCGACAACTACCAACCCAATGTTCAACAGCTGTTTGAATCACCCCCAACGTTTCTGGATGCCTCATGTCGCGCCTACCCTGGCGCGACCCCGAAACGTTTGGATGGTTAGCTCTGTTCTGTGGCTTCTGTTTTGGCTGAACAGCGGAACGGAATTCCTGCTGCAAGCACAGGAAACTCCGTCGCAACCAAGCACTGCTAACCCATCGGAATCAACTGCATCCGCTGAAATTACCAAGCCGAACTCCGAGTTTGCTGAGGGTGCGGCGATCTACCAAGCCAAGTGCGCCAGTTGTCACGGGTCTGCCGGGGAAGGAGTGCCAGGCAAGTATGCATCGGCTCTAGTGGGTGATCGGCCTATTGTTGACCTTGCGGACATCATCGACCAAACCATGCCTGAAGAAGATCCTTCACTGTGCACAGGAGAAGATGCACGCAAAGTGGCCGAGTTCATTTACCACACGTTCTACTCAGAAATCGCTCAAGCCCGCAATCGTCCTGCCCGCGCTGATTTATCTCGCATGACGGTTACTCAGTACCGAAACGCGATCATCGATTTGGTTAACAGTTTCACCTGGACCAACCGAATCGGCAATGGACGCGGACTGTTGTTTACCTACTTCAACAGTCGCGGCTTCAATCCCCGCAATCGAGCTGAAGAAGGCATCCATGACGATATTCATTTTCACTGGCACACGGCCGGCCCACTCCCCGAACAACTTATCTATCCAGAATTTTCGATTCGTTGGGAAGGTAGTCTTATTGCGCCGGAAACCGGCAGCTACGAACTAATTCTTCGTACCAACAACGGGACACGACTGTGGCTCAACGATCGGCAGACTGCGTTAATCGATGCTTGGGTCCGCTCCGGGAACGATCAAGAATATCAAGCGAGCATCTACTTGGTCGCTGGCCGGGCGTATCCGTTGCGTCTTGAGTTTTTCAAGGCTAAAGAAGATAAGACCACTTCGATCGAACTCGCTTGGAAACTCCCCAGCGGAGAACAATCCGTTATCTCCAATCGGTTCTTGGCTCCCACGAAGACAAGCGAGCTATTGGTCCCCTCGACACCATTTCCTCCGGACGATCGGAGTATTGGATATGAACGAGGCACAACCATTTCGAAAGCTTGGGAACAAGCTACGACCATGGGAGCCATTGAAGTGGCCGATGGCATCGTCAAACGCCTTCCCGATTTAGCCGGCTTCAATCGGGATGCGCCCGCCGAGCAACAGCGGGAAAAAGTGCGTGCCTTCGCCAACACTTTCGTCCAGCGCGCCCTGCGGCGCCCCCTCAGTGAAGCGGAACAAAAGCAATGGGTAGAACGCCATTTCGATAACAACACGCCCATCGATGTGGCCCTAAAGAGAATTGTGATTCTCACCCTCAAATCACCAAGTTTCCTTTACCTTGAACGCGGACGTGACGCCACAGATGCATACGCAATCGCTTCGCGTTTATCGTTCGCTCTGTGGGACTCGATACCCGACGAAACCTTGCTACAAAAAGCGGCCTCGGGCGAACTACTGAATCCATCAACACAGCGCGAACAAATTGAACGGATGCTTCGCGATTCACGTGCCAAAACGAAGCTGAGATCTTTTGTGCATCACTGGCTTGGAACACACCATGCCGTCGGGCTGAGCAAGAGCAAAGAGCTGTATCCCCATTTCGATGAGGAATCCGTGGCCGATCTTCAAACATCCCTCGAACTATGGATCGATGATGTTTTGGACAGTTCCCAAGCCGACTTTCGTTCGTTCTTAAATGTAGATTATCTCTACCTCAATGAACGTCTGGCTAAATTGTACGGCTATGATCTTGGCGGCGCTCCAGTTGCCGGATTCGATTCTAAAATCGAACAGCGTTTTTACAAAGTCAAAATGGATCCGCAACAACGCGTTGGTATTCTGTCGCACCCTCTAGTTCTCGCGATGTACTCGTACCACAACGCTAGTTCCCCCATTCATCGAGGTGTCTTTTTGACGCGACAAATCCTCGGTCGCCGGCTTAAAGCGCCGCCGATTGCCGTTGCTCCGTTGGGTGAAGATCTTCATCCAGATCTCACGACTCGTGAGCGCACCGTTTTGCAGACGCAAGCAAAAAGTTGTCAGAGCTGCCATGACATGATCAACAACTTGGGCTTCTCGCTCGAAAGCTTCGATGCGATCGGACGCTTCCGCACGGAAGAGAAAGGTAAGCCAATCGATAATCGAGGCGAGTATTTGCAGCAGAATGGGGAGACGGTCACATTTGATGGAATCAAACCACTTGGCGATTTTCTTGTCCGCAGCACCGAGGTTCAGGATTCCTTTATTGAACAACTTTTTCATCATATGATTAAACAGCCGGTGCGAGCCTACGGAAACGAAACTCCGGCCGAGCTGCGAATACGATTTTCAGAAAACCAATTTGATATTCGTCGGCTCATGATCGACATTGCGGAGACCGCATGTCGCGGTCCACACGAGTTGGTTGTCCCCGCCAACGCTACGGCACAAGCGAATTAAATAAAGGATGGATAGTATGTACAATTCCGTTTCGAGACGACATTTCATTCAATCGCTCGGCCTCAGCACTGCCTCGCTTCCCCTGTGGCTCAATTTGCAAAGCTTGGGATTTGCATCAACCACCGGACGAAAACAACGACTGGTGATCATCTTCAGCCCCAATGGCGTTGTCCGAGATCGATTCTGGCCCGTCCATGAGGAGGCTGAAGCAAGTTTATCCAACATGGATTTCAAACCCATCCTTGCACCACTCACCCCATTCAAAGACAAGACGCTGGTACTCAAAGGGGTTTGCGACAAAATCAAAGGAGACGGCGACAACCATATGCGCGGTATCGGTTGCCTTTTGACCGGTGTTGAATTGTTCCCCGGCAACATTCAAGGTGGCTCGCACACACCGGCCGGTTGGGCGACCGGGCTCTCGATCGATCAAGAAATCAAACGCCAACTGCAAAGTCGTCCGGAAACGGAAACCCGCTTCGGTTCATTAGAATTCGGTGTCTCGGTCCCTGATCGCGCAGATACCTGGACCCGTATGGTTTACTCCGGTGGCAATAAACCCATCGCTCCAATCAGCGACCCCTATGCCATGTTCAACAAACTTTACGGGCAAATGAAAGACCGCGAAAGTTTAAGTAGCGTGCTCGATGACCTGCAAGAAGATTTGCGTAAACTGAAGGAAGTTGTCAGCAGCGAAGATGCCAAACTTCTGGACGAACATGCCACGTTGATCCGCGAAACCGAACAAGAATTGCGAAGCTCCACGGACCAAGTTCTCAATCATGCAGTCCCCGAACTCGAACCGGGTGTCCGCAATGAGAACGACAACATGCCACGCATCAGCAAGATGCAGATCGATTTGATGGTGAACAGCTTCATCGGCGACTTCACTCGTATCGCCACACTACAATTCACCAATTCCGTCGGTCAAGCAAAAATGAAATGGCTCGGTGTCGAGGAAGGACATCATGAATTGTCCCACGAACCCAATAGCAATGAAGCCGCACAAGACAAACTCACCAAGATCAACACCTGGTATTGTGAGCAGATCGCCTACTTGGCAAAGCGGCTTGCCGAAACGCCTGAACCCAACGGTGATGGCAGCATGCTGGACAACACCACCATTATTTGGACGAACGAACTTGGCGAAGGTAACTCACACACATTGAATGACATTCCCTTTGTGCTCATCGGCGGTGGTCTGAACTTCAAGACGGGCCGATCGCTTACACTACCCAAGATTGCCCACAACCGCTTGCTGATGTCGATCGCCCACGGAATGGGTCATCACATCGAACGGTTTGGTAATCCGGATTACTGCGGAGATGGACCACTCGTACTGAGCTAACCAACTGGCTCATCGTAATAGGTACAGAGCGCTCGTATGCGTCGGATCATAGCCGATAACATTAAACCGATGACTGCCATCCCTGTGATGAAGATGGCAGCGAAATCGGGTTTCGTGAAGTCGGTCTGTCCGGACAAACATACCAGCACCAGAAAGCCAAGGGTACATCCGGTTGTCGTGAACAGCACAAACGTGCGTCGATAAAATAGTGCGCTGGCAACGATCAGCATGGGGTATCCGATCAACAGTGGTCCGCGAGGTGGATCAGCGAACAGCAGCAGCGATGTGTAAAGAACGATATCGACAGCCGCCCAGATATAACAAATGGGATCTTTCCACTTCGGTCGCGTCAGCAATTTTTGTAGCACAATCGAAGTGACAGCCCAGATCGAAAAAATTGCCATTCTAGCGCAGTAGAAACGATAATCGGTTGATTCACGCAACGTCATCGCTACGCTGACAATCATGGCTGTCGCGACAATACCGCACAGATGCGCGGCAAGGATCGGTTCTCGTCGCCACCAAGCGGCAATCCGTTGTGACCATGGAATTTCAGGCCACACCACCAGCTCGTCTTTGAGGAATTTTTCCAGATCGTCGGCCAATTGCTTTGCCGATGAATACCGGCCGGCGACGCTTTTATCCATCGCCCGCAAACAGATTCGTTCGAGTACGCGAGGTATTAGGCGATTCATTTGGCGGGGCAGGGGAGGCTCCCGCTCGATAACCTGCATGAGAATGTCAAAAGGGGTTGGACCGTGAAAGGGAGCTTGTCCGGTCAACACAAAATAAAGCAAGCAACCTAAGGAATAGACATCGACCGCTGGACCGATCTGCGCGCGACGCCCCGTAGCTTGCTCGGGTGCCATGTAGGCTGGTGTTCCCAGAATTTGCCCCGTCATAGTCAGCTTGTCATCCACGCCCGCCATTTTCGCCAAACCGAAATCGGTAATGAACGGCTCACCCGACGCGTTGAACAAGATATTGGCTGGCTTTAGGTCGCGATGGATAATGCCCACTCGGTGCGCACTTTGGATTGCTAATGCCAATTTTTGTATCAACCGCGCAGCTTCCTTCACCGACATCGGCTGCTCTTGCAACCGTTCGACCATAGAAGGGCCATCAATGAAGGCCATCGTGAAATACTGCAAACCGGCGTGCTCGCCAACATCGTAAATCGGAACAATGTTTGGATGCTGCAGCCTGGCGCACGCCTCCGTCTCCGCTTGAAATCGGGCTGTTTCCTCTTCACTGGCAAACTCGCCAGAACGAATCACTTTCAACGCTACAAACCGCTGAAGTTCGCGATGACGAGCGCGGAAAACCACTCCCATTCCACCGCGACCGATCTCCTCCAAAATTTCATACGCGCCAATCTCTGTTGGGAGTACTCCGCTCTCCCACATCGCTTTGGGCACCTCCCGCGTGTCACAGCCTGCAGTCGAATGGATCATTCCCAACGCATGCTCGTGCGTCTCGAGAAACTCCCGCAATTCATCGGCAACATCTGCATATCGTTCCAGCCAAGCAGCAACTGGAAACGCTTGAGCCGCATCTGTGGCGTTGAGAAATTCGGCGATTGCCTTTTCGATTCGTTCTTCACGATAGGAAGAGGCGTCTGTCATGATGGAGGTGCTTCACCAATGATTTGCCGAAGTCGTTTGAGGCCGCGATAAAGAAGTCCTGCAACCGCCTCGGGCGATCGTTGTAACTGGGCACCAATTTCGGCGGATGCTAATCCATGCCAGTATTTGCCTAAAATGGCTTGCCGCTGATCTTCGGGTAACTCCATCAAAGCGGCCGCTAACTTCGCCGCGCGTTCATCTTGCATCACGATTTGACTCGGCGTATTCTGATCGCGATCCGCCAGCAACTTACCAAGCTGCATCGATGATTGCTCAAGCTCGGCATCGATCGAACGCTCACGCTGAATATCGCGTTTTCCTCTTCCCAAATCTCTTATACTTCGGGAAATGATATTAGCTAATATTTGCCGTAACCAGGCAGCGAGTTCGGCTTCGGTCTTCCCCCGGAATTGCCCAAATGCCTGATAGGCATGCAACATCGTTTGTTGCACAATATCGGAAGCGTCCAACTTGCTCTGCAGTTTTGATTGAAATCGGGTCTGGGCTAAAATACTCAGGTATGGCCGAAATCGCTCGATCGATTCCCGGTCAATAATTCCAGGCTCTGCAGATGGCGGATCATTCGGCGGAGTTGAATCGGTCATCGCTACTCCCACAAACGGCGAAACCCTTGGCATACCCATTGATATTTCCTCTATCATAAGTCAATTTTATGCGACCGCCACCTCCTATCTGTCCACCAATTCGGCTGACTCTTCCGCTGGACGCCACGATTGCTTTTCAATGTTTGGATGAGATCTCTGGCGCGATGTCTCCGAAAAACCAAAGTTCCACCGACCCCGCCAGCCGATCTCATGCCTTGTCCCCAGCCATAAAACGTTTAGAAAATTATGCAAGCCAGTTTCTGGGTGAATGCTCCTTGAGCGATCTGGAAACGTCCAAAAGCGTTCTCGATTCCATCTTCGCCCGCACGACCGAAGTCACACTGCAACTTGCTCCTTGCATCCTCAGCTCTTCGCCCATCATTGACACGCTTCAAACGCGAACATTAAAGGCCTACATTCCCGATTGGAACGGCAATTCGCTGCAAGCCAGTGCGGTTCGCAATTATCTGCAAGAGCTTCTCCGGATCGAACCCGAATCCTGGATTCGAGAACAAGAAGTACTCGATGTCGATCTTGAAGATACGAGAGACAAATCGCGACTTATCGAAGCCATTCGCGAAATCTATCAGCTTGATCGATTGCCCGAACTTCAAAAGCAAAATGGCAATCGCCTTCTCAGCCGATTGTTTCCGGAACTTGAAGACCATGTTATCGAGTGTGATGTGATTGTCACCAAAACGCTCTTTTTCTTCGCACTCCCCAAAGTATTCTGGGAGGAAGAGCCCAACGAGAAAACGCCCGAAAACATAAGAGCGTTTCGCTTGCGAATAAAAAAGTTTAAACAATGGCAGTTTTCGCAATTCCCCATGTTTGGTTTTTTGCGCGGTGACGATGTCGATCCATCGTTCGTCGAACAAATTGCCGATCTTAGTGGCTTGGCTCCATCCTATATCCGTCGGGAACTTGGCCGCGTTATCGGCTTTTTACCCGTGAACTTCGTCGAGCGTTATCTGGTGCATGATGTATGGGGCCATGGATGGCAGGCAAGCATGTTGCGACTGGAAGGACTCTATCAGCAGCTGGCAGTCTTCGACCAAAACTTTGACTGGAACTCAGTGGTCGTTCGACCCGATCGCACCAAATTGCGTCTGTGCGATTGTTTGCAAAGGCAGATCAGTGGTTGGCGAATTCGTGACGAAGTCTTTGCTGAATACCTATCGCTTTGGATTTGGAACCGAATTGCGACCGCGATGGCCCCTCTGATCGCTGAACTGGTGGCCGATCTTTTTGAACACAAACTGTTTTGGACCCATCCCCATTTATATGACTACTTGCAGACAACAAGCATCTTGCCGGAGGAACCTGCGAAACTCGATTTGATGCTGGAAGATTTGTGCCTCTACTTCAACCAAATCTTCAAAGCCATCGATCTGTTCTGCCAACGTCAAAGCTATCGACAGCGGTTTATATCGGAGATGATGGCTGATGGTATTAGTCGCGAAGATGCGGAGTTCATTGCTGAAGAGTTGCGTTCTCGCATCAAAGCTTGGCGAGATCAGCAGTTTGCTTCCCAGCGAGTATGCATGACAGGGAAGAATGAAATCGAAGTCAATCTCTACGGTTATCTAGAGCATCATGTTGCCCTGTTAGCCGCCATCAGTTCTATCCTCGCCCGCGAACTGGCAGATAAGCCAACAGATTTGGCAGGTATGCGACGCTGGAACGATTGGTTCTCACTTTTGATCGCGGTCTACTTCGAACAAGACCCCACCGATCATTTTTGGAAGTTACCCTGGTTTCTATTAGCCACGATCGGGCGTCTGGCTCGATAGAGCAGTACTGGAAGATGAATTGTGTTGCCATCTTCCAGTCGTAGAAACCCTAATTACTGCCGACAAAGCACTTGGAGCGAATAAATAAATTAGTGATCTTTGCTGCCAGCTTGAATCACCGGTTGCACATCGGACTCGCCGCACAGGACAACCAAGAGATTGCTAACCATTGCCGCCTTGCGATTGTCATCGAATTGGATGATGTTTTTATCGGTCAGTTCATGAAGAGCCATCTGCACCATGCTAACGGCGCCATGCACAATCTTTTGTCGAGCCGCGATAACTGCTTCTGCCTGCTGACGCTTTAGCATCGCGCCGGCGATTTCAGGTGCGTAAGCCAAATGGGTTAACCTCGCTTCGATCACCCCAACTCCCGCCTTGGACAGGCGTTCCTTCAGTTCTTTACACAGAGCTTCGCACACCACTTCAACGTCGCTCCGCAAAGTGACTTCATGCTCTTCGCCATGATCGTAGGCGTAATGGTTCGCTAAGTGACGAACGGCAGTCTCGCTTTGCACTTTGACGTACTCTTCATAATTCTCAACTTCGAATAAAGCTTGAGCGGTATCGGTGACTTGCCACACGATAACGGCTGCAATCTCAATCGGGTTACCTTGCTTATCGTTAACCTTCAGCCGAGTACCTTCAAAGTTGCGGGCTCGCAGCGAGACACGAGTCTTAGAATAGAAAGGATTGGCCCAATAAAAACCCGCTTCGCGCACCGTGCCTACATAGGGACCAAAAAAGCTCAGCGCGATCGCTTCGTTGGGTTGCAATGTAAAAAATCCGCATATGGCAACAAACGCACCACCGGCCATGAGGGATCCGGCAATCACCAGAATGATTCCCAGCGGCATGATGGCAAAGCCTGCAAAGAAGAGCAGGACCCCAATCCCAAACAGCGGCACGAGTAACGCCAACATGCCCCAGCCTTCTCGAACCGCTACCTTTTTTTCATTGATCTGAGTCATCAATTTGCTCCCAATAAAATAAGAACCGACATATTGTCTGGCATGAATCTGCGGCACTAGGGGCGCTAATTTACCGTGAAGTTCGGCCACGAAGGATTATCAGCGGATCGAATGGGCGAGCAACTCACTTCGCTCCCGTTGGCGGAATTTTGGTAGTGGATTGTCGGTATCCAGCGGCGGTGGGCGCCCCGCGTCCAACCAGAGACCCAGGAAAAATCTCCCTTGATGCGTCGTCAATCCACTGAAAAATGCTCTGCGCGAAACGGAGCGGAGAAACGGAGCAACGACGAAATGGACAGCCGCAGCTGCCATTGCTTGGGCCACCGTGCCCGCAGAGCTGTTTTTATCCGTTATGGGAGTGGTGTTATCTCGCAGCGACTCGAGGATTACTTCGGCTTCTTTTTCGAGATACCTTTGTTCGAAGCGGGAGGAGGCAGCGGTGGTTTCTTGGTCGGCTTGGCTGGTGGAGGCGTTTTCGCTGCAGGCTTGGTCGGCTTTTTGGTATCACCTTTCACCGGCTTGGACGTCACCTCTTTGCTGGTTGTCTTGGGCGGCGGTGCCTTAGCTTTCGGCTCAGGTTTGGAGGGCGTTTTGGGAGCCGTTTTGTTTGGCTCTGCTTTGGCATCTTGTTTGGTCGCATTCTTTACATGGATTTGCAAAGGAGGCTTAGTCGCCGCACTGGATTTCGCTGGTGGCGTCGGTTTGACTGGTGCTGGAGTGGTCTTAGCGACCGGCGTTACTTTAGCTGGAGGGGCTTTGGAAGCAGGAGTCGCTGGCTCCTTGGGGGTTTCTTTGGCGACCTCTTTCGCTGTATCTTTCTTTTCCGGCTTGTCGCTCTTTTTGGCGGCAGGCGGGGCAGGGGGGGGCGGAGGAGGAGTTGGAGCTTTTTCGGGCGCCTTGGTCGGTTTCGCGGCTTTTGGAGCCGGAAGTTCGATCCCGAGTTCATTCATAATCGCTTGAACTCCGGGAGCCTTGCGATCGGCGATAAACTCGATACCAAACTGATGCACCAACGAAAACAGATCTGGACCTTTAGCCTTGGCGACCGCGCGATCCAAACCGGACACCGAACCTTTGAGCATATCGGCTGACTGAGCGATTCCGGTGGAGACCAGAGCTTGCATGGTCGAGTTATCGATCGCTATCGCATGACCACCGAAAGCATTCTGCTGCAGGAAGGCTGGCACAAACTTGCTGGTTGGTACCCAAGCTTCGATCGTTTCAATCGCTTTACCAAGATTCAACTTCTGCAAATCTTCAATATCATAGGAGTAACGTGCTTCAAAAATTGCCTGCAAGGCTTTCTTCAAACGCACAGCGACCTGAACCGGGAGGGGATGAAGGGCGAATAGTTCTGCCAATTCGGTTATTGTGGTGACACGAGCTTCATTCCAATCGTGATATTCATGCTGTGCCTTAGCGAAAAGCTCATCGGCCACTTCGAACTTGGCATCTTCCAGCAAGCAAGCGTAGATCAAATTCTCAAGTACGGTACGGCCTGTCGGAATAGCGACTGGCTTGTAGTGCTTCTTTAGCAATTTTTGCAGAGTTTCAATTCGTTCACCGCGATTACTGCTACTCATGCATCACCTTGTAGGCGGGAGTGAAACTTGGGTTTCTATCATTCAGCGAACCCATGCTCGCTGTGATTTCTGGGGACAACGGATTATTTTTCCGAAGACTCCTCGGAATCTTCTTCTATTTCGATTTCGGCTTCATCGCTTAACTCATCCTCGCTCCGATGGGACTCCGGCCGTTCGTTGTCTGGGATTGAATCGGAATCCGTCAACGAATCGGGACCTAGAGATTTGCCCTGTTCAGACGCTTGGCGTTCCGCTGCCAGTTGCTCCAGAATCTTGCCAACCTCCAGAGATTTCTTGACACCTTGGTCGACGACAAACTGGAGTTTGGGTGTGTAGCGAGTATCGATGCGATCAGCGATGCGCGATTGGAGAAAACCTTTGGCGTTATCGAGACCTCGGAGAGCAAGTTGCTGCTTGCTCTCCGGTCCCATAATGCTGACCGAGATTTTAGCCGACCGCATATCGGGTGCGACTTCGACCCCGATTACGGTCACATCGCGGATTCTTGGATCGCGCAACTCCGTTAAGATGGCCAAACTGACCACTTCTCGAATTGCTTCAGCAGCTTTTAACAAGCGACGCGACGACATAGACTTTCTAAACTCCTAGATACTTAGAGGGCAATCACGCGGATCAATCCAGCGTTCGTGCCACCTCCTCGATCTTATAAGCTTCCAGAACGTCGTCTGGCTTGATGTCATTGAATCCAGCCAACTTGATACCGCATTCCATGCCGCGTGGGACTTCCTTGGCATCATCTTTGTGTCGTTTGAGGGAATCGAGAGCGTAGTCGCCAATCGTACGCCCATCGCGGTTGACACGGATGCGGCAACCTCGCTCGATCGTACCTTGAGCCACATAGCAACCTGCGATCGCCCCTACGCGACTGATCGAAAAGACTTGTTTGACCAAAGCTCTTCCCAGTTCAATGACTTTCTCTTCTGGACGCAAGCGACCTTCGATAATCGCCTTAATATCCTCCGCCAACTTGTAGATAATGTCATAGCGACGAATTTCAACTTGCCGATCTTCGGCTAGAGCTCGAGCTTGCTCATCGGGAATCACATTGAAACCGACAATCACACCTTGCGATGCGTGCGCGAGCGTAACGTCGGCCACAGTGATACCACCGACACTCTTTTGCAAGATGCGGATATCAACTTCGGGATGCTGCTCCAGTTTGGAGATTTCTTTTTCAATCGCTTCCAGCGAACCACGTGCATCCGCGCGGATGATGAGGTTGAGTTGAACCTTATCTTCTTTCTTACCCAATTTTCCGGACTGCAGCAGTTCCTGAAAATCGGCGAATGAAACCTTGGTGGTGGAACCAGAAAGCGACTGTTCTCGACTGGTATCAGCACGGCTTGAGGCAATTTCTCGAGCCTTGGCGATATCGTCGATCACATAGAATCGGTCGCCCGCGTTGGGAGGAGTATCCAAACCGGTGATATTCACAGGAGTACTCGGGCCTGCATCTTTGATCATTTTATTGGGACGCAAGCTGTCATAAATAGCTTTGACACGACCATGTGCGGGACCGCAGACGACGATGTCGCCCACTTTCAGCGTTCCATTTTGAACGATCACTTTGGCAATCACACCGCGATCGCTGGCTTGTCCCGATTCGAGTACCACACCCATCGCTTCGCGATTGGGGTTGGCACGGTAATCATGCAACTCCGCCACCGTCAACAGCGTATCGAGCAACATATCCATGCCTTGGCCCGTGATGGCGCTGGTGGGAACCACTTCGACATCACCACCCCATTCGCTCGGCGTCAAACCGAACTGGGTCATTTGTGTTTTGACACGCTCGGCATTGGCACCAGGCAAATCGATCTTGTTCAAAGCGACCACGATGGGAACGCCGGCAGCTTTCGCATGGCTGATGGCTTCCTCTGTTTGCGGCATGATGCCGTCGTCTGCAGCGATCACCAATACGGCAATATCGGTGACATTAGCACCGCGAGCTCGCATTTCGGTGAACGCTTCGTGACCAGGCGTATCGACAAATGAAATTCGCTTGCCATCCTTCTCGACTTGATACGCGCGAATCTGCTGTGTGATTCCCCCCGCCTCGCCCGAAACGATCTTGGTACCGATCATGTAATCCAGAAGCGACGTCTTTCCATGATCGACGTGTCCGAGGAACGTCACAATCGGTGGACGCTGAACCAAATCTTCTTCTCGATCTTCGCGATTTTCGATCTGCTGAATCACTTCGTTCTCGAGTGATTCTGGCTTCTTGAATTCAACCTCCACGCCCAAATCGGACGCCAGCAAAAAGGCCGTCTCTTCATCCAAGGCGGCGTTAATATTGAGCATCTTACCCATGCCCATCAACGACTTGAGAACCTTGGCAGCCGTCACGCCGGTCGCTTCTGAAAAATTGCGAATGCTGCAGGGGAGTTCCAGAGCGGACTTTTCTTTGCGTGGAGCGGCAGTGTTATTTCCTCGCCGCACCAAAGTCTTGCGTTTGGCCGCGCGGCGATCATCGACTTCGCTCCGCAGCGACTCGTCTTCCACATCTTCGGGGCCTCGAATCTTCTTCTTGGCTCGTTCCGCGCGAGCCTGCGATACTCCCGCTCCAATCTTCTTGCGCACTTCGGCTTCATCGTCTTCGGTGCCAGGTCGCTTGTGTTTGGAGCCTCGAGCCTTTTCGGCCGCGTTTTTGAATTCGGTTAAGCCGCCTGCAGGGAGAAAGGCTGCTGGCACTGCCCCTGGGTCGACTGGCTTCTGCCGTTGTGGTTTGGCCGGAGCGGCGGCTTGGGAAGCAGCCACTTCCCGCTGCTGCAATTCCTCCAAGTGCGCTTTGCTACCGGTTTTATGACCCGATAGCGATTCTTTGGTTAAGCGAATCTCTGGCTTTTGTGGAGCGGGCTCATTGCGCGGCCGCTGCTGAGGCTGAGATTGAGCCGACTTTGGAATTCGAGCCAAGTTGATGACAGGCGCGCGAGGACCCGCTGGCCGCTTCGCTTTTTCATCTCCACCTCGCTCGGAACCTTTATCTTTATCCTTGTCCTTATCCTTCTCTTTGTCCTGAGCAGGTTTCGACGAGCGCGAGCCGATCATGCGGATCTTGCCGGAACCCGCGACGGGCGCCACACGAGCATAATCTTCTCGGGTAAACGTCTCCACGGGAGCCGCAGGCTCTGGAGTTGAGCTTCTTTGGCTGGGAACTTCAGCCACAGGTGCTGCTGGAGGTAATTCGGCCACAACGGGTGGCTCGACAGCAGGCGTCGCTACAACTGGAGGCGGAGCAACTACCGGAGGTTCGGCTGGAGGTGCCGAGGCTACCGAACCAGTACTTACAGGAGCCGCAGTTGCAGTCGCAGCAGTTGCAGTAGCCGCCTTGCTTTCCGATGCGCTACTGGGCGTGCGAATCATACCAATCGGACGATTCGCGCGATCGATCGGTGAAATCGCTGGATCTTGCCGAGGAGGAATCGGCGCAATAGGCGAGGCTACAGGAGCAGAGCTCGCAGGAGCCGCGGGCGCTGCGGGCGAGCCGCCAGCAGGGGCCGCACCACCGGCCAAATACTTCTTGAGTCGGGCAACTTCATCGTCTTCCAGGCTCGCCAACGCAGAGCCTTTGCCCGTAATCCCGATCTTATTACAAAGAGCAACAAGATCCTTACTATCAATCTTTAAATCTTTCGCGAGCGCGTAAATACGTACTGGCACGTGGTCACTATCCTCGAGGGTTCGTTCTGGCCTATCAGTTTCTCATGAGTCATCTCCTACGACCGGTGCAACATCACCCGTCGTTGGTCCAACAAGACAGCTCGCATGCGAACCATCCCTTCCGACAATTTTCAATGCTTGGCTATATCACCTAAAACCTATTGTTCCGACAAAACGTTTCGCGGTCTAGCGACCGCCTGCAATCTTCCGACATGAGAACCGACAAAACCTGCTGTTTCGCTAAAAACTTAGCGTTTTCGATCCTAGTTCGGACCCTCCCCGTTCCAGGAAAGATCCTATCGAGCTAAGAAGCTCCCTCTGAACCATCTTCTCCTACGGCATCGCTCGGCTTACGGTCCGCAGAACCACCTTTCTTGTCCGATTTATTCAGCGGAGGTGGAATCTCCCCCCTTTCGATCGCTTCGCGACGCAATCGCTTCTGCTCATTGGCAGCCTCTTCTGCCTCCAACGCTCGCTCTTCCGCCTGATTGACCAAAGCATCTACTTGATCGGCAGTCAGCTCGCCCATCTCCATCAACATATCGGGCTCAATCACCGATAAGTCATCATACGAGAGATAACCTTGCTCAACCAGTCGCGACGCCAGGTCCTCGGTCATACCCTCCAGTTCCATATAGCTGGCCACAGCCCGCTGAATCTGCTCTTCCAGTTCATCGGCCGTCATGATCTCGATGTCCCAACCACACAGCTTGCTGGCCAAGCGAACGTTTTGCCCGTGTCGCCCAATGGCCTGCGACAACTGATCTTCACGCACCAACACGATGGCGCGGCCGATCATATCGCACAACAAAACTTGCTCCGCTTCTGCCGGTTGCAAAGCGTTGGGAATGAGCACCAGTGGATCATCGCTCCAACGTACAATGTCGATTCTTTCGCCAGCCAATTCGCTGGTAATGTTCTTGATTCGGTTACCGCGCATGCCAACACAGGCACCCACGCAGTCAACACGCTGGTCCGAACTACTGACCGCCACTTTGCTGCGATAACCAGGCTCGCGACTAATCGCGTTCACCTTGATCACCCCATCAGAAATCTCAGGGATTTCCTGCTCAAACAGCCGCTGCACTAACTGAGGGCGGGTTCGGCTCAAAATCACTTTTACCCGATTACCGGCCGCTTTGACCTCAAATATCACCGCTCGGATGCGGTCACCGTTATGGTAACTCTCACCCGGAATCTGTTCGCTACGAGGCAAAATGGCTTCCATGTTACCCAGTTGCACCGTGGTGATTCCACGATCAGAGCGCTGCACAACGCCCGTCACCATCTGACCGACTTGGCCAGCAAACTCATCCATCAACGAGTCGCGTTCCGCTTCGCGGATCTTCTGGATGATCACCTGCTTTGCCGTTTGCGCACCGATGCGACCGATTTCATCTTGATTCAACTCTTTCGCGTCGCACACCGCAGAGATCACACCCGTCTCGCGGGCAATTCGCACGGTGATATCAGCGGTCTCACCGTAATGACGCTTGGCAGCAGTCACTAAGGCAGCCTCGATCGCTTGAAATACAATTTCGGAGTCGATGTTTTTTTCGCGGTGCAGCGAATCAACAATCCGTAACAGCTCGTTAGGATTCATGCGTCCTGGATTGGGTTGCTCTGGGCCTATCAACGGATACCATCGCTGGAATCAAGCGGATGAGTGTTGCTTTCCTCAGCAACCCCAGGGCCCCGCAAGTATAGAAAACCTACCTATTAAACGCAGAAACTTTACTGAGAATCGGCATCAGTAAGAATTGATTTCATTGAGAATCGAATCTCTGAAATGATTTCTTTGAAACGTTTTCTCTCAAACGTTTTCTCTGAAACGTTTTCTCTGAAACGTTTCTCTCTGAACACACACGATTCACGAAACACTGCGTTTACGTTGAAAGGAACCATACTTTTCCAACCATGACCAAACACCGAGGAACCGATACCTTCCTCGTTGTTTTGAGGTTGGAAGAGTTAGTCGTACACCTGCCATCGAAAAAACGGTAGTAGGAGCGGACCGAACCAAAAACGGTTCTTCAGGAATTGAGAAAAGTTATCGGCAAATGGCACTACTGTCAACATCCCGTTGATCGTCATTTAGGGAGCAAATCGCTTTATAATCACCGCACTGACCTGACCTTGAGGCGAATAACTGATGTGAATGAAGGCGTCGCCGGCTGGATCCCCCAACTTTGCCATCCGCAGCGAAGACCCATCCGACTCCCTAAAGTTAAGCACCTCAAAAAGAGATCCTCGATCTAGCGATACCAGACTAGCGATCAACTCGACCGCAGCGCTCCCCGCTCCCAACGAGCCCATGTAGCTCTTCGCAGCCACCACAGGAACCCCTCTCCAGTGGTGCCGCTGAGATAATTCACTTAACGCCTCCTGCTCCGCGCGGTCACCCTGTGTGGTACCCGCTCCATGAGCGTGAATATGAAACGCGCCGGACAAATGCCCCGCTTGTCTTAACGCTGCCTGAACCGCCTGAACAATGGCTCGACGCAAACATTCCACTCGATTTCCCGGCAAAATGGGACCCGACATCGAACTTCCCACGCCTGCCACTTCGCCCCAAATTTTCGCGCCACGCTCTTGCGCCTGCTCCAGTCGCTCCAAGACCACCGCTCCCGCACCCTCGCCTAAGACCGCGCCGTCGCGGCTGCGGTCAAAGGGACGAACCATTTCGGCCGGATTATCGCGCTGCGCAGCGAGCTCCTCTTGCATCGCCGTATGGACCGAACGGAGCGGATGAATGCGGCTCCCCGTCGCACCAACCACCATGCAGTCCGACCAGCCGCGGCGGATGACCGAAACCGATTCACCGACCACCAAATTACTGCCAGCCTCGCGGACTGTCAGCGAATTATTCGGACCGCGAAAATCATTCAAAATGGCCACGTGACTGGCCGGCATATTGGGAAGATATTTTAAGAGCCAGAGCGGATTGACCTTCGGCAGACCATCCACAGGCCAACGCCGCAAATCCACCGGCCCATTCACAGGAACCCCTTCGGAAAAACAGCCGCGAACGCCATCAACGAATTCCTCGGGCCGAGTCAGAATCAAGTCGGATGCAAAGGAAACGCCGTAACGATCTGGATCCCGCGAGATTCCAGAGATGCCGCTGTGAAAAATGGCTCGCTGCGCTGCGGCGACACCCATTTCGATTTCGCGTGCCATGACCTTTTGATTTTTGCGGATATTGCGTTTCAAAACGCCGTCGATCGCCCCGTAATCTTCCGCTGCACCGGTGAACTCCAGGCATTGCCCTCCACAATTCACCGGCAGCGCGTCTAAAGGCAAGCCGACAAAGGGCCGAACCGCAGATTCCCCGCGAATTAAACGCTGCCAGAACAGCTCGATGTCTAACCCTAACGGCGACACCAAACCCAGCCCAGTGATGACAACACGACTCTTCTGGTCCACGATGATCTACCCCAATTCCCCAGAGCCCACCGCTGAGAGTCCTGATAACAGACCCAGCGAAACACCGGCTGATGCCTCGTCTTTCACAAGACAGCCTCATCTTTCACAAGACATTAGTATCGGCCACGACTGACCGATGGGGCAAGGGGTTGTTGATTGGCGCTGCGAGCGTCCGGTAGTTGCGGCCCAGCGACACCCGCTCCACCGGCGGCAGGAGTGCCGAATCCCGAGCCGTAAGGTGCAGCCCGCAATGGACTTGGACCCTGCGGAACCCCCAAACCTCCGACAGCCGGATTGCTCATCATCGTCCCCGTATTTCCACCCGCCGCCCCGCCGGAAACGCCGACAGCTTGGGTCGATAGGCCCCCTAAATGGCTCGAGGCATCCCCTTTATGCTGGATGACCAACAACGCATCGGCTCTCTGACCGGTACTGCTGGGAAACAAGCCCATCAAGCCATTGCTTTGCCCCGCGAGAGTGTTGTTACCGCTCGCCTCAGGCGCTGCCACAACCCCACAACTGAGCACCAACACCTGATCGGCCGGCCAACGAAATCGCTCATGCAATCTCCAACTGGAAATCTGCGGTACTTGAATTTGAGCGTTCTGCGATTGACCATTAGGAAGTGGCAACAGCAAGTTGACGTTGTTGATTTTCTCCACTTGATCGATCTCACACCGAATCACCACATCCACAACCGATCGATCTTCATTGAGCAACGGGCTGATCTGCAAACGATAACCTTCACGCAACTCGGCCGTCTGCGGCAAGTAGGGAGGCCAACCAGCTTCCACACGCTGATAGTCCCGCAAATAATTGCGACCGCGCACCTGCTCCATAAACTCGCTTTGGCCGTTGTACATCACCAAATCGACTGCCTGAATTTCTCGATAATCCGAACGCTGCTTCAGCGCAGCGCCAAACAGGGCCAATTGCTCCTTGGTCAACAGCCACGCGCTGATCCCCGGCGACTGCGTCTGCACACTTCGCATCACCGGCATAGTATTGGAACGCCAATTTGGATTGGCCAATAAGATCAATCTCGCCTCATATACCTGCTTTTCTTTGGTGCCCTGCACCAGCTTATCCACCACGCCTTGCACCACCTTGTGCATCTCCGGCGTATGATAAACCCGCAAGGTATCCCGATCCGCATTGAGAAAACCAAATGGCTCGGTAAACCAAACATCCGTCCCCGTCTCACGCAAAACCCAATCGATCACTCCTTGATGCGGCTTGTCCCGATCCCGCATCATCGAAGTGTAATTCCGCAAGTCATACTCGCGCCACACTTGCCCCTGATTGCTCGGCAAACCGGTCGGATTGCTGCGCGCCGAACCGCCGCCGACTGAGGATTCACCAGCCGGCACGCTCGCACTGCCAAAATCCTGCGCTTCCAAACGCACACTTCCATGACCCAAGCCAACGCAAACGAAAAGGGAAAAAAATGCAACACTCCAAGCAAACAACCTGACGCATCGCTGAACCTGGCATTTTTTGCTGCTTGCACGCTTCATGACATCCCTGCCAACATCGAGAAAAACCAGGTACCCAGAAAAATGATTCCCCAAAAAACTGGTCATCCGCCCCCAGCACTCTTCAAGCACTGACGCCCCGCGCCTCTGGCATCCTGAAGACAACGGGCATTCTGAGACCATACGACCACGCTACTTATAAACGCCAAAGCGCTTTCAAACCAAGAGCAAAACCTCCCCCACAAGGTTAGGCTTGACGAACCTATGCGAAATAATGAAAATTCGTGCACTAACCAGTCACTCGAGCCCCAACTCCCCACATCTAGATAGACAACCAATGACCTGACGGAGTGAAAACCTAATCATGGACCGATACGCCCATACTGCTCACTCCAGTCCTACGGCATCTTCTTTGGGCACATCTTCTGCTGGAGTCCGTTCTGCTGAATTCAGCGGCGATGCTAGCAACGCAGGGCTCGAAGGCACAACGCGACAAAACCCACATCCAACCTCCAATAATCCCACCCACCACCGAGACATTCTTTCCGAAGCAGAGCTAGGCCTAACTTGGCTGAAACGGCGCGCGGAACTGGTCCGACTCGAAATCCAAGCCATCGAATTGGACTTGGCCCTACAGCAAGCCCGCCTGGGCGAACTCTCATCGCTGCTCGCATGGCTGCAAAAAAATGGGACGCCCTGGCAGGACTACTTACCCAACCCAACAACCTCAGCCCCGATCGCATCCAGCTACAACCCAGCCCACAGCAACCCACCCCACAGCAACCCACCCCACAGCAACCCACCCCACAGCAACCCACCCCACAGCAACCCACCCCACAGCAACCCAGCACATACTACCGCAGCTACCACTCCCGTTGCGGTCAAACCGCGAGAACCTGCGGCTTGGCGTAACCCCCACGGTCACCAACCCGCAGCACCCTCGCCCCACTCTCAGCCCACCTTGATCAACGATCCCGCCCCGGAAACAGACCACGAAAAACAACTTCCGTCACAAACTCTCGAGACACAAACTCTCGAGACACAAGCTGCCGGGACCCAAACGCACTCGCAGATTCCCTCCGCTTCGCAAACACCCCCGCGAGTCGCAGCGGTTACCGCAAATAGCAC
Organism: Pirellulaceae bacterium; assembly: GCA_044359485.1. Classification (GTDB taxonomy): domain Bacteria; phylum Planctomycetota; class Planctomycetia; order Pirellulales; family Pirellulaceae; genus JAFLCP01. Next base: position 3,314 of record JBIKMB010000067.1, on the reverse strand, counting down.
CGCCACGCCTCCGCGAACCGCGCAGCCAACCGGAACTCCTCCCGCAGCAAGAACTCCGTTGCCAGCTCCAGCACACCCACAACCAGCAGCACACCTACAGACCGAGAAGCCCCTCGCACCCATCGAGCGACCCGAAAAACGAAGCACTCCACTTGCGCAGCCGACTGCTCAAACGATCAAGCCTGTGGTCGGTCCGCCCGAAACTTTAGCCAAGGCGAAACCCTCGACTCGTCCAGCCAGCCCCGCTTCGCTCAAAACGCATGCGAAGCCAAGCCAAACCAACAATCGGGCGCGTCGCTCTCAAGGGCAACAGCCGAAAGCAACCTTCCAAAGCACGGCGACCAAGATCGACGCGGTGCAACTCCCGGCGCTCGAAACTTCCCAGCCTGCCAAAAATCGACACATACCTTCGTGGATGATCAGCTCGCTAGTTCATGCCGCACTGCTGTTGCTATTGATGCTTTTTACGATCCCGCTTCCTGAACAAAAACAAAAGCTGGGACTGACCGGCTCCTTTGAGCCGTTGGAGTCTTCGCCGCTGACACTGGAGGCGACGACGACGCACCAAGCCAACCAACTCGCCGAAGCATCCGCGACACAAAAATTGACAGAGACCACTTCGCTGGAAAACGTTGTTCAAAACTCGCTTCCCACCGCCGCGGAAATCGCAGCTAGCTCGCTCACAACACCCGATGTTTCTTCCGTGCTTGCGCAACCTGGCAAGCCTGGTCTGGAGGGAGTAGAAAATGCTCTGGGCGGCCCCTTGGTGGATAACCTGAAAACCACCAGCTCACTAGCGGCCGCCAATTTCTTTGGACTGCAGGCCGACGGAAATATTTTTTGCTTTGTGGTCGACTGCAGCGGCAGCATGCGCGGGGAACCCTTCCAAGCCACAAAACTCGAATTGCTGAAAACGATCAGCCAACTAAAGCCCAATCAACGGTTTTGCGTATTCTTTTTCAGCCAGAAACTTTTTCCCATGTCTTTAGAATCACCGGCTCTAGAGTCGCAGCCCTCAGAGTCGCAGCCCTCAGAGTCGCAGCCGCTCGCCGCAGCGATGGTGGCCGAGGAAAATATGCGGCCCGTGGCAGCCTATGCCACGCCGGAAAACTTTGTTCGCCTCCAGCGCTGGATGGAGACGATTCCCATCGGCAATGGCGGGCCCCCGAATCAAGCCCTCAAAATGGCTATTGAACTGGAGCCTGATAGCATTTTTCTCCTCACCGATGGGGTAACACGATCGGATGTGGCGGGGTATTTGCAAAAAACAAATCGCCAAGAAGATGAATTTGAAGGTCCCCAAGTACGTTGCCCTGTCCATACAATTGGATTCTACTCTAGAGATGGAGAAGGTTTGTTGCAGCGGATCGCCTCAGAAAACGGCGGGCAGTATCGATATGTCCCCAACCCACAACCACCCAAAAAAACCAAATAGAAAAACAAATAGATGGAGAGAAGAACCCCAGTGTTCTGCTCTCGACACTTCCCCTTCTCCCAAGCCCCAAAGCTCTCTGAAGGCTCGGCGCATCGGTGCCAAATGGCTGAGTTTCTTGATCAGTTTTATTGTTCACACCTCAGTTCTCATTGTGCTGGCACTGATCGTGATTCAGGGACTGCCAGTGAGCGAGAGCATTTTTTCTCTACAAGCTTCAATACAACCGCGGAACGATGAACTTAACGGATCGCGCCTGATGTCGGTGGATATTTCTGAATCGACGCTGGCAAGTGAAGCGGAAGAAGTGCTGACTGGCGAAAGGGAAAGCCAAGAAAATCCCAATAAATTTGGCTCGATACCTGCTAGTCTCCAACGCTATGAACCCAAACTGGAGAATGCGGATGAAACTTCGCTGCGTATGCAGCAGACCGTTGCTGCATTGGCAAGCCTTTCGTCCAAACTTGAAAGCGAATCGGCTGAGGCAGAAAGCGGCAAAGCGGGGGAAGCCACTTTTTTCGGAGCTCGAGCCTATGGCACCCGCTTCGTGTTTATCATCGATGCTTCCACCAGCATGGAAGGCTATCGCTGGAATCGAGCCCTGGGAGAATTGCTCAAGAGCATCGGCCGGCTGGCAGAAGGAACCGAGTTCTTTATTATCGCGTTTCACTTTGAACCGGTCCCAATCGATTTTTCGCGCGCAGCGACTAGAAGCTATTTGGTGAAAGGAAACTCGAGTGTCGTTCAATGTCGTCGTTGGCTTCGCGCCTTAACGCTTGCGCCTCAGACAATGCCCGCAAGTTCTTTGGAATTGGCGATGGCCTTTCAACCCGATGCGATTTTCCTCCTCTCCGATGGTGAACTGCGCGATAACAGCTTGGCACTGCTGCGACTGCAAAATCAGAAAGATGGCAAGCCCATCATACCGATCAACACCATACACCTGTTCAGCGACGATGGAAAAGAGACTCTGGAAACTCTAGCCAAGGAGAATGGTGGAAGCTTTACGGCCGTTGGGGCGAATGATTAGTTTTCTTCAGAAAACCCACCCTAAAGTACCAAGCTAACCGCCGAATTAGCTCTTGAGCAAACCCCAAATGGCCGATACGATTCTTAGTCCTGTACGGACTGCCCCGGCCTGGCAATCCCTACCAATTAATGCTTAGACAAACGTTTAGAAATCGATTTTCGAGATTACCATGAAAGACGGCATCCATCCCAAGTATCAGGAAACTCAGGTATCCTGTGGTTGTGGAAACACTTTTGTCACTCGCAGCACCCGCAAAGAACTTAAGGTCGACATTTGCTCGGCTTGCCATCCGTTTTACACCGGCAAGCTTAAGTTCGTTGACACGGCTGGGCGTATCGAGAAGTTCCAAACCAAATTCGCGGCTGGATCCTATGCCAGCTTGCAGTCGAAGGCTAAAAAGAAGAAGTAGCTTCGGTACGAATTCATCCTTACAGTTCGCCGTCGCGTTCCTCCGGTTATCGGTTGGTGCACGACGGCTTTTTTTGGTAAATAGGCACGTGAAGAGCTGACCTAGCGATGAATATTCGAGACCAGTTAGAACAGAAATTAGGACGCTTCGAAGAGTTGGAACGGATGATGTCCGATCCAGCCATTCTTGCTGACTCCACCAAGATGGCCAACTGCGCCCGCGAGCATGGCGGACTGAGCAAGCTTGCGCACAAATATCGTACCTACAAAAAGATGTCCGATGACATCAAAGACCTAAAGGCGATGTCTGAAAGTCCCGATCCGGAAGAGCGGGACATGGCGCTCGAGGAACTCGAGACTACGCGCAAACAGCGAGAACTCCTCTGGAATGAACTGCTCGACTTTACCATCGGCGGTGAAGACGCCAACCGAACACGTTGCGTA
>JBIKMB010000066.1:0-25989 GCA_044359485.1 Pirellulaceae bacterium | reverse complement strand
ACGATGCGGGCTGGTCGACGCGCGGTCCAAATACATCGCGCAGCACGAGTTAACTCGGGCAAGCCTATCCTGCGCGGAATGAGACTTTTACCCGAGTCCTATCAACTCCCCGCTACGGCTACGGGTTAAACAAATGCAAGACTCTCAGAGCGCAACTCAGGCAAGACTCTCAGGGCGCAAGGTTGAGTCGCGGCTCTCGCGATCGAATCAACTCGCTCTCGTAAGCCCGACGCGCTGCAAGCTTTTCCCCCGGGGAACCTTCCTCAAACTCATGCAACTCAATCCGTAAATCGACGCCACCGTTCTCTAACAAGTAACGTCGCAATTGGTCCCGATCCGACTCCTCCAAATGATGCGTGAGTCGCTCTCGCAAATTGTTCGTCTGACCAATATACAAATAACCGCTCGCATCCCGAAAAATATAGATCCCTGGTCGCGAGGTCACCTGCGATAACTGTGCCGTTAAGTCGCCCAACGTATAATCACGGATCCGAACCTTCCAATCATTGGCCTGCACCGCCAACTCCGGACGCAATTGCCTCGACTTTCGTAATCGCAATGCGGCTTTTCGCAACAGATAATTCTCAGCCTCCGGCGATAACTCACCCGCAATCCGATCAAACCGATTCAATAACTCCGGATCACACAGAATCTCATCAAAATGCACCTTCCGTTCATCCCCAACTCGCCGCGCTGCAATCTCCGCAGCAATCGTGTAATCCTCCACCGATACCCGCTCACTACGAGTTGAACGCTTCTCCAATCGGCCCCCTTTTCGAACTCGCAACAACGTTTCAAATAACTGCTTCTCATCACCCTCCGCACCAACCGATTTACACCCCTCCAAAAATGCCCTGCGTCGCTCATCGTGCAACATCACTTCATCGACACTCCAGCCATCCGCGGTCATCCCAAATGCTTCAATAACTTTGGACTCCAAATCCGATCGAGCTGAACTCGACGCCGATTCCTGGGCCCCACACGGTAACGTTAGCCCATCCGTAAACAAAACCATCCCCCACACCGCCAACTCCGGCCCGAACAGAATCCCAATCACCCGACGCAATACGGCTGTCATAGAAGAAACATCGCAAAAAAAGTTGAAATAACCCCGGTCAAGCAACCAAAGCTCATGCCCCCTATCGGGCGATCCACAGAATAATGCTGGAAATCCTACTTTGCAATCAAGCGGGGCCTAGTAGTTATGGGGTAGACGATTTATCATCTACCTCTTCGCCATGAGGCACACTGGGTTTTCCTAAACGACTCCAAGGTTGAAACATTTCGTGACGTCCGAGCCTATTAAAACTATACTCGTCGTCGGAGCAGGCTGGGTGGGTCGACAGATCGCCATGACCATGGCGGCCAGCAGCTGCCATGTTATTATGTGTGACCGCGATGCGTCCATCGTCAAACAAGCGATCGAATGGACTAAATCTCAAGCAATTCGATTGGTGGAAGCAGGAACCTGGACCGATCAACAACGCACCACTGCTACCGAACTTCTCACCGGAACCGTTTCGAAAAACCGAACCGCCTTCTCACCCGACTTAGTCCTGGAATGCGTTCCCGAGCAAGCTTCACTCAAAAAACGCGTTTTGCGGGAACTTGGAAAAGAATTCGGGGAGCATGTCATCATCGCTTCCAATAGCTCCTACTTCGTCCCTTCGATGTTTCAAGCCGCAATTCGATTTCCCGAACGCTTCGCCCATTATCATTTTCACGTCCCTGTTTTCATCACCAAAGCGGTGGATATCATGCCATGGAGTGGCACCGACCCAATCGTCGTAGACAGACTCACCAATTTTTCACACCTCATCGGACAAAAACCACTCCTCTGCCGACGTGAACATCCGGGCTATGTTTTTAACTGGCTCCTACAGGCTCTACTCAAAGCTGCAATGGAATTGGCGCAACAGGGTGTCGCAGATCCGGATGAAATCGATCAACGCTGGATGGATTTAACAGGCATGAAACGAGGCCCTTTCTGGATCATGGACCAGATAGGTCTGGATGTCACCCAACAAGTCCTCCAAAATGGACGGTTCGCCAAACCAATTGCTTCCGAAGCCCTCATCAAATTCCTTGAACCCTACGTGGCTGCCGGTAAACTCGGCCAAAAAGCAGGGGAAGGCTTTTTTTCCTACTCAGACAGAATCCTAGATTGGGACGAGGAATGGAATGAGTCCTGAAGAAACAAAACGTTCCCATGTTGAACTCTATACCGACGGCGCTTGCAGTGGAAATCCTGGACCAGGTGGCTGGGCCTACATCTTGCGAGATAAAGCCACCAAAAAGGAACGCGTTGATTCCGGCGGTAAACGAGATACCACCAACAACCAAATGGAAATGACCGCCGTTATCGAAGGCCTCAAAGCGCTCAAAAGACCTTGTATCGTAGAACTTTACTCCGACAGTTCCTATGTTTTGCAAGGCTTGAACGAATGGATGGCTGGTTGGAAAAAGAAAGGCTGGCGAAGAAAATCCAAAAATGGTGGTTTTGAGGAAGTTAAAAATGTCGAACTCTGGAAAGAATTAGATAGTCTCATCCAACGTCACCAAATGATCTATCATCACGTCCGCGGCCATAGCGGCCACCCGGAAAATGAACGCTGCGATGAAATGGCTGTCGCCGCCGCGCAATCGGTCTAAAACCCCTTTCACCCCATATCCCTCCACAAGCCTAAACACAACCGACGCTTTTTCCCAACACAATCCCCGCTTTGGCGATACTTAACGGTTGTAACGGACTTGCCGAGATTCCGTTATCTATCAAACAATCGATGCATACCGGGTCGATAACCTAATGTGAGGGGCAGTTTTACCCCTAGGCGAAGCAACGTTCACTGCATGAACGCAAAAACTTTCGCAGGACATTTTTCCCAGTCGGTATAGTTTCACAACGAACGCCGAAGTCGCCAAGGATGGTGAGTCATGCTGTTGCGGTTTGGAACTCGCACTTCACTAAAGAGCTTAATGATTGCAGCTGGTCTTCCCGCAATCTTAGCTGCGCAGAATCCGTACAATTTACCCAGTTACCCGCAAGGCCCCAGCATCGTCGCACCCACTCAAGGCATGCCGCTGCCCACCGGTGCACCCGCTGGAATGGTCAATCAGCAGCAATCGTTCCAACCTCAATTGCCCCAACCTCAATTGCCCCAACCTCAAGTTCCCCAGCCCCAGTGGCAACCAACTCAAATGAGCGGCAATGCTACCAGTTCAATTCCAGTCGCTGGAGGACTGGTGACGCAGAATAACATTTTCAATTCTGGCAACAACGGCCTGCCAGCGGCTGCCCAAAGCTCTTTCAATGCTCTACCCGCGCCCAACATCAGCGCACCAGTAGGAGCCATGGTCGTACAACAACCCAACTCTTCGATGCCAACTCATTCGCAATTCCACGGCTACAACGCAGCCGCTGCGAACGGCACCAAATTCGGCTCGACCGGACGATTGGTATCAAATTCCACGGTCAGTGGCGAGCCCACAATGAGCACGTCGGAAGCATTCGATCCCAGTTATAATTCCGACTATGCCAACAATGCGAATTGCCAAACTTGTGGCCCAGACGCGTTCGCTCACAGCGCAGCGTACGGTTACGGCGGTTACAACGGCAACGGTCTTCCATGGTGCGAGGGACCATCGAACTCCGGTTGTTTCGCTTCGCTCGAAGCTCTGTTGTTCTTCGTGAACAAACCTACTGTCGCCACCTTCGGCGATGAAGCTTCCGAACGAATCGTTTCGGTGAACGGTATTACGTACCGTTTTGAAAACTCTCTCGACTCATCGTGGCTCTCCAACGATGGAGCCTGGGGACAGCGGCTTGATTTCGGCAATATCAACCAAGACTGCGGCTGGTTCGTTAGTCTCTGGAATGTCAAACAAGCTCAAACTTATAATACACCAGGCGTTTCCTTCGTACCCGCTGATCCAAACAACTTAATGAGTGGCTTCGTCGATGGCAACGGAGACAGCATCGATGATGACTTAGACGGCGATAGCATCTATGGTCGAAGCGGTCGAGATTTGGGAACCTTCGACGCCGGACCACCTCCAGGCTTTATCGCACCGCTTGATGGAGTTCCCGATGTGGGCGCCCCTCTCGACACGGGTGATATGGTCTCTTGGCTCCAAACATTTGATAACGTTGTCGCTTCAAATAAACTGACCCTAATCAACGTAGAACTCAACCGTCTCTATCGCGTTGCTGGGCACAGTTGGGCAAACGAAATTGATTACTACTACGGCATTCGCTACTTGCAAGTGAAGGACATTTATAACATCACGGCCAATGGTAATTTTCTCGATCAAAGCGTTTGGAATGCTGAAAGCGATAACAACCTGATTGGTCCACAGCTTGGTCTACGCTGGTCGCGACGCAATCGAGCCGTTGGCTTTTCAGTCGATGGACGATTTTTCGCAGCCTACAATCGTCAAGATAATGATCTGCGAGGTTTCACCGCAAGCAACTTCGCTGCCACTGGTGCTGCCAACGGTCCTGCAGCCCTCACCAGCGGCTCATTTGTCGATGGATTCGGAAATGATGCATTCTCTCCCGTGGGCGAGTTGCGAGCCGATATGATTCTAAAAATGAGCCGCTCATGGGCCTTCAAAGTTGGTTACACTGGCCTAGTTGCAGGTGAAATTTCCCGCTCCAGTCCCAAGATTGTTTACGCGTTGCCTCGCTCATCACTTACCGATGTGGAATCCGATACAACGCTGATCTCACACGGTGTTAATTTCGGCCTCGAATATAATCGCTAATTCGCAACGTTCCCCAAAAAAATGCGGTCACAACGACCGCATTTTTTATTTGAATTCGCTTCAAAGGCTCATTATCAAACCTACAGTTCGGACGGAGAAAAATGCGGAAAGCTGGGTCTGTTCGACAATCAGCCTTTCCTCATGGGATCCCCAGTGAACGCTTCATCGGTGCATGGCCGCCCACTTAAAAAACTCCGTTTGACACTCAGGAGATCGCTCGGCTGAAATATCGATACCGATCACTGGCCTAACATTCGCCTAAACCTTCGATAAGGCCTGATCCAAATCGGAAATCAGATCATCGACATCTTCCAGTCCAACTGATAGCCGAATCAGCCGATCGGAAATCCCCGCTGCAGCTCGGGCCTCGGGAGCGTAACTGGCATGAGACATCGTGGCTGGATGGGCGATCAAAGACTCCACAGCACCTAGACTGACAGCCAGACCAAAAAGCTGAGTCGATTTGCAAACCAGTTTGGTCGCCTCCAAATCGCCATCGACTTCGAAACTCATCATGGTTCCGAACATTCCCCCCAACTGCTGACCCGCCAATTCATGCCCAGGATGATGTTTTAAACCTGGGTACAACACGCGTGTCACTTTCCGATGCTGATGCAAGTAAGCGGCAATAAGCTCGGCAGATCGGCATTGTTCACGCATCCGAATCTCCAGCGTTTTCATGCCTCGACCTAAAAGATAAGCTTCCAAGGGTCCGCAAGCCGATCCGCATGCGTTCTGAATGAAATACAGTCGCTTATGCAGTTCCAGATCTGCGGTTACTAAAGCACCTACCAAACAATCGCTGTGACCACCAAGATACTTCGTCGCAGAATGCATCACGATATCCGCCCCTAATTCCAAAGGGCGACATAAAGCGGGCGATGCAAAAGTATTGTCCACACCCAAAAGCAACTTATGCTCATGTGCCACCTCGGCACAGCGACGAATATCGGGAATACTCATCAATGGGTTGCCAATGGTCTCAATCCAGATCAATTTGGTCTGCGGACGAATTGCTCCCTTCAATTGGTCCAAATCCGTCGCATCCACCAAAGTGACTTCCAAACCGGCGCGATCACAAATTCGATGAAGCAAGCGATACGATCCACCGTACAAATCCCGATTTGCTACGATATGATCCCCAGCTTGAAACAGCATAGTAACACAATGTGTTGCCGCCATGCCGGATGCAAACAGCAAAGCATTCGCACCTGACTCCAAACTCGCTACCGTCGCCTCCACGTTTTTTCGTGTCGGCGAACCGCTGCGGGAATAATCAAACTCGCCCCATTCGCCAACCCCCGGTTGGATAAAGGTCGTCGCTAAATAGATCGGTGGAACAACGGCCCCGGTTTGTGGATCAGGTTCATTTCCTACATGAATCGCCCGCGTTCGAAATTTCATGATTCCAACGCCTGTGCCAAATCGGCGATCAAGTCTTCGGTATTTTCAATACCACACGCCAACCGAATCATATTGTCATAGATACCAAATTTCTGACGGTCCTCTGGCTTATAGTTGAAGTAACTCATCACCATCGGTTGCTCGATCAGTGACTCGACGCCTCCCAGGCTTGGGCCGATTCGAGGAATCTTGCAAGCGTCAATAATGTTTGCAGTTTCTCGCCAATCTGCATCCTTTACCAAAAAGGTAATCAGGCCACCAAATCCCTTCATGCATTGCTTCGCGATAACGTGACTCGGATGCGATTTCAGTCCTGGATAGTAAACCCGCTCAACACGAGGATGCTGCTCCAAGTATTCTGCAATCGCTTGCCCATTCGCATTATGACGCTGCATTCGCAATTCAAACGTCTTGAGCCCACGCTCGAGTAAGTAGAGATTATGGGGCGAATTGATCCCCCCCAAGATGCCGCGCAAGTGACGAACCGATTCGAGCTTTTCCTTCGATCCAGCTATCACACCGGCCAGCAAGTCGTTATGGCCACCTAGATACTTGGTTGCAGAGTGCCAAACATAATCTACACCATAATCGATTGGACGCACATTATAAGGTGTAGCCAAAGTCGCATCGATCAATGTTTCGACTTCATGAGCTTTACCAATCGCAACAAATTGCTCCAAATCGATACAAGTCAAATGAGGATTCGTTGGCGATTCGCTTACCAATAACTTGGTGCGTTCATTAATCGCCTCCTCCATGGCCTTCATATCGCCCGTCTTTACCTGGCGAGTCACGACTCCAAATCGCGCCAAATGTTTCGCGCAAAACTCCCGCGATCGATGATAACATTCATCAAAGAAAATGATCTCATCGCCAGCACTTAACTTCGCCATCAACAATCCGACGATCGCCGCCATACCACTGCTATAGACGATCGCCTCTTCCGCATGATCCAATGCGGCTAACTTCGCTTCCACAACCTTTTCATTCGGATTGCCATATCGACCGTACTCTTCGCGAGGTTGCTTCTGCTCGATGAAGTCAATGATCGATTGGGTATTGGCAAACGTGTAGGTGGAGGTACAGCAAATGGGATCGGTGATCGAGTCCGCGCTCTTTTGCCGCGCTTCACCAGCATGGACACTCAACGTCGAAAAACCGACGCCAGTATCTCGACCCTTCAATGTGGAATCCGTCACTTCATTGCCGTCGGATTTATTGCTGCCAGACTCGTTGCTACCTGAATCGTTGCTACCAGACTCGTTGCTACCAGTGGCGCGTATAATGGCACTCATCGTAACCCTAAGATGTTCAGAAACTCGCGAAAAATACTGTCTATAGGGACGCGGCGCGAATCGGGCTACGTTGGCTTTTAATCCAAGGTGGCTCTTTAGCAGTGTAAGGCTGCAAGCGGCCGCAAATCCCATCAATAGTTTCAGTTTAACCCGTTCAAATCTGATCGGCAAGGATTCAGTTAGATCCGAAAACCAAACTACAGTCACAAAAAACCCCCTTACCCCCGATTTTCCCTCAAAAATAGTCCACTTTAGCAATCCAGACTTCCTTTGGCGTAGCCGCTAATAGTTCGCTACAATGAAGGACACGACCGTAAAACCATTTTCGAACGGATTTCCGAAAGTACGACCGTTTATGTCCACACTTCGCAAAATTGCACTCCATCTCACCCAATGCCAAGGCAATGTCGGCAAGAGCCTTTTCCCCGTTATTTTAGTTCTCGCCCCCTGGCCTTTGTTTACTTCTACGACCTCCTTCGCCCAGGACGCTCCCCAAGCGAACACGGAAAAAGAATCCAACCCTGAAGAACCGAACCCTCCCATCTCCGACGCTGAAATCGCCGACATGGTCCGAAAATTGGGAAGCAATATTTTTCAGGAACGTGAAACGGCCACCCGCAACCTGCAAAAAGCGGGTGAAGCCGCTTTACCACTTTTGCGCGAAGCAGCAAAAGCCAAAGATCGAGAAGTTCGTGTACGCGCAGAGCAATTGATCACTGCGATCGAAGATAAAATAAAGAAGACTGTAACACTCAAATTTTTACGGGATACCAGCCCGGATCTCGACTATGGCATGACCGGCTGGAAGTTCAGTGCAAAAATCCTCGGCACAAGCCGCAAGGCCCGCGAACTATTCCTCGAAATGTACCAAGCAGATCCCAAGTTGCTCGCTCTGCTGGAACAATCTCCCGAAAAAGCGGAACCCGAAGTACTCAACTTTGCAGGCCGACTCGCCGCCAATATTGTCAACGGGGGTGATCTGACGATCGGAGAATCCGCATTGCTGCTCCTGACCATGTATCTCCCAAAAATGTTAGAGAACACAACCATGCAAGATGTCGTACAAGCCGCCACATTCAGCGGCGCATTTAAACGATCGATCATCTTGGAAACCGGCGATACACCCGCACGAAAAATCTTTGGCCATTGGATCGCCAACGTCAACGAAAAGAACTCGAGTCGAGCGATGTTGACTGCACGCGAAACAATGATTCCCGAATCTGCACAACTGGCTCGCCGATTGCTTCAGAAAGAATTGGACGATGGCGATTCGATGGTCGCTCTTTCCTTACTGCTTCTGTTCGGCGATCGACAAGATGTCGCTCTGCTCGAAAAACTGCTTGAAGACGAAACAGAAATCGAGCGATTTGATTTACCGGTGGGCTATCAATTGGGTAAGCCGAATTTTCCCGGCGAAGTGCAACCCGCTCCGCCGATACAACTGCAGATTCCCATTCGGCCCGGACAACCGGAGCCTGCTCCCGAAAAAATAGAAGGTGATGCTCCCGCCGCACCGAAAACCGAACAATATGTGGCCCAAAAAAGCGATCTCGCATTAGCTGTGCTATTGCATTTGTCTGGCCAAGATCTCAAGAAACATTTTCCGCTGATGCCCAATACGCGAAGACGCGTGTTAACAGCAACCGATGTCGCCTTTCCCGTCTCCAAACCCGAATTAAGGGTCAACGCCTATAAAGCGTGGGAATCGTCGAAAACGAAATTTCTCGAAGGTAAATAGGCTTATTAAGCCCGTTGCCGCCAATCTAATGCGGACAATGTCCCCAACGCTTGAATCAAAGCTTGTGTCCCAAGCCGACTCATCCCCTGCGCACATAGCGCGACATACAACTGATGAGCCAGGGCCAAACCGGGCAATGCCAATTTCATACGGCGAGCTTCATCCAACGCGATGCCCATATCCTTCACAAAATGCTCGACGTAAAAGCCTGGTTCGAAATCATTCTTTAAAACTCGCGGTGCCAAGTTGGACAACGACCAGCTCCCCGCAGCACCCGACGATACAGACTTCAATACTTCGACGGGATCAAGTCCCGATCGGTATGCATACAACATGGCTTCACACAAACCAACCATGTTGTTGGCAATCAATATTTGATTGACCATTTTTGTGTGTTGCCCGCAACCGGCCCCACCTTGATATTGAATCGTTTTACCCATCGCTTCCCAACATGGCATCAACGCTTCAAATGGCTCGCGATCTCCACCCACCATGATCGACAATCGCGCCTCACGGGCGCCGATATCGCCTCCACTCACCGGCGCGTCGAGCGAATGACAGCCTCGCGATTGGGCCGCTTGATAAATTTCAGCCGCTAACTGCGGTGAACTGGTCGTCATATCGACCACAATTCCAGCCCCACGCAAGGTTGTCAGCACGCCTACTTCACCCAGAATGACCTCACGCACATCGTGAGGAAATCCAACCATGACAAACACGACATCCGACGCCTCAGCGACCGCAGCTGGAGTAGACGCCACTGCCGCCCCTTGCGCCACCAGCTCCCGCGTTTTTTCCGGCGAACGATTGTAAATCGTCACCGGAAATCCAGCCTTCAGCAGATGGCCACACATGCTCTTGCCCATCACTCCCGTGCCAATCCATCCGACCTTGGTAGTTTGCGGACTAATCAAATGCTGGGCCATGTATCAATACATCTTAAAATTTTGTCTTGAGGATTTCGCCAACAATAAATGCCGCCCGCAAGGTTTCAGGCCGTCGCAACATGTCGACCAATGGATGCTTAAACTCTTTGCGAACTTGCGTGTTGGTGGAAGATTTTATACCAGCCGTCTCCTGAACGGGTATCACTTCTGCAGAAATTGCGCTGGCTGCCGAAGCCGTCTGACTGGCGAGATTAGATACCGGATGCACCAACCAATCCTGAACATGCTTCGCCATTCTCTCATCAGCCGAATCGATTTCTTTCGACGGTGAGACCGTAGGCGTTAACGTTGGTACCACATGCGGCTGAGTTACCGGACTGGGAGAGATCACACGCCGAGAAACGCTCTCGCCAGAATCCTCCGAATCGATGATTTCGGCTTCGACCACCTGTCGCGAACGTTCCACTCTGCGCACCGGCGCTCGCTGCTGCTCCGACGCCGGCTTCTGGCCCGCCGCTCGTTGCTGCCGACGCTGCGCAGCTTGACGCAGAAAATCCTCAAGATTGTCCGACATGCTCAACTCTCCAAAACCTGGCTCACGGGAAGATCAAGGAAAGCATCGACTAGCTAGCTACAGCAGACGTCGAGTTGTTGCCAGTTCCCGCAATCGATTTCCGCATTGCAGTATCCGCATCCACATTCTTCAATCGATAATAATCCATGATGCCCAACACACCTGTACGGAAAGCATCAGCCATCGCTTTGGGAATATCAGCTTCCGATTCGACCAACTTGGCTCGGCTCTCTTCAATCTTTGCGATGTTTTCTTGCTCCGTTGCCACCGCGTTTGCTCGTCGCCCTTCAGCGCGTGCCCGAGCAACACGCATGTCCGCTTCCGCTCGATCCGCCTGAAGTCTCGCTCCAATGTTTTCGCCCACGTCAATGTCAGCGATATCAATCGAAACAATCTCAAAAGCCGTTTGAGAATCCAACCGCTTCGCCAATACCGCTTTAGAAATAAGGTCGGGATGTTTCAATACAATCTTGTGATCTTCCGATGAACCGATCGCGCTCACAATACCTTCACCAACACGCGCGATAATCGTTTCTTCCATCGCTCCACCAATCACCTGCTGGAGATTGGCGCGAACGGTCACACGAGCGCGAACCTTTAATTGAATACCATCCTTGGCGACGGCGTCGAGCGAAGGCCGTGCGGCTCCCCGCGGCGGACAATCGATCACCTTCGGATAAACACTTGTCTGTACCGCTTCCAACACGTCTCGACCAGCCAAGTCGATTGCGGTAGCTTCGCGGAACGATAATGAAATAATTTTGGATTTACGTGCCGCGATCAATGCCTTAATCACCTGCATCACGTTACCACCAGCCAAATAATGCGCTTCCAACGCCTTAACAGGAACTTCCTGATCGGTTAAGCCCGCTTGCACACCCATAATCTTCGCTCGCACAATCGTTCGCTGGTCCACTTTGCGGAACCACATCCCCGCCAAGTCCAACAACCCAACGTCCGCGCCTGTCATGATGCACTGAATCCATAGCCAAAAGAACTTGGCGAAGAATGCAAACAAGCTCAGCATTACCAACAAAATAATACCAGCAGCACCCAAAACCAAAACCGGTGGCAATTCGCCTGCCTGCGCTAAAAGCATCAAGGTAGTCATCGAGACATTTCTCCCGCTTCTTCTCGAATTTCGTTCTCAGACATCAAATAGAACTCAGAGATAAAACCGCATCACCTTCCATCGTGACACTGCCAAACGCGCACTCGCCTGCCAACCTAACGCCTAACGCCTAACGCCTAAAGCGTTGCAGAGACTGCACAAACCAGAGCGGCGATCCTTTCTCCCAAGGCACCTATGATAACGGATCGCAACTCGCAAGAGTATCACGGTACATCGTTTTGTCACCCAATCTTTAGGCCGTTCAGCCCACCTTGAAAAAACCCCGAGCGACTTAACTCCTCTTTTCCTCGTCCTTTAAGTCGCTGGAAAGATCGATCCCCTCCAAAGATTGGTCCAAAGATGGATTGAGCGTTTGATTCAGCAACCGTTCGTCATCCAACGACCAATCCCGTACTTTCGGCTGAATCCCAGGGCTAGCCTCTTCAATTTCCAGAGTTGAATTCACCTCCGCGCCATGAATTACCCCACTTATTGCTTGTTTTTCATGGCCGATACTATTTAATCTGGTTGGATCGCAGGGAACAACAACCAAGTGCCCCAGGTGCACTGCCAGCACTTCCACCACTGTTCCCTTCGCAATGTAGCCCACTCGACTGTTGGCATCGAAACGTTTCCCGCGGATCAGCACTGTACCGCTTGGAAAAAAGTTCGTCTCCGCCTCTCCAACCTCCTTGATCATCGACTTCAATTCACGCATTTGCTCTGTATCGGGGAGCACCTCCTCGGGCGAATCGGGTCGGGCGCGAATAATCATTTTGCCAATAAATGTGTTCGGCCAGATCTTCATCGCCAAAAAAACAAGCCACGGCGTCACCGCAAAGAGTGCGATCAATGTCCCCATGCCCCAGTAATAATCATACTGGAAAGCGATCACAATGGCGGAAATTGCCGAGATCAACGAGAGCAGCAACAATGCCCCTGCGCTTGGAACAATCAAGTCCAAGATCAACAGCATCAGGGCTAAAAAAACAAGTGTTACGATCCACCAAGGGGCCGACATGAAAATTGCTTTCTAGACTCTCGCAAACTCATCGTACCATTTTAAAAGATGCTACAACATTCAACGAATCGCAGCCACCAGTACCGTATTTCCGCGAACGGAAACGACCCGCACCTTCTGCTCGGCATCGATCACCTCCCCATCGCTCAACACGCTAATCAGTTGGTCGCCAAATTGAGCTTTACCGGATGGCAAAAGCCGAGTCTTTGTGAATCCTTCTTGGTGCAGCAAATAACCCCAATCCACCATCGATTCTCTTCGCTCCAGCTCGGCAAGATCCTCGGTCCCCGCCGGCAATAGGGCGATTTCCCTTCCTCGCAAAAGGCGGTCGATTTCTTTGCGGAATACAAACGCCGCCAACAGCACACTGGCCGCCACGACCGACATTCCCAAAAGATTCCAAGCAAAACGATCCAATTGATAGGAGTTCGTCGGCAACACAAAAGATTGGCTAGCCAGGATCAGCGCAGAGCCCAGCATGATAATGCCGCCGATTCCGAAGATGCCAAAGCCTGGTAGTACGGCCAATTCGATTACTAGGCATGCGGCCCCAGCGACAAACAGGATGATCTCAAGCCAAGCTAAGGTTCCGTTAAACATTTGCAGCCAAAAGTAAGCCGAAAAGGCCAGCAGACTGATGAATCCCGCCACACCTAAACCGGGCGTTCCCAACTCGGACATCAGCGCGCTGATCGCGATCATCAACAAAAGGCTCTTGAGAAACATCGAATTTGCCAAACGTTGCATTTGCAACTCCAACCACGGCAAACGCAGCGTGGACAATGGCTGATCCAATTTCAATTTCACCCCAATTTCATCGATGGACTTCATTTCGCCCAAACACAAACCTTCCTCAAATGCCTCATTCGGCTTTACACCAGACTTCCAATCCAATTTAGCGATTTCTGACCATTGCTCACGGTCACCGCGCTCTTGCAAAAGAATAGGCGTAAACCGCTCTTTGCGTCCTTCTAGCTTATGCTGATAAATCGCCAGCGGCGCATCTGGACTGGCTAATCCAAAAAGAGTCGATAGGTCGATCTTGCTTCGATTAGATAATTCGGCAAGCGGCTTTCGCGCCTCTTCCAACTCCTTTATTCCAATCGTCGCTTCGCCCGCTCCACCCCAATAAGAACTCGGCTCCATCCAGCGCTGACGGCATGCGGCTACAACCCAAGCTGCATCACCGCGCGCACTTCCATCGACATAAGCCACCGTCATCACTTTGGTAGGATCTAAATTCGCTAGAAATGTCGCCAATTGTAGACTCGATGCAATCGAACCACCTTCGCTATTAATTCGCAAAACGATCAAGTTGGTACCCGACTCAATCGCCTTCTGCATCCCGTGAATCAAGGTAGCTATTCGTCTCAGATGCATGCGACCTTCGACGTTTACGATTACACCTTGCAACTTGCCAAGCGGTGTTGCCGCATCCTGAGGCAAACCGGCCAATTGTAAAACCTTGGTGAGATCTTCAAACGAATCAGCGCTCGCTTGCATCAACTGCAATTCGAGAAGTCTGGGCGTTGTTATTCGAAAGGTGTTGCCCGGTTTAGCAATCTCCGTCTCATTCCACAACTCACCCTTCTCGCGCAGTTGTTCACGGAGATTTGAATTTACAAACTGGATATCACCATTCACCATCTCCAAGCGAAACACGCCAGCCTTCGGATTCAAAATGCTGTTGACGACCGCTTCGGGCACCGATCTGCGACGCTTGACAATCTGCTGGTACGCTGCGATCACCGTTTCATCATCAACGGCCTGTCCGGGAATCACGTTCCCCAAAGATGCATTCGTGCCCAAAACAAATTGCTCACACGCCAAGACGGGAAGCAGAGCGTGTCCCTCGACAGGATCGGTCGAAAATGCCACCGACTTGATTCCCGCAGCATCGGCACTTGCCAAAAAACGGGCCAAGCTCAATGCCCTTTCGAAATTGCTTCCATCCCCAATCGATTTAACCTGGTTATTATCTTTTGGCTCGACCACCGGACTTCCGAGATCGGTTTTCGGGGCAGACTTAAAGTGCAAAACCACCACGGGTCTTAACGCAGAGTCCTTCGGCTGTTCGATGATCGACCTCAACTGTGCAATCACCCGTTCATCCGCGTCACCAGCCAAAGGCAATGGAACCGAAATAACAAAGCCGACGGGTAGAGGAACATCGTTCCCTTGATCCAGCGACTTCTCTTCGGACTTGCTGGAAGCTTTCTCGATTCCCTTCTCAGCCGCATCACCTTGTCCGCGTGTATGCGACTGAACCCCCACGACGAGCAACATGGAGGCAAGCCAAAGTTGAAAAAATGAGATGGAGCGATTCCTGATAAAATGCATGGTCTGGTCGTCCCTGGCGCGGTTGATACATTCCGGTAGTGGCGATACTTCACGCCGACTGCCTGTTACAACACGGCAAAACATTATACGATTAAAGGCGAGAGGTGGGCAATTTTTGGGCGCTGCTCCGCAAATTTGTTCACCACTAACCCGATTTAGGCCAACTTGCCCCGTTTTTTAGATTTAATCCGCCCGATTGGCACGAGATTTTCGCGTTTTTGAAGGATTGCTATGACGTTGCTCTACGCTCGCGGATCCCGCACTGAAGCCCTCACCGCCGCTGATTTAAAGTCGGGGCTCGTCGAAGCACTCGAGAAATATCACAGCCAGCGGGGACAAGCCGAAAAGGTCCTTGTCATTCCCCCAGACCACACGCGATTCGATTCACGCGCTGGCGAGATCACGACGCTCTGCTATGAACTCCTAGGGAACAAAATCAAAGACATCCTTCCCGCACTTGGAACCCATGCGCCGATGGATGAACCTGAATTGACGCACATGTTCCCAGGAGTTCCTCTGAATCTGTTCCGCCCACATCGCTGGCGCAAAGACGTAGTCACTCTCGGCGAAGTTCCCGCATCCTTCGTCCAAGAAGTTACCGAAGGCATCTATCATCGACCATGGCCCGCTCAAGTGAACAAACTATTGATTCATGGTGGCCACGATTTAATGCTCTCCATCGGACAAGTTGTTCCTCATGAAGTTATTGGCATGGCCAACTACAACAAGAATATTTTTGTGGGAACCGGCGGCTACGCAGGGATCAATGAAAGCCATTACCTCAGCGCGCTCTATGGCATGGAACGCATCATGGGCCGCTGCGATACGCCACTTCGCAAAATACTCAATCGAGCATCCGAACTATTCTGCCAAAACATGCCGATCGTTTACATTCAAACAGTGATCGAATCCTTACCCGATGGTCGCAAGATGACGCGAGGACTCTTCATCGGCATGGAGCATGACGTTTTTTTTGAAGCGGGTAAATTGGCAGCCGAAGTGAATTGCACTCGACTAGACGAAGCACCGCAAACAGTTGTCGTCACCATGAATCCTGCCAAATATCGGCGAACTTGGCTCGCCAATAAAGCCATCTATCGCACCCGTATGGCGGTCGCGACCGGCGGAAAATTAATCATCATTGCCCCCGGTGTAAAAGAATTTGGCGAGGATCCCGAAATCGATCGACTCATCCGCGCCCACGGCTATCGCACAACTCCCGAAATACTCGATCGCGTCGAAAAATTTCCCGAGCTGAAAAACAACTTATCTGCTGCCGCTCATCTCATTCACGGCTCATCCGAAAATCGCTTTACCGTCTACTACGCACCAGGCCCACTCTCGCGCGAAGAAGTTGAAAGCGTCGGTTACCAATACGCAGATCATGTCGCCATGAGTGAGCGATATCAGGTCGCTCATATCGACACCGGTTGGCATACCACTGCCGACGGCGAAAAATACTACTTCATCAAAGATCCAGGCCTCGGACTTTGGATGCACAAAGATCATCCAAGCGCCTAAGCTCCTGTCAATCGTCAACCTGCATCCCAAGCTGTCGCATCTTCCGATACAAATTCGAACGATGCAGTCCCAGAGTTTGAGCCGCTGCGCTGATATTACCATCGGCCGCATCAATATGAGCTTGAATCACGTTCACTTGAAAATCATCCGTGATATCGGCTAAGGATTTATCAACATCAATCGCCAAAGCCCCGCCTGTCTCACTCGACGCTCCTGGCCTCGGCACCAAGATATCCAAGTCACTCGGCTGAACTTCATCACCTACATGCAAATAGGCGAGCCGCTCCATCATGTTGCGCAGCTCGCGAATATTACCTGGCCAATGATATTGCAACGCTTTTTTCCTCGCCGCTTCGCTCCATACCGGCACCGCTCGCCGAATCTTCTGGCAAAATTGCTCGAGAAAAAAATGTGCCAACTCCAGTACATCCTCTCCCCGCTCACGCAGCGGAGGCAAGCGCAATGTCACCACATTCAATCGAAAGAACAAGTCCTCCCGAAACTTCTTCTGCGCGACCAACTCCACCAGGTTTTGATTTGTCGCAGCAATGATTCGCACATCGGTCGAAATCGGCGCAGAACCACCCACACGCACAACAATCTTATCCTCCAACACTCGCAATAACTTGCTCTGTCCATTCAAACTCATATCGCCAATTTCATCGAGAAACAACGTTCCCCCTGCAGCCAGTTCAAACTTGCCAGCTCGACTCGATATCGCATCGGTAAATGCACCCTTCTCATGACCAAACAATTCGCTTTCCAGCAAACTCTCCGCGATCGCCGCACAATTGACCGCCACAAACGGCTCACTACGCCGCTCACTCTGCAGATGAATCGACTTAGCAATCACTTCCTTTCCCGTTCCATTTTCTCCAAGGATCATCACCGCTAAATCCGTAGCGGCAACGCGAGTCGTCATCTGCCGAATCGCTTCTATGCTAGAGCAATGCCCCAATACACGAACACGCTCCTGCTCCGTCGATACCCAATAATCTCGGCTCTTCGTCAAACCTTCGATTGTTTTGATACCCTCAAGTATCATCGAGATCGGTTTTGCTAACTCCATTAGCACCCGCTCATCCTCAGCCGTAAATGCCCCCTCCGCATGATTGATCAACTCCAACACACCCAATGCATGACCGCGACTATCCACCAAGGGCACGGCCGCTAAAGATTGCGTGCGATAACCTGTTTGCTGGTCAATGCGGCGATTGACTTCCGCTTCCGAATCCCCACTGTCCCATCGCTTCGGTTGCAGATTCTGAAGCACCGCACCCACAATCCCCGCTCTATCAGAGATACGCAGCTCTCCACCCTCGACACCCAAAGCAGGATAACCCAACAATTGCTTCGCAGGTCGATCCCATAAAAACAGACTCGCTCGATCCGCTTGCATCGCAGAACTTAGGATGCGTGCAAAACCTTCCAGCATGCGCGGCGTGTCTTGATGCAAATGCCAAGCACTCGCTTCCTGAAACAAAACCGCTAAGAGATCCCCTCGCTGCTTCAACCTCTCACGCGACTTAAAAAGCTGCAGTGCATCGAAAACGGCCTGCGACAAAAACTTGCAAGCGTTCAATTGAGAATCTGTTGGCGTTTGACTCCAAAGCGCAACCAAAAATTGCGGAGTCTCTTGGGCTGAAATCGCTGGGAAAAAGAGTTCCCAATAGCCTGGACCATGCAAATGCGGCCCATCGCGATGATCCAAAAGAGCAGTCAGTGGTGAAGTGCCCCCCAGCCCAACACCACCGACTTTCTTCCATTGCCTAAATTGCTGGCGATACCAGTGCAGTGCCACCGCACCAACACACGACTCTCCCCCACGGAGCGCAAGGTCGAGTACATCTCTTTCACTCCCACATCGCTCCAACTGAGAACAGAACGATCCCAATACGAATCGCCGTATTTCGTCTTCTGCGAGTTGCGGGCCAACAATATCTTTTCTATTCACCACCTTCTCCCTCGCGATGTCGGGATGTACAAATCATCCCTGACATCCAAACCCAAGGTGGCAATCCGTCTAACGCTTGTTCGTCTTCGTCGGCGCTCGAGTCGCTGCGACGCGTCCACCACTGTTGCCGACATAGACTTTAGGATCGTCCACAATCCAAGCCGTACTCCAAGTCCTGCCGTTGTCCCCATTGACCACATTGTAAAAGAAAGTGCGGAATCTTTCACAACGATATCCATAAGGAAATTGAGAAGTGATGTAATCTTCAGCCGTCAGATCCTCTACACCCGGACGAGCATAATAATGTACCATGCCATCTGGCGTGAAGGACATACCCAGAGTCCACCAACCTGTCGACTCAATGTTCGGTCCCTTCAAATCCCCCCCGTTCCGCCCAGCTCGAATTCGAAAATGCGCGTAATGCTCGATCTGACCATCGACCTTTTTGCTCTCTTTGACGATGAACAGCCCGGGCCAATACACTTCGTTTTCTTCCGAAGAAGAACTGAATAGGAATGTTTTCTTCTCCTTCATCGCCGTCGTTTCAATCGCTGCTCGAAATCCAAATTGAGGACCGTTGCGCGGCTCCCATTCCGAAATCGGTGGCAAATAAACGCGAGTTGTTACCGATGGCGTTTGCGAAACCGCGATCGGACCCTTCAATCGATACTGAACATTCGCGACAAAGTCATCTTGATGAACCGTATTGCTCGGACGACTCGGGATTCCGGTAAACAACGAACGCATCATCAATGCGCCCGTGCTACCCTCTAATCCTCCCGGCGGTGTTACAACCCGACGAACTTCATCCGGATGCCCACGCTTAATACCCTCATACCAACGACCATTAGTGCTCACGCCGGTCGGCTGGGCTTGATTCTCATTGATATCCTCGGTGCTCTTCGGATTCTTCGGAACATAGTTCCACTTCGGATCCTCAAAGTCATCAGCAACCTGCGGTAACTCAATCCCAGTGCCAGGAACTACCGGACGCTGCGGGGCTGCCGCCACGTAAGTCGCCATGCCACAAGATACAAACAAAGTCAAAGCGCTATTCAACAAGCGAAAAGACATAAGGCACCCCCTGCCAGAAAGCCTTCTCCCATTGTGACAATCAGTTGCCACAATCAGTAACTTTGTCTTTATCGTCACAATCGATACAACTTCTTGCGTCAACTTTCAGGGAGTTTCTACCGCAAGACCGCTCGCCCCATCGCCCGCTGCTCAAGCAATTCCTTTTCGCTGCTACCGCTCGCAAGCACCGAAAATATGGGCATCCCTCGCGAAAAATGTTGCTCTCCCAATGGAATGTCCGCAATCAA
This sequence comes from Pirellulaceae bacterium, assembly GCA_044359485.1. Lineage (GTDB taxonomy): Bacteria > Planctomycetota > Planctomycetia > Pirellulales > Pirellulaceae > JAFLCP01. The sequence continues at coordinate 6,058 of JBIKMB010000066.1, read as the reverse complement.
TGGCCAACCCAATGTCTCCAATTGCAACGCATTCAACGCATCCACCTTCGCTTGATGCCCCTCCTTCCAAAACACATCCTCGTCGGCATACACAATCTCTTTCCAACAAACCTTTCCCACCGCTCGATCGTTCGCTTCAATTTCCAAGGACTCAATACCCCACGCGCTGAGATGCTCGGCTAGCAGCGAACAACCCAACGCCCTCTCGTAAATCTCCATCGTTGCCGACCATCTTGGATTGACCTCCAACACCCAAGCCTCCCCCTCGGAATCCAAAATGAAGTCCACTTGAAACCAACCCCTCACCCCCCAACAACCATGACTCCTCTCGGCAAATCGCAAAAGTTTGTCAATCACGTTCTCCGACAATTCGACCGGACCTATCGCACCAGAAAATAAGTAGGGATAGTCCGTTCTTGCCTCAAGCTTCGCCTCAACCTTCTCGATCGATGCCCCCTTCGATGCTGCCCGTATCCCCACCCCCGTCACGCAATCCGATGCGGTCAACAAACGGCAAGCACCCACAAACTTCGCCTGGCCATTAGCAGAAATGATAATAGTGGCCCCTAAAGTGGTGCCAGGCACAAATTGCTGCAGATAATCCCCAGTGGGCTGCGAAAAAAAATAGCGAAGCTCCTCTTCCGTTCGAACCTTCGAAACCCCAAGCCCTCCCCCCTTCTTGGCAGACTTCCACAACCACTCAATATTCTTCAGCAAATCTGCATTCTTCAGCAAATCCGCCCCCTGTACTGCGAAACTTTGCCAGGTCGGATGTGTTTGATGGGTGTACGTGGGCGGGGTCCTGAGCTCCACTTCCCGCGCAAGTCTGAACAACGTGTCGGGGTCGCGGAGTGCTCGCAAACTCTCCCCCATGATGCCACACCACCAATGTTTTTCCGCTATTTGCTCGATGAGCGCCGAATCATTCTCCGTTCCACCCCCTGGCACAAAGAGGAGGTCCTTTCCCAAATAATTCTCATCCTCGAACATACCTAGCTCGAGAGCGCTCAACTCCACTTGGCTGACCTGATCCGAGGCAGCGATACAGTCCCGATCGGCAAACTGATCCACCGACCAAATGAACACCGGTTGCCCCGAAACTCGCAAACGGCGACACGCTTGGGCCATCGACCGGACGCTCGAGCCCAAAAGCACGATCCGTGAGAAACTTTCGAGCGACCGACGGGTAGGAGCGTTAGTGTTCAACACGCAATAATTGGATAACACAAAATGTTTAAAAGCAGAGTCGAATGAGACATCGGCCGTGAGGCTTCAGCGCAAAGGCGGCCGAGAACCATCAGCCCTCTTGGCGCTTGCCTCGATGTTCGGGTTCTCCGGATAGGGTCGCCTAACTTGCAACCGTCCGCTAGAGTTCAACCCCACTCAGGCCTTGCCGACTAGGCATTGTGACATACGATAAACCAAATTGGAACGGATCCCAACCAACTAACTCATCAGGATACGGAATGGCAGCGATCGATGGCTCAGAGGATTCGTCCTCTGCAGCGCCTTTGAGCGAAGTGATTCACGAATTGTCGAATCATCCGGAGATGCTGCGCGCATTCCAAACGCTTCGCGATTCAAAGGTCGTATCCCTTGAAGGTATCTGGCCCGGTACGGTCGCTGCTGTAGCTGCCTCACTTGTCACCGCCGGCCAAGACACCCCATGGCTAATCCTGCTCGGGCATGTGAACGAAGCCGAAATGGTCTTCGAGGAATTAGGCCAACTTATCGATCGACCACTCCTCTACTTTCCACCCGTCAGCGAAGAAGTCGAACTCGACTCTCTTCTGCAACGCGAAACCACTCAACGCAACCAAGTCCTCAGCGCTCTGTATCGCTATCACCACCAGGATCAAAATGCCAGCGCGCCGATCCAGGACTTGCCCCCCGTTGTTGTCTCGACGCTCGTCGCCCTCATCGGCCGAGTCCCCAGTCCTGCTGAAATGTTGGCTCAGGGCATTCCGCTCACCGTAGGAAAACAGATCCCGCAAAACGAACTTAAAAGCTGGCTCATCACCGCAGGCTATCACGCAACAACCTCCGTACAACTTGCCGGCGAATTCGCCTCGCGCGGCGGTATCATCGATATTTACGCTGGCGATATGCCCGACCCGATTCGTGTCGAATGGTTTGATGATGAAATAGAATCCATTCGTCGCTTCGACATCGGCACGCAACGCAGCCTCGAATCATTACAATCGGTCACCTTGCTTGCAGCCAAGCCCACGGTCAAATCTAACAGCACATTGCTCGATTACTTCCCCCAACAACTCGCATCGCTGCTCTATGAACCGAACGTGATCCTTCACACCACCGACTCGTTCCTGCATCGCATTCCCTTTCCAGATCGCTTTCATCCACCACCGGAATTGATCGCGAGTCTGCAACAGCGCAAGGTCGTCTTCGGTTATCAAATCGCCGCTGCCGGTTATCAGGGCGATCTGCTGCGCGTTCCTATCGGCGATGTCCAACGCTATACCGCCGAACTGGAAACATTGGCCAAGGATATCGATAAGGCGGCCGCCAAACGCCCAACCCTCCTGGTCGCCGTAAATGAAGGTGAGGCCAAACGCCTGCAAGAACTTCTGGCCGACAGCCAAACCTTCCTCAACGGCCAAGTCAAAATCGCAATCGCAACCCTCGCCTCAGGCTTTGAAATATTACCAGAAGGCAAATTGGTTCTCAGCGCAACGCAACTCTTCCGCAGAGCCATGCTGCGACGCCCTTCCAAAAGGATCCAATCCAAAGCCATCGATAGCTTTCTCGATCTTCGCGATGGAGATCTCGTCGTCCACCTCTCGCATGGCATCGGAATCTATCGCGGTATGACGATGCTGGATCGCCACGGATTGCAACAAGAACATCTTGAAATCGAATTCGATGAGAAGGCAAAACTGTACGTCCCTGCTTCCAAAATCGATTTGGTTCAACGTTATATCGGCGGCACAAAATCAAAACCCAAACTTGCTCGCATTGGCAGCCAAACATGGCAACGCCAAAAAAAGGCCGCTCAACGCGCCGTTCAAGATATGGCAGCAGAGTATCTCGATCTTCAAGCCCGTCGCAAATCGCAACCCGGCGTCGCCTTCGAAGCCGATAGCGTTTGGCAAGCGCAATTCGATACATCCTTTCCTTATCAAGAAACCACAGACCAACTGTCGGCTATCTCGGCCACCAAGACCGATATGCAAACCGCTCGCCCCATGGATCGACTGATCTGCGGCGACGTCGGCTTCGGCAAAACAGAAGTTGCCATGCGAGCCGCCTTCAAAGCGGTCGATAGCGGTTACCAAGTCGCCGTGCTCGTGCCAACCACCGTCCTGGCCGAACAACACTTCAAAACATTTCAAGAACGCTTCGCCGAGTTCCCATTCACTATCGCCAAACTAAGCCGTTTCGCCACCGGTCAAGAACAAAAACAAACACTCGCTGAACTCGAAGCAGGTCGAGTCGATATCGTCGTGGGCACACATCGACTCGCCTCCAAAGATGTTCAATTCTACAACCTGGGGCTCATCATCATCGACGAGGAACAACGCTTCGGCGTCGAACTCAAAGAACGCTTGAAAACCATTCGATCCAATGTCGATGTCCTCACACTCTCCGCAACACCCATCCCACGTACCCTGCACATGTCGCTGATCGGTATTCGCGATATCTCCAACCTCGAAACACCCCCCGAGGATCGATTGAGCATCGAAACACGCGTGGTTCGCTTCGACGATAATCTTATTCGCAACGCCGTTATGCGCGAACTAAACCGCGATGGACAAGTTTATTTCGTCCATAATCGTATCCAAGATATCCATGCCATAGCTTCCCGCTTACAACGCATCGCCCCTGAAGCCCGCCTAATCATCGGCCATGGACAAATGCCCGAACATCAACTCGAAAAAGTGATGATCGATTTTATCGAACATCGCTACGATATCCTGCTCGCTACCACAATCATCGAAAGCGGCCTCGATATACCCAACGCCAACACCATCTTCATCGATGAAGCCGACCGATATGGCCTCGCCGAATTGCATCAACTGCGCGGTCGCGTCGGCCGGTATAAACACCAAGCGTATTGCTATATGCTCGTCGATCGCTTCAAACACCTCAGCCCCGATGCCTCGCGACGTCTACACGCCATCGAGGAATATAGCCACATCGGTGCCGGCTTCGGCATCGCCATGCGCGATCTCGAGATTCGCGGTGCCGGCAACTTGCTCGGAACAGCCCAAAGTGGCCACATCGCTGCCATCGGCTACGAATTGTATTGCCAAATGCTGGAAAACGCGGTTCGCAACCTCACCCACCAAGCTCCCAAAATCACCACCGAAGTCGACGTCGATCTACCCGTAGAAGCGTTCATCCCATCGGAATACGTCCCCGAAATGCGGCATAAAATCGATCTCTACCGACGACTCACCCGCCTCGATGATGTTCGTCAACTAAAGGACTTGCAACTGGAACTGCTCGATCGATTCGGCAACATTCCGGTAGAAACTCAGCGGCTATTCCAGTTGGCCGAACTCAGAGTCGATGCCGCAATTTGGATGGTCAAAAGCATCACCACCGAAGATGAATATCTCGTCCTCACCTACACAGACCGAAGCCGCATGGAACAACTCGCTCGCCGCAGAAAAGAAAAACTTCGTATCGTCGATCATCAAAAAGCATACTATTTCACCGGGCACACCCGTACCGAAAAAATCGATTGGATCGCGATCGCTAGAAAAATCTTCGAGTAACCCTCCCCGCAGCCACTCGATCGATACCTTGACCCTCGCCCCCAAATCAAACCTCCCCCCCAAGCCACGCACTCCCACCCCAAACACCACGCAACCGAACTACGCCTCGATCACCCACGCCTTGCTATCAAATCACTTACCACCCCAAAACCGATCGAAGCTTGGCCCGCCGCAAGAAAACAGTCAAGTCGCCGCCGTGTGGGTTCGATGCTTGGATTAAATTTGACGAGTCGCAGGTTCTAAGTGAAATGCTATTGCGATTCGTCGAACAGATACCGTAAACTCCCTCGGCTCCTGAAATTTATTCTGCAGTGAACGCACGGCTCGTGTCGCTCGCCAAGGTTCCAACGGTACACTCCAGGATAGCCGTACGTTTCAGAATGTCGGTGTATTCGGTTCGAAAAGCATGGATGCGGTCATGAACTGGATGTTTACAATAAAAAAATACGTTCGGCCAGAACACACAACGTTAACCTGGCTCGCTTGCATGCTCATCTTCTTGAGCCTGAACACCAACGGTCTGTTCGCCCAACCCCCTAATCCAAAGAGCCCATCTGGCGTTTCGCAAGTTGGCTTTACTTCGCCAGACGCCTCTTCGTCACTCCCACAATCCAGCTTCGAAGCGGGCGAACTGATCGCGGTCGTTGGCCCAGATCACATTTTAGCAGGCGAGATGTTTCCGATTGTCGACAGCATTTTAATGGAGTACGCCGACAAAATCCCCAAGGCCCAACTCGCCAAAATGCGTCGCGAATATATTCGACCTGCCCTAAAAGCTTACATCCCCACCAAGGTCATGTACCTCGAATTCTTTAAGCAAATGGGGGGCAAGAACATGACCATTGCCCAGCAAGAAGATGCCAAACGCACCGCGATGGCCAAGGGACGAAAAATCTTTTACGAACAACGCGTCCCCCAAATGCTCGAATCCAACAAAGTAGACGACCTACTCAGCCTCGACCATAAATTGCAAGAAAAAGGCTTCTCCGTGGCTGTCATGGAGCGACAATTCATCGAGAACGTTATGGCACAACAGGTAGTTGCAATAAAGGTTCCCGAACAACCTAAGATCCTTCTCGCCGAACTTCGTTCCGCGTATGACGGAAAAATCGAAGACTGGGAAAGACCTGCCAGAGCACGCTGGCGACAATTGACCGTTCGCTTCGATAAACACCCAACGAAAGCCGACGCGGAACGAAAAATCGTTGAAATGGGCAACTCGGTATTTCTAGGTGGAGCATCATTTGACTCGGTTGCCAAACAAAACTCCGAAGGCTTCACTGCGGATAAAGGGGGGCTCCACGACTGGACTGTAC
>JBIKMB010000257.1:0-7957 GCA_044359485.1 Pirellulaceae bacterium | reverse complement strand
CAGTTTCTTGGCATCTCGGTAAACACCTACCACTCGGCGAGAGAACGACTTCCAATCTAACTCTGCGGTCAAATACTCTACGATCTTACTCATCTCACGAAGTAAATGAGGCCAGCACTTCTGTTGATCAGCCCATTCCACAGCATCGTACGCAGACCAAAAATCTGTAATCAGCGTTCCTTCAAATGCTCTTGTGAAAAACTTCTGTAAGGCGGGAGAGCCTCGACTTCGATCGATCAGGTAGTAAACGACATTAGGTCCAGTAAAGCACCATAACCAGTGCGTGTTACCAGATACCCTCCAGCTAGTTTCATCGGCATGTAGCTTTGTTTCATCAATTCCTTCTTGATGCAGAGGTTCGTAACAGACACAACAAATCTGCTAAGCGATGCCACATTTGCACCAAACCACCTGCGGTCAACTTCATTCGCATGTGAAAGTTGAATGTGTCAACAATCTGTGAAATGGTTAAGCCTTGGAGAAAGTGCGGAAGAACTGAGAGAACTAGACTACGGTTGCCGAGTGTGCAACTGGGAAGCAGATCAGAAACACGTGGCTCGAACCGTTTTTTGAAGCGTGGGCAATAGTCGCGATAAATGATATCTTCATTTACGACTGGCTTTAAATCCTCTGGTATATCTTCACTGCGTCGGCTTCGGGTCTCTCCAGTGACAACCAGTTTCCCCTGGCATTCAGGGCAATGATCCAAGTGATGGTTTCGAGTACGATCTGGGGAAGGGAGAGCATCTCGAGTTTTTCCGGGATGTCCCGGTTGTCCACCACGCTTCTTCTCTTTGGATTGACTCGATGATTTGAAATTGGGTTTAGCAAAGGGCGGAATGGCCGCTAGAGGTGTATTCGGACCAGTTTGTGGTTCGATTGAAGCGAGACGCTGCTGGAGGGCCAGCATAGTAAACGCAATCAACTCGGGGCCCGAACTAGCAAAGGCCAGTGCCTCTTGTTGCCTAAGACGATTATCGAGCAGTTTATCCTAGAAATTGGCATCAACCAATGTCGTTGTCAAAGCCGCTTATGTATTTTATTGGGCTCATTCATGATGCCACTAGCTGAACCGATTTTCTCGTTTTAGCCAAGATCAGTCTCAGCAGGCTGAATAGTAACCGAAAAAGTATCCCTATAGCCTCCAGCAATGCGTTTCCTGGCAACTTGCTACTTACGCAAACAAGAGCCTAAATTCGTCTCTTGCCATAGAGCAACTTCCAACCGCTATCTTTTATTTTTAGCATACACCAAAAAACGATATCTTTCTTGCAGAGGACTTATCTATGAAGATTAGTATTGGCCACAAACAAATAGGGTCTGAGCAACCCTGCTTCATCATAGCGGAAATGTCAGGGAACCATGGAGGCAATCTCGATCGTGCGATTGAAATCGTTCGGGGCGCTGCGGAAGCAGGAGCGGATGCTCTAAAGATACAGACTTACACTGCCGACACGATCACCCTCAACAGTGACCTTCCCGATTTCCAATTGATAACGGGTCCCTGGAAATCTTACAAGAGACTTTGGAATCTTTACAATACGGCACACACTCCCTGGGAGTGGCACAAAACGATATTTTCAGAGGCCCGAAGACTAGGACTGGAAGTATTCTCTAGCCCCTTCGACGAATCCGCTGTCGATTTACTGGAGTCACTAGGGGCAAATGCGTACAAAATTGCCTCGCCAGAGATCAACCACATTCCTTTGCTTAAGCGAGTGGCAAGAACTGGCAAGCCTGTAATTCTATCTACTGGACTTGCTCAGTTGACCGATATCAACCTTGCTCTTCTTACATTAAAAGAGTGTGGGGTTCAAGACATAGTTCTACTCAAGTGCACAACGGCTTACCCGACCCCTTTTGAGGAATGCAACCTACGAACTATCCCCGACATGAATGCGCGATTCGGTGTCATCGCTGGTTTATCGGATCACACAATCGGTAACGCGGTTGCTATTGCGGCAGTGGCAATCGGCGCAAAGGTGATTGAAAAGCATTTTGCGTCAGATGTTTGCGAAGAAACGGTAGACTCCTTTTTCTCGAATAGCCAGAGAGAATTCACTCAATTGGTTAGAGATATCCGAGCGGTTGAGAAAGCGCTGGGGCAAGTTAGTTACGAAATTTCTGCTAGTGCCGCTTTAAATATGAGTGGGATGCGCTCATTGTATGTTTCTGCGCCCATTCGTGCTGGAGAGTCAATTAACAAGACCAATATTCGGTGCATACGGCCTTCGTTTGGCCTTCACCCAATTTATTTCGAGCAAGTTTTAGGCCGAGAGGCTAAGCGTGACCTCGCAGCAGGTGAACGACTACGATTGGAAGATCTCAAATGAATGCCCCAACCGTTGAACTATTCTGCGATGGGGGACCAGAAATAGGCTATGGCCATATTAGAAGAACGCTAACACTTAGTGAAACCCTTCGCAAGCACGGTACGCTAGTGCGCGTTTCAGGAATATCAAAGTATGCTTCATCGTTGCTGCCACCACAACCAGCACTGGCCAAACCTGCTTCAGTCGTAGTTTTGGATGCCCCATACGGAATAGACCAAAAAATCCATTGTGCGAGAGAATTAGGTCAACGTGTAGTCGCTTTGGATTGGTTTGGTGATTGCGAACCGGACGTTGCAATCGCAATTTTTCCCCATAAAGAAGTTCGAGCGAGAATGCGCAGCTATATCGGTTTTGATTATCAAATGATACGGACGGATATTATTGATCAACCTCGCAACATCGACGGTGAGGGGGTTTTGATTGTTCTCGGCGGTGGTGATAAACTTGGCCAAGGACCCTCGTCTGCAAGGCAGCTTTCAGCGATGGGATTTAACGTAACCCTGATCCAAGGCCCTCTATGCCCAAGCCAAGCTCATTCCGAACACTACGAAATACTGACCAACCCAAATGACCTGCCGGTGCGTTTAGCCATGAGCGGTTGGGTGGTTACGAACGGCGGTGGGTGTATGTTTGAAGCAATGTATCTCGGAAAGCCAATCGTGGTGCTTCCACAAACGGAGGCCGAAAACAGTATTGCAAAGCACGCTTTAGCTCGCCGCGCCTTACTGGGCGTTGGCCTTGAATCTTTTAAAAAGTATGATCGTGAATCACTTTGGCACACTGGACGATCCGCATCAGTTCTAATTGACGGGCAAGGCGCAAAACGTGTTGCTGAAATTGTGGGGGCATTGTTATGAGTTCATGGTTTGTCGCGGTAACGGCAGGCCGCTGGCAACGTTATGGTATACAGCAAGCGCGAGAGCTTGGATTTAAAATTATCGCAATCGATACCGACCCAAACGCGGAAGGCCTAAGAGATGCTGACCATATCATAAATAAGCCGCTAAGTGATGTAGATGGCATCATCGAGGAACTGGCATCTTTAGAAGGCGACATAAAGGGCGCTGTAAGTTTTGTTTCGGATGCTGGTGTAATGCTTGCCGCTGTTATTCGAGATCGTTTTAACTTGCCCGGCGAGCGTCCGGAAGTGTGTGGCCGTATGGTCAACAAAGCCATTCAACGAAGCCTATGGAAACATAATGGAGTGCCTAGCCCAAATTTCTGTGTAGTAACCACGAAAGAGGGCGCGCTGTCAAAAATAGAAAGCTTTGGCTTTCCATTGATAATAAAACCTTCGGATTCATCTGGAAGTCGAGGTGTGACAAAACTGGAATCCGCAAGCGACGATATAGGCGATGCCATTTCTCGCGCTTTCCAGTTCACGCGTACTTCGCAGGTTCTGATTGAGTCCTTCATGGAGGGTAACGAATTTACTGTAGAATCTTTCCTTGCGGACGGGAAGCACTATCTGCTAGCTATAACAGAGAAGAAAAAAGTAGAAGGAACTCGTGGTACAGTAGCAAGCGAACTCGCTACACCAGAAAGACCACCGGAGGTACTGCAACGAATTTCACAAGCAGTCATTTCCGCGTACGACGCACTACAATACCGCAATGGTCCGGGCCATGCCGAAGTCATCCTCATGCATGATGGTTCGGTTGGATTGGTCGAAGTCGCAGGTCGCGGAGGTGGATTTCTCGTGTTTGACAAATTGATTCCGGCAGTAAGCGGAATAAATATTGCACGAATTACAGCTATGCAAGCTGTCGGAATCAAACTAGGCACCATAGATCCAATTTCGCGTTCCGCAGTTTTGCGATTCTTTCCTTCGCGCCACGGGATACTAACAGGAATGCAAGGTTTCGACTCTGCAAACTTGCTAGAAGGTGTAGAGGCGGGACCATTCGCCTCCTTGGGCGATAGATTTAGTCAAGCCACGGTAGATGGCGACCGCCTGGGCTATATTCTGAGCCAAGGAGATACACCTTCACTAGCCCAACTCAGGGCAGATACTGCCGAATCCCTAATATCTTTTGAGATTTCCCCATGATTATTGATTCCCACGTTCATTTCGACGAACGAAGTGGCAACTCTGCGTTCGAAGTCGCAGAGGAACTGGCAAGGCAAATGGAACAAGCAAGCGTTGACCGCGTCGTTGTGCTTCACCTCGAAACACAACCTTGGTCTCCTGAAGAAGTTTCCGATGCAATTTCCAAGTTTTCCGCAATGAAGGCATTTGTAAACATCAACCCAAATTCCCAAAAAGCCGAGAAAGAATTTCAAAACGCAATTGAGCGACTTGGCTTCATTGGGTTAAAACTCCATCCACGATTACAAAAATTTGATGTTGACAGCGATGCGACGAAGAGACTTGTCCGACTTGCTGGCGACTTAAATGTCCCGGTCCTCATTGATGCATTCCCGGATGGAACCAACTTAATGCAAAATTTCAATTCCGTAAATTATGCTAAGCTCGCACTTCACTGTCCCAAAACTCGCATAATTTGGGCACACATGGGCGGCCACTACGCCATCGATTTCATGATGCTAGCCAAACGCTTGCCCAATATCTACATGGATATGTCTTACTCACTTCTTTACTACCGAGGAAGTTCCGTTACACAGGACATGGTTTATGCGATGCGAAGCATGAGGTTCGAGCGCATCTTTTACGGTTCCGACTATCCGGATAGATCACTTCATGATTCGCTTCATAGCTCGATACAGGAACTACGAAACCAAGGAGTTAATGAACTTGAAATGAAAAAACTCTTAGAGTCGAACGCAAGGCATTTTTTTGAATGGAGTGAATTATGAACTCAAAAAGCCACTCTAAACTCGCTTCCGATCTTTACAATGAGCGTTTTGGTCTTTTCGGCCGCGATTTGCGCACTGTTGGATGGGGAAGCCAGGCAGATCAAATTTTACGATTTGACGTATTGTTTCGAGGAATTGATCCTAAAGGCAAAACGATCCTAGACGTCGGTTGTGGCCTGGGCGACTTAATTCCCTATCTGGAACACCGCACTGGAAGTGATTTCCGCTATATCGGTTTAGATGTTGCAGATCGCTTAATTGATGATGCCCGAAAGGTTCACCGAAACGATCGCTACACTTTCTTGCACGGCGACTTGCTTTCGGTGAAATTACCTGAAATTGACATCTCAGTGATGTCCGGTGCATTATCGCTACGCTCCGACGGCATAGTAGAGTACGCGAAACAAACAATGGATGAAATGTTTGTGATATCGCGGGAGGCAGCATGCCTCAATTTCCTGAGCAAATATGTCGATTATGAGCTAGAAAAGAACCAACACTATCAACCAGAGCAAGTATTTTCCTGGGCCCGTACTATAGCTTCCAAGGTAAACTTGTACCATGATTATCCGTTGTTTGAATTCACCGTCCAATTACTGCGTACGGAGGCAATAGGACCATGACACACATTGTCGAAATAATGGATTTCTGCAAGAAAAATCGCGTCTCCACCACCGAGGTGGCAGATGCATTAGGAAAGTCCGGAGTATTTCCAAAGGTCTTTCCGATTAACAGCAATCTTTACCGTGTTGGCCCGGTCCGGTGTGTCTTCACAGCAAATAATTCGAACCTGGAAGTCCATGAACAAATTCGTCACGTACAAGAGGGCGATATAGTAATTATCTTTACGTACAATTGCGATTCTAACCGAGCGATAATCGGTGATTTGATCTCCAAATATGTTCTTTTGTATAGGGGCGCCGCAGCGATAATAGTTCAAGGTCCGGTGCGTGATGTTGCGGCACTGAGGCGAGAAGGATATGCATTATGGGCCGAAGGCGTTAGTCCTTTGGGATGCTTCAACACGCCAGCAGAACCATATCCACCAAAATTAGAAGCCGAAATGCGTTCTCGATACGAAGGCGGATTGGCGGTTTGCGACGATGGCGGTGTTACAACAATCTCGAGTGGTCAACTAAATCAAGACATGCTTCAACGGTTGAACAGAATTGAGATGCAAGAGGATATCTGGTTTTTTTGTCTTGATACCCTGAAATGGGATACCAAAAAAATCGTCTGCGAGAAAGCCTACCTCAAGGAAACTGACCTGCTATCGAGCGTTCACGTGCAGCAACTCAAAGAGCTTAATAGGCCACTAGACAACAAGTAGATCTCGTGTACAGCAACCTGACTAAAATCAGCGAATCGGTGTCCGTCTCATTTGCCGATTACGTTCGAAAACGCGAGGCCGAAGGCCTTCAACTTATCAAAATGCAAACAGGCGATCCTGATTTCGCAACCCATAGTTCGATAGTAAAAGCTGCCGAAACTGCGATGGCTTCCGGCCTGACCAAATATTGCGAAAGTCGAGGCCTTAAGATTCTACGCAGTGCAATAGCCTGCAAGCTAAAAAGCGAAAACGGTATAGCGGCAGATCCAGACCGTGAAATTCTTGTTACACACGGCGCAGTGCATGCGATAAACCTAATGATTCGTGCGGTTGCTGAATCAGGAGACGAAGTAATAGTCTGCGAGCCATATTGGCGTACGTACGTGTCTGATGTAATTCTCTCAGGCGCAACGCCCATAGTTGTAAAGCTTGATAGCGATTCTGGCTTTCAACTTGACGCCGATAAAATTTTATCCGCGATTACACCACGAACACGTGCTATCGTGATTAATTCCCCAAACAATCCAACCGGAGCAGTTTATGACGAACGTCAGCTGCGAGCGCTAGCGACTGCGGCAGCGAAACGTGGGATTTTCCTAATATCTGACGAGGTTTATGAGAACATAGTTTTCGAAAACCGTCGACATTACAGCCCAGGCTCTGATCCGGCAGTTGCACATTTTGTCGCTACCGCTTTTAGTTTTTCAAAGACACACGCTATGACGGGTTGGCGTATCGGCTATTTAGTCGCTAACCATTCAATCATTGACGCATTACTGAAGCTTAGCCAATATAGCGTTACCAGCCTTTCCCCTTTCATTCAACTAGCAGCGGCAACCGCATTAACTGATTCGGAAGCGCAAGCTTACTCCCAAAAAATGCGTACGGAGTATGAAACGAGAAGGAGCTTAATCGCCAACAAAACCAAGGGAACATGGCTAGAGGAAGCTATGCCTGTACCGCAAGGCACGTTTTACACATTGATCGACTGCACGCCGCTTGCTACACCTTCAGACGAACTTGCTCGGCATTTAATAGACCGCGCGGGGGTAGCGTTAACGCCCGGTATCGCATTCGGCGACAGCATGGATAATTATCTGAGAATGTGCTTTGCAACCTCGGAACAAAACATAGAACGTTCAATTAACGCGTTACTTGATCTTAACTGAGCGCCATACTATACCACGGCTTACGCGTACTAAACCGTTGATATTCCAAGTACCTGCACCAAGTAGCGTAGTGCAATTCGACGTCTCATTGTGACACTATGCTTGTCTTTTTGTTACTATAGTAGGCTTAATGCAAAACGTTTGCGCCAAGCTGGTATGCTACCCAAGAAGTGATCCATATGATATGAGAGTTTAGCGGCACAGTCCATTTTTAATATATTAGCGATAGGTGTTATTGACGTCTGCGCAGGTAACGCGACATTAGCCGAGTGGTAGTTTGGCCCAGTTGAAGTGCGAGCGTAGAAGAT
>JBIKMB010000256.1:0-8012 GCA_044359485.1 Pirellulaceae bacterium | reverse complement strand
TGGTTGAATTTAGTGGAATGGTACAAGCCATCATGCTGCCAATGCTCTGCTTCGCGGCTCTCTACTTTCGCTATCGCCATTGCCATCCAGAATTGCGTCCAAGCCTTCTGTGGGACATTGGTTTATGGATCTCGACCCTGGTAATGTTACTAATCGCTATGTGGACTTTTCAAACCAACTTGATTGCAATGTGGAAAGCGATCGTTGGGTAGGGAACTTTAGCTGAGATACTGCTCCGATGAAGTTGATCTTGGCGATCATTCAACCCACCAAACTGCGAGCTGTCCGCGATGCTCTTGCGGCGATTGGCGTCGACAGGATGACGGTTTGCGATGCACAGGGCTACGGTCGTCAACGCGGTCAAACGGCAACCTATCGCGGAGTCGAATACAAAACAAATCTGCTGCGAAAAATAACGCTCGAGATCTTTGTGAACGATGACTATCTGGAGCGAACTGTTCAAGCCTTGGAAACCGCCGCCCGCACAGGCTCGGAAGGAAATATCGGCGATGGAAAAATTTTTATTTTGCCCGCCGCAGAAGCGATTACTATCGACGAAAATATACGGGGTCCTTCGGCCATCTAAGCCTTGTTGGGGTGGGTTTTCTTATGAATGCAACGTCGCCTTATGTGGTCGTATTGGCAACGAACTTGGCCACTTTTTCTCAAATCCAACACGCCGCCCAAGCCCAAGGCTTTGCCGTGCTGTGGGGACAAAGTATCGAAAATACACTACCCAAAATTCCCGCCGGTGCAGCGGTTGCCTTCTTGGTCGTAGACCTTAGTGAAGATCGATATGACTGCGCCGAAATCAGCAAATTGCTCAACAGCCAATATCCCAATGTCTCATTGATCGCATTCGGACCGCACGTTCATGAAGCTCGTTTAAACAAGGCGATCGATGCCGGCTTTCACCAAGTGATGCCCCGCGGACGATTTTTTCATATTCTCGGCGAGATATTCACTTCAAAGTAGAAGACCTCTCGACCTAGACCATCGCCATTGGCGACAGGCCAAATGCGACCAACGGACGAGAGTTTCAGCCTAAGTGCGAATTAGGGCTTCAGAACAATCTTGCCTGCCAAATTCCCTTCTTTTCGCAGCGTGTTGGCTTCCTGCAGCGCGTGCGCCGTGGCTGCCTCGGACAAGGGCAACACCCGATCAATACAAGCTCCAATGGCACCACTGCTTAACCAAGCATTCATTTGCTGGGCAGCCAATGCTTGCTCCGCTGCTGTCGATTTAAACATGGCAAATCCGTAGAGACTGCAACCCTTCACATAAAATGGTCCGACAGGGAAGGGGGGCCGGGCATCGCGTCCCGCCATCAATATCATTCGCCCCCTCGGAGCCATCGCCGTAACGGCCGCATCGAAATCAGGCTCGCGGAGCGTTTCCCAGAACAAATCGACCCCCTGCGGCGCAAATCGCGCAAGTTCTTCAGTCCAGACGCAATCGCGATATTCGATAACATGGTGAGCCCCGAGCTGCCGACACCTCGCGGCTTTTTCTGCGGAACCAGCCGTCGTGATGACCTCGGCTCCGATCGCCCGTGCCATTTGCAGCACCATTGCCCCCACACCACCTGTACCACCCCGCACGAAAACCTTCTCACCCGCTTTTAACTGACCATGGCCAAACAAACCAAGATGGGCAGTGATACCCACCAACGCGCAGGCAGCTGCCTCTTCATCGGACACATTTTGGGGCGTGGAGTAGAGCCACTGTGGATCAACCGCCGCGAATTCGGCAAAGGTTCCCTGACGCCCCAACAGCCCTTGGTTACTTCCCCAAACACGCTGTCCCACGTTCCACTGAGTCACCGCCTGTCCCACTTCGACAATCGTACCCGCTAGATCGCAGCCAATGATAAAAGGCTGCGGAAGTGGCCAATAATTAGCACCATTTCGGATATACGTATCGATCGGATTGACCGACACGGCGGACACCTTCACCAAGACCTCATGCGGCTTGAGCTGTGGCGCGGGAATATCCCCGTATTGAATCACATCGGGAGCACCAGTCTTCTCGATATAGGCTGCTTTCATACCGCTAATCTATTCCCCATGATTTCATGTTCAGATTACTCGGATGTTCGGCGGCCCCCATCGCGCATTCCCTCCTCGACAATGCGAGAACGATATTTGCGAGTCAATGCGGTTTTGGCTTCGCCAGGCGCCATCCAGTCGTACGATTCACGCTCCGAATCGGTAAGCGTATCATACATCTCCGCCAATTCTTTAAAATCGGGGTCCTTTAATCTTCCCCGAGCCATGGCGGCAAAAATCCATTGCGTCAAGGTAAAGTCGACTTCGGACTGATTCGCATCATCGAGAATCTCATTGGCTTGATCGCTCAGATAATTTCGCAGTTTGTTGACGTCATCGGTATCGATCGGGCTTCCGCCAGTTTCCATCCGGCGACGAAATAAACCTTGCACCAAGATTCGCAATTCATCCCCAGGTCGCAACGCCTCATTAGGCCCGCGTACCATAAGCCAATCGGGGCGCTCCCAAAGCATATCGCGAGCCCATTGCCGAAACGCTTCTTTGTCTTGATCTGACATATTTTGGGCCAGTAAGGCGACCCGCTTGCGCTGAATGATCGCCTGTAAGCCTTCCAAACGTTGATCCAACGGCTTGTCCAAAAGCTTAGCCCGCTCGTTGGTCGTCAACGAACGAATCAAATTGACGTACGCCCGAAGCAGATCGGTAGCTTGCACCGGATCTTCCGAAGCAGCGATCTTTTGATGAATATCTCGCAGTTTGTCCTGCTCCTCACTGGGCAATCGCTCAAAATGCCCCTTGACCTCCGCGAGCTCTCGCAATCGTTCCGGACTGCATTCCTTCAGCCAAGTCGAACGCGCTTCCGCATCCATCGGTATCCGAATTCGATTGATATCGGAGTCTTTCAAAAAAACCTCGAGATACTTAAGCTTTGGCAGCTCCGGCAAAATTTCTAGCGAATCGAGCTCTCGAAAAACTTGGAAGTTCACCAGCACCGGAAGGTCGCCAAGCAAATGAACTCGCTCACTTCGCACTCGGTAACTCGCCATGAGCAATCCCAATATCAATCCTAGAACGATCGAAGCGAGTGAGCAGCCCCACCAATACGTCCGACGCTTTTTCTGTTGACTTTTGATGTCCAGCGCCACCAGCTCCATCGTGGTTTGCGTCAACTTGATATCGGCAGGAGTTTGCGGCAGTTCGTCCAAAAGATTCCAAGTCGATCGCATCGATTCAAGCTGTGCTTTCAAACGTGGATCGGCTGCGAGTCGCTGCTGCAATTGGCTCACTTCCTCTGCCGTCAACTCGCCATCTAGAAAAGCGGAGAGCAATTCATGATCGCTATCCCCCGCATCCTCGATCATCGAATGTTCTTGCGTGTCATCGACTTCCCTCATTTGGCTTCTCCACTCTCCTCGGCAGGTGGCATCTTCCCATGCTCCATGTAAGGTTGCAAAATCTGCCGCAGATTTTCCCGCGATCGACTCAAAAGGGATCTTACAGCTTTCGTAGTCATCCCCATCGTGTCGGCGATCTCCTGATAACTCAAACCTTCAAACTTCGACAACAACAATGCCATGCGTTGACGTTCAGATAGAGAGTTCAACGCTTGCCGAACCATTTCGGCTCTCTCGGTTCCCTCCAAACGCCGCACGGGCATCGCGGAACTCGAAGCCACCGCCAACTGATCCATCGCCGGAATCGCTTGCTGCGAACCCGAAAAATCGACCATCTGGTACTCGCGCCGTCTGGAACGATCTCGAACCGCATTGGAGGCAATGTTGTTCGCGATGCGAAAAATCCAAGTCGAAAACTTCGCTCCCGGAACATAAGTCTTGCGGGCTCGATACACCCTCAAAAAAACATCCTGCACCAAATCGTCCGCCGAATCTCGCTCACCTACCAAGTGCTGCAATATGCGCTGTAACCGCGGTTGGTAATTCAACACCAATTCGGCAAATGCCTCGGCGTCATCGTCGCGCACGCGGAGCATGAGCTTCACGTCCGGATCATCCTCCGGCAGCGAACCGGCCTCCCCACTTGGTCCCAAAACTTACCCCCATTTTAAGCGGCAATGCACTAAAGGTCGCTCACATCGACCCCCAGTGTACGCTTTCTAGAGATCGCCTAGCGAGAGCCCAGGCTCGACGTTCTTGGCTGACTTGTCAATTCGAATCAAATAATAACCCCGCCTCAACTTGGCTGTCCCGCTGAAAGAGAGCAAAATTCCGGCGGGATTTCAGTTACAATAAAAGAGGTCCAGAATCGAGACGCTCACAAGTACCCCGTTTTTGTCCTAAAGTGTCAATAATTCCAGCCAACCCACCCCTTACATGAGCCCCCCCCACAAGGCGGCCAGGCGATCGCAGGTCCAGAAGGCATTTTTTGAAATGACAGCAACGTTGACCGTCGTGATCGACGGAGAACCCGAAAAGCAATATATGCTCGACCCCGATTTGGAATATCGAATCGGACGTGGGAAGTCGTGTCGCATCCCGCTAGCGGATCCTCTCAGTTCGCGCGAACACGCCACGGTCTTTATGCAGAGTCAGCAATGGCATGTGCGCGATTTGGAAAGCCGTAACGGCACCTTTTTGGGCTCTCAAAAAATTGACGATGCGCTCCTGATCGATGGCTCCGTCATTCGAATTGGTTCCACCGAACTTCATTTCGCGAAGATACCCGAGTCGGTGATCGTCGATGACGGTGCGACGGCAACAGAAACTTTGATGCTCGATATCCCCGCTCTGACCGAACCCATCCTTCGAGACACCCGCCGCGCACTGCACGACAAGAAACGCGTCGAAGAAATACTCGATCTCTATCAACTGAGCATTCAACTCCTCCGCAGTGATGATCCCGATCGCGTGTCCGAATTGGCTCTCGAAGTTCTCATCGGTCGAACCCATGCAACCGTGATCGGTCTGCTCTGGCTTGATGATAACGGCACCTTGCAACCGCTCCGCGTTTTGCCAGATCAAGAAACAGGGAAAACCAAACTCAGCCGCAAACTGACCGATATGGTCATTCGCAACCAAAGAGCTGTCTGGTTCAAAGATCAACGCAACCTCAAGGATGTCTCCCTGAAGTCCTTCGCCGATGTGATATGTGTTCCCTTGTTGAATGAAGGCAAGCCTCTAGGCGCACTACATCTCTACAGCGAACAGGAACGATTCAGTGAAGCCGATGTTGAGTTCTCCACTTCGGCCGCTCGTATTGTAAGCATGGCACTGGTTCGCGCTCGTCGACAAGCAACATTGCTTGTTCGCAATCAACAACTGGTTGCCCGCAGCGCAGACTTTGACGAATTGCTCGGCGAAAGCCCACCGATGAAAACACTGAAAGAACGCATTGTCCGCGTGGCGGCAGCCAGCGGTTGTGTGTTGATCCGTGGCGAAAGCGGCAGCGGCAAAGAACTGGTCGCCCGCGCTCTGCATCGCGCGAGCCCGCGAGCCGATCGGCCCATGCTGAGCGTCAACTGCGCTGCAATTCCCGCTGAATTGATGGAGAGTCAGCTCTTTGGGCACAAAAAAGGAGCCTTCACTGGCGCTGATGCGGACCATCCGGGTTGGTTTCAGCAAGCCCATACCGGAACATTGTTCCTCGATGAAGTTGGCGAATTGACACTCGAAGGGCAAGCCAAATTATTGCGCATTTTGGAAGGGCATCCTTTTTTGCCCGTCGGCTCAAAGCAAGAAGTCCGTGTCGATGTACGCGTCATTGCGGCCACCAATCGCGACCTCAGTGAGTTTGTCAAACAGAAGCGATTTCGTGAGGATCTTTTCTATCGTTTGAGCGTTTTCGAGTTGATGATTCCTCCACTTCGAGATCGAGGTTCCGACATCGAAAGCTTGGTGGATCATTTCTTTGATCATTTCCGTCGGCTTCATGGCCGCCAACGATTGCAACTCGCCGAAGAGGCCAGAAACATTTTGCTGAAGTATCGTTGGCCAGGTAACGTAAGACAACTTCGCAATGTGATTGACTCGGCCGTAGTGATGGCAGCGGACGATCAAATTCGACCTGCAGACTTAGGCTTGAGAGAAGCCAGCAGCGAGCCATTGGAAACGTTGCGACTGGACTTATGGGAAAAGAAACTGATCGAAGAAGCGCTTCAACGCGCAGCGGGTAAAGTACCCGAAGCGGCGAACCTTCTAGGACTCAGTCGCGCTACGCTCTACCGAAAATTGGAAGAATACCAAATAGGACGATCCTAAACGTTTCTTTAACATGAATTCTGGTTGGGATTGGCCCCGTTGGCGTATCGGCGGCGCGGCCCCGCGATCTCTGGCCCCAGATGCTGAATGCGGTTTTCTGCATCCACAAAGACAACGTTCGGTTCGATAACCTCTGTTTCCGCAACATCCGCCGCGACCAAAGCATAGGTCGCGATGATGATCAAATCACCGGGCCGTACCAAGTGGGCCGCAGCACCATTGATGCAGATATCGCGCGAGCCCTCTTCTCCGGTAATCGCATAAGTCTCCAAACGCGTCCCGCGCGTCACATCCCAAACATGCACCGACTCAAACGGGGCAATCGAAGCCGCGCGCATCAAGTCGGGTGGAATCGTCAGACTTCCCTCATAGTCCAAGTCCGCTTGCGTTACGGTAGCTCGATGAATCTTGGATCTCAAAAATTTGCGAAACATATCGCGATTTCCATACAACCGTCTCATCCCCACGCCCTGCTACGAACCGGGGAATTGAGAAACCTCAAAACCGACTAAACAAATTTACATGCCATCTCGAGAGTTGCCTCGACAGTATCCAACCCGATCCCCAGAAGCGGCTTGCGCCGGCGGGCCTGATTTCTGAATCCCAAGGGTGACACGGGAACAACCTCCCAATAGGGTATATTGTAACGCAAACCGCGACAGCCGGCTTGGCCTATTTGGAAAGGAAGCTTCCTAAAGCGGCTTCAAATCTCGCTCCCGCTTCCCTCATTTGCTCCTCGTTGACAATCAGCGGAGGGAGCAAGATCATCCGATTACCGGCTGGACCGGATGGATGCAACAATAATCCCGCTTCCAAACAACGCCGCGATACGGCCGCTACCGCTGCAGCAATTGCAGCGAGCCTCTCAGCGCGATCACCCCGTAGGCCTGTCGCCTGTTCGAATCTACTTTCGAATCTACTTTCGAATCTACTTTCGGGGCTTAACTCTCGATCGGGCCAAACGCCGCGCCAATCCAACACAGCTACGACACCTCGCCCCTGAACCTCGATCGGCAATCCCCAACGATCGACAATACTCCGGAAGATTTCTCGCAACTTTTCTCCTAGGATCGGTAGACTCGGTTCGATCGACTCTAGTTGGCGCAGTCCCGCCGATGCGACAGCACAGGCCAGCGGATGGGCGGCAAATGTTTCCGACTCACTCCCATTGGGCAGCGAATCGATGTCGTCGGCTTGGCCGATCACCGCGGAAATGGGGAACAAGCCCCCCCCGAGCGATTTGCCCAGTACGACCAAATCGGGACACCAACCCTGCGATTGCGAGGTCAGTCTTCCACCCCCACGTCCCAACCCAACTTGTACTTCATCCGCGATGACCAGTCCGCCATGCTTATGTGCGATCGCCACTAACCGCTGAAAAAATTCATCCGGCGGCGCAAGATATCCTCGGGCACCCAGCATCGGTTCAACCAGCACGGCCGAGAGCGGCGTGGACTGCTTAGCGAGCAATGCCTCAAAACGCTGGAGGACTTCGGTCCACGATGCCGGCTCTGCGGCAAGCGTATCATCGGTAGGGTAGGGGAGTCGGCAGATCTCTCCATTCCAAATACCAGGCCAAGGCCACTGCTCTGAAAACGATGCGGCATCCGAAAAGGGTTGCGTTGCCAGCGAGCGTCCATGGTATCCGTACTGGAAGCAGACAACATAACCTCTTCGCCTTCGCAGGGCGATCTTCAGAGATGTCTCGACCGCTCGCGCTCCGCTGACATTCAGCAGTACTTTACCGGTCGACTTCCAACCAAGAAATTTCAATAACTGCTCAGCGAAT
>JBIKMB010000064.1:0-26421 GCA_044359485.1 Pirellulaceae bacterium | reverse complement strand
TTCCCCGCCAACAAACCGAGATTGAGTTTCGCAACTTTCGACTCTTCCCCTTCAATCGGCTCAGGTACTATATCAAGTGTGACATAACGATTTCGCTCTTCTGGGATTCCAGAGATCGCTACCGATATCCGCTTCTGGATCCCAGAACCGAGCGTAATTTCATTAGGACGAATTTTAACATCCTTGACTTCTTGACCGTTGGAATCGAACGCTTTCAGGCTTACGCTGCGTGTTCGCGCGGAATAATTTTCTACTTGGAATTCGGCAACTCGCTTTTCGCCGCGACGATGAGAAACCACTAATTGGACAGGATGAGCCACTACACCATCGCAGATCTCTCTCATATTCATATCTTGAGCTGAGAATTTATTTCGTGGCACATTAAATCGCACCTTTTGTCTTTTCACTAGCTTCCCGAGCACATGGAGAGTCACTTCTCCCTCGTAGTTAGCGGGAAAGAGAAAATCTTCGGGAATCGCTTCCAAAATAATTTCCGAATTTGCCAAAATTCGAGTCGTGTAGCGATCTTGTGTCAGCATCGTTCGACGGCCGATGGTCGACATCCCGATGGTTCGCTTCTTGCCCCCGCTACCTGCCACCCCGTAAGTAATCTCGGCTTTGAATTCAATAGGCGTATTGGCGGGATTCTTTAGCCGAACATGCAAGACGGGCTTGCCTTGAAATTCCTGGCAATTTGCATCCGAGAGTTCCAATACACTCGCCGAATCCGCCTTCCTTCCCTCGACCAAGACATCACACCGCAAGACGTATTGCGTTTTGAATAGAATTCGTGGCAGCACATCTAATGTATCGACATTAGAATTATCACTTAACTGACCTTCGTCTTGCACTAGAATACCGAAGGAATGAAAAGCGCTATCCGAATGCGGTACAGTCACAATACATTCGATCGCCGTTTTCTGTCCCGCTTCCATGTTGATGACCGTAGGGGATACAATCTGCAAACCTTCCTGAATAGGAGCGGTAGGATCAAACAAAATCGAACCATCTTCGAATTGCTTCAAAGCGATTGGAGCGACGCGAATGACCGATGGCTTTCCACCAGCTTGTATTTCGAACTGAACGCTGAGAACATCTCCCGCCCTGCCCCGTAGTTTTTGAATCACGGGTTCAATACGAAATGCTGGTTCTGCCGTGCCCTGAACCACCCGCGACGCTTTTTTTGTATTCGAGTCTGGCGCCTGCCCCGACACGAATGCGTTTGGTATAAGTAAGCTTGCCAGCAACCAGCAGATCATCACACGTCTAAGAGGTTTATTCACGGTTAATATCTTCTGAGTTAGTCTCTGAGAGCAATCGCGGGGACATGACGATAACAACATCTAATTCCTGCTCCTTCATTTCGTGAGCTTGAAACAAGCTTCCGATCAGCGGTAAGTCGGCGAGAAAGTCGATGCGATTAACTTCACTGAATTTCTTGCGCTGAATTGAAGTGCCAATGATTAGAGTACGGCCGGATTCGACTTTTACGTCCGTTCCTAATGAATGGCGTTGAATAATAGGACACGGATTTGCAATCGGCTCATCCCCCTTCTCATTTGTCTCAAGAAATTCGCTCTGGTATGCGAAGTTGAGATCCATGGAGATTGTGTTACCCTGAATTTCTGGGGTAAAGCTGACTTCTATACATTCTGTAATAGTTTGCACGTCTTGGTTGAAGATTCCGTTTATGCCGAACAGTGGAGGGCTAATGGACTCCTCTTGAGAAATCGATATACTCCCCTTTTGTCCATCATGAGTCGAAATGCCCGGGATGGACTTTAATTCTAGATGCCCCTCGGAAGCTAACAGACGTAAAAACCGATTTGTAGCTTCAAAGTTGGAGGTCCAATCTTCACAACCTTCTCGTTTAGCCAGCTCCTCTAGAACCGACTTCGATAGGCCCGATATCCCTGACAATGGTTGCTCTTGGTCGGTATCCGGATTGTCACGCAGGTTGTAAAAAGAGTTACCTGGAGCAAGCACAAAATATCCATCAAATCGAATCTCCGGAATGGGAGTATCTGCCTGTCGAATGCGCGACACAATTTCATCGCACAGCGATTGCGGAGCTTCTATAAGCAATTGATATTTTTCTTCGCCTGGATGGACGAAGATTCGCTGCGCCTCCGGCAACTTATCGATCAAGTATTCAGATGAACGATACTGCGGTTTGTAATCGACCTTGGTGCTGATCATCGGAAACATTTTATTTTTTGGGTCCGCTGGTCCAATATAGTACTTGTCGTTTCGCAGGGCATAGTAGTAACCCAACGGAGTCAAAACTTGTTTTAAGGACTGCTCGAAGGACTCCGGAATAAACGAGCAATGGACTTTGCCCGCTATGGTTTCGTCCATAACAATCTTTACCTGAAAGTCCTCGGCCAACTCGCGTATCGCTTCTGTCAGATCCGTTCCCTCAAAAATCTTCTCCCCTTTTTCATCGCAGGTTTTTTCCTGGAGTGTTTGAACGCAATTGATGGTGAACATTGCATCCGCAGTGATAAGGCTAGGACAAACCGTGTCCAGCGGCTGAATCCGAACGAATTCAGGCGATGAATATGAAACGGTTCGTTCTGATGGCTCGCTCAGCAATCGCGGCGTATTCGGATTCGCTGTTAAAGCGATGAAACAGGAAGAAGCGATCAAACCATGGGCTAGTTTTTGAAAAGACATACTCATTAACCTCGCATGTTGCCGAGCAAAGCTGGATAGATTTTTGAAAAGATGGGTGTTATACGTTCCGGTCACGACCCTGACAAAAGAAGTCCTTAGATCTCCATTTAGCCTGAATCATAACCCACTACGCGTATTGATAATCCTTCGGCGTTTTGGTCTCAAGAGCGAAATTTCCAACTGAGAACCCGCGATGATACGCTGGTCAGCGGTATGTCTCCGAAACGCTGCAAGGGTTGCCGAAATAGCGATCGGATCGACCTGGCAAAAGCGTATCGGCCTATCAATAGCCATGCGGCTTCGATAACTATCTTGACTTGAGCATAATGGCCCGCATGGCATCGCTACACTCACCAGCCTAGCGTTGCGAATGATCGCTAGATTGCCAGCTTGCATTAATCGGTTCTGAAGTTGCTTCCGTTACCAAACGCGGGGAAATAAAGATGGCAACCTCAACATCTTGCTCCTGTCGTTCGACAGTTCGGAATAAGTTTCCGAGCATCGGTATATCCGATAAACCAACCACTCGATTCACTCGCTCAACGGTCTGTCGCTGGACCAAACCACCGATAACAATGGTCTGACCATCTTTAACATTAACGATCGTTTTTACTTCGCGACGCAGAATGATCGGATAGGGGTTGGACGTGAGTTCGGGCCTCACATCATTGGTACGAACGTCTTCACTTACTTCAGCCTTCTCAATATCGATCGAAATCGTATCTCCGCGAATGATCGGGGTAATGTCAAGCTTTATACCGGCATTAACCGTCTGAACGTTCTGCCGAAAAATGATATCTGTCCCTGTTGGCTGCAGACTGAAATAGGTTTCTCTAGATATCGAGATACTCGCTTTTTCTCCATTTCGTGCAACCACTCTGGGAGCAGCTTTTAAGGTCAGGTAACCCTCTTGAGCCAATAATTTCAGAAAGCCGCTGGTGACGGCGAAATCTGAAAAAGCATTCTCATAACCGTTTTTGCTCGCCAGTCCAGAAAAAGAAAGGCCCGATACGCCAAAGCTCAATGAGGATTGTCCTTCAACCTTCACCGCATGATTCCAATCCAACCCATAGCGAAACCCGCTATCGGGAGAAATGAAGCAGACGATGGCCTCTAATTGAATCTGTGGAACGGGAATATCTACCTCTCGAAAACGTGTCACGATTTCATCGCACAAAGCTTGCGGTGCTTCGATGAGCAATAGATTCTTTTTTTCGGTGGAACGGACAAAAGCGCGTTGCTTCTCTGGCAACATGGCGATCAACGATTCCGTTGACAGATGCAGTGGTTCATATTGGACCATCGTGCTGATCATCGGAAAAATTTCATTTTTAGGGTCCGCTGGCCCAACGTAGTACGTGTCGTTCCGCAACGCGAAATAATACCCAAATGGCGTCAAAATTAGCTCTAAGGATTGTTCGAATGATTCAGGAATGAACTTACAATTTACCGCTCCTGCAACCGTTTCGTCCACGAAAACCTCAACATTGAACTCATCGGCCAATTCCCTGATCACGTCCCTCAATTCGTTACCTTCGAATTTCTTGGATTCCCTCGTTTCCGCGGAATTACCCTGCAATATCTCTTCAAAACTTGAGGGCCGAACCACACCCGCGGTCCCACTTTCGCTGGGAACTTCGATCTTCAGCAAAGATTTTGTCTGATCCTCCATGCGTCGCATGCTCGGCTGACGATTCCGAGCGGAGGTCATTACCGGGTGCGCAACGGACACCGGTTCTTTTTGAGAGGCCACAATGATTTCTTGCTTATCCGCCGGCACACGCTGAGAAGCTGGCGTTGGAAAAATGGCGTCTCGGGAACTGACCGATGTGGAAACGGCTTCGTGATACAACTGCTCGATCGACTTGCGTGTAACATGCCGTGGGATGGAGCAAGCCGATATTGGTAGTATGCATAACAATGCAATTAGGTATTTGCCTAATCTATGTAAGGGCATACTAACTTCTCACTCAAGTTGCACATCAAAGCTGTGGTGTCTGCAGAAAATAAGGCGTATCACTCCACTCCTTGTGATCTCGAAAATCGAATCACCACAGGTAGAGTATCGCCTCGAATTCAAACAGACTTACCAATAAGGTCGACTAATAGTCATTTGAGTATTCGGTCGCAATGGCGATTTACCGATTACGCACGCTTTGAGATTGCTAGCAAAGTGATTTCCACTGAGTTGTGTGTTCTGCCAGCGCGTAAAAAAGCCCCGTCGTGCTGACGGGGCTTTAAAATCCACTCCGAAGTGATGTGCCTCGAATGGCACAGGAGGATTGACAGCAAAAGATTGGTCTTTGCTGTCGTTCGATTTTCTTATGGGTTGAGAGCTACGGTACCCACAACGGTCGTCACATATTCACCGGCAGCATAGGTTCCCCATTCGGGCGATAGGAAGCTGACCTTGAGAATCATGTTAGCTCGACCCACGCCGTTGCTGGTTGCCGTAACGGCGGCGTCCAAATCGTTACCCGAAATATTGGTTTGATCGGTTGCCTTGGTAACCGACCAGCTAGCAGGACCTTGAGTGGTTCCCACGCTTAGGTCGAGCTTCGCATCGACTTTCCAAGCGTTGTTCGTTGAATGAACGAAAGGGGTATCTACTTTAAAGATAATGTTAACGCCCTTGGTGCTATTTCCGCGAACACTCCAGGTTTGGTCTGGGAATGCTTGAGCATTATTAGTCTGATCGTGTGTCAATTGCACAGCGGCTGGAGCGGCGATACCAACACTTTCGGGAACAATGACTTTATAGACTTGTGAACTTTGTGCCCAGGCGGTGGTACCCAACAACAAGGTAAGTGCAACACTGGACCGAACGATGAAACGCAAGAACATTTGGACTGGACCCTCAGAATAAGGAACGTGAAAAGTGGTGTGTACAATCATGTTGACTTCAATATCCTTCGTTCCGAGCCGTCACATGACTGATACTCAGGAACGTTCTTTGTCGACCTCCAAACGTAGGTCAGAGTTAGGTGCGCGTGAGCAACTTGAGTAAAAAATGCAAGAATTTTTTATTTGCCCAGGTTCCTATCATTCAAGTGCCGGGTGGAGTTTGGTTCTGGGCCGAATCGGCAAGATCGCTATAATTGATAAATTCGGACTCGGTTACGTTTTCATGGGGAAGCGGATATTGCATCGATGAAAATCCTATTTCTTCATGGTTGGCAGAGTGTGCCTGGGGGTGTGAAACCAACCCATTTGCGCGATAACGGGTTTGAAGTCATCAATCCCAAGTTGAACGACGATGACTTTGGCGATGCCGTGCGTACGGCACAAGCTGCGTACGATGAGCATCGACCGGAGTTGATTGTCGGCAGTTCGCGCGGGGGCGCGGTGGCGATGAACCTAGAAGTAGCGGGAGCAAAGTTGATCCTGCTATGTCCAGCTTGGAGGCGCTGGGGAAGTGTCCAGAAGGTGAGTTCGGACACAGTGATTCTGCACAGTCAGGCAGATGACGTTATTCCCTATGAGGATTCGGTTGAGCTTGCGCGAAACTCCGCCGCGAATTTGATCGAGGTTGGCCGCGATCATCGGCTTGCGGATGCCGAGTCGTTATCGGTGCTCGTATGGGCTTGCAACTTGGCGGCTGCGGGTGAGACGCTATCGTTGCTGGATGACCAGGAGTATGCACGCGGTGGTGGAAAATCGGATGTGGGTGCCGAGGCAAGCTATCTATGCGATTCCTGTGGGGAGGAGATTGTAGTCCCTTTGGATCTAACAGAAGGATCCAGCCAAAGCTATGTCGAAGACTGTCCGGTTTGTTGTCGAGCCAACATCATCCATGTGGCGATCGATGCGGAAGGAAACCCAACGGTTTATGCCGAGCCTGAGCAGAATTGATTCTGTCCCTTATCCCGCATGGATCACCCGAGCATATGGACGGCAACCCAAATTGGGATGCCCCAAAAGACGATCGTCAGAAACAAACAGACGGAGCGGGCGGTTGTGCCACTTTTGACTCCGACGATGTTCAGCAGGCGTTTTCCGATCGCAGACGAGAAAAATCCCTCTGGAGCAACCAGCAACGCGAGAACCATGGCGGCTTCATAGCAGGTAAAGCCGGCGAGCAGTGGAGCAATCGCAACGGCCCACAGCCAACGCAGCAAATCTTCGGCGGACAGAGAGTTATCGTTCGTAGTACCCACCAGAAGAAACAGGCAACAGCCAACCGCGCCGCAGCAAGCCAAGAAACGGGCAAACCAAATGGCCATAGTGTAGTATTGTGCCCCAAGGCTTCGGCAATTTTTACCGTAAGCAGGTTCTGGTAATGCGAGCATCGGTGTAATCGTGTCGATAAGACCTGAAATTCCAGACATCTATTTTCTCCCGTATCTTTTGGTGTTTGTTTTTCAACGCCCGAGGCAGTGGGCTCAAACACATAATCACCAAAAGTCGCTCGAACCGGACACAGTTTCCCGAAATAAGTTTTTGAGCCGCTTATCGCGGGGGCACTTACTGTGTTCTACAATTCCGATCGCGATGGTCTTGAAACTAGCAAGAGTTGATCAGAGCGAGATTTTATCGGGCGGTGAATCACTCAACGAGGCAAGCGAATTTATACGCGTGCCTCGCTCATTGAAAGCCAGCCACAGATCGCATCGTGCGGTGAAAACCGGAACGTGCTTGTGTTGAGTCGCTGATGAAACTTGGATCTTCAGGGTGATACCTCTCCATCCCGAGATTTCATCAGCGATTTGTCATTTCCTGTCTAGCCTCCGGGCGAGCAGCAACGGAGCATATCAACGCAGAACGACCACGAAGATCGACTTCTCAAATGGCGCGGTTAGCCTATACAGGAAACGCCGCAGAACATCTGCCAAATGGCTCAACGTTGCATGTCGCGACCTGCAATCAATTGGCTCGTCCAACACAAGATTGTGGATCGAGCCACAACGTCTGGGTGATAAGAGTCACGATGCGAAAGTCGTCCTCGATCCGACGACGATGCCGCTCGATAGCCCGCGTGAGTTTCCTGTGAGGGGTAAGGTGAGCAGTCCCAGAGAATCGTGGATTTTCATGGCGATTACTGGGGTGCCTCCCATCACACATAACACGACACCGAAGCTTCGGTCAGCAAGCTTGAGTGAGAGCCTGTGAGTCGATGGCTGTTCGTTCTCACGTTCCTCCTCACGCAATGAGAAGTAAGGCCTCGAAGGCGAGGCCCAACTTTCTCTTGAAGCGTGGAGCGAAACATGGCCGACCCTCGACTTAGTACCAAAGAACTGCAACCCCTTGTGAAAGAAGTCCTTGTGAAAGAAGTCCTCAAAGTTGTGCTGGCGGAACAGAATCAGGTCCAGCCACTACTCAATGGAAAAATGGCCAAAGGACATTTCCCGAAAGGAATTTAGCAGATTCTACGACCCTAACTTTTGAGAACTTCCTTACTCGTTTTCTTGGATCGGGCTACAGCATTAATTGAAGAGCGAGGCCAGCCAGTATCATCGGACCAGCGATACAACACATGATCGTTCCATGCTTACGCGAGTTTGCATCGTACATAGGTACCTTTGCACCCTCTGCAGTGGAGACTTTCGCGTTCCGTAGATGCACAGCGATGGCCAAACCGATCAGTCCTCCAAGAAGGCTGAATGTATAGCCTGCCGCGAGGATACCCCAGTTTGCCGATTTTAGATTTGGTTCTGTACTCATTTCTTTACCTTTCTCAACCTTTGTTTTTGTGTGAAACTTAACACCCAGTGTTGTGGGTTTGAGTACATAATTCCCAAAAGTGTTCGAAATCGGACACCTTCAACAAAAATGAGCGACTTCGGCATTACTGCAAGCGTTCTCGGCCCCCAATGATCAATGAATCAGCCGGAAATTTTCTAAGAAACTTGGAAGATGTCGCTTGATACTTCCGTGACACTACAGTGACAGTCGTATTTCATTCCTTGTCAAACGGTGTGACTTTATGTCACTATTTGCCCAAGTGAACAAAAATTGAGACGATTCGCAGTTTGATCCAAAAAATATTGGGAAAACAACGAAAATGTGGGCACTGAACAAGAGTAGGACCGGCAGGATTCGAACCTGCAACCAAGGGATTATGAGTCCCCTGCTCTAACCGTTGAGCTACGGTCCCGCGAGGAATGGTCCACGCACGGCGGTACGCCAAAATCAAGTGCGAAACGCCTCAAGCACCCCCGTTGAAGATAACTTGCGTCGTGGACCTGCACCTTAACCCAGGAAACTCCAAACCCAGGAAACTCCAAACCCAGGAAACTCCAAACCCAGGAAACTCCAAACCCAGGAAACTCCAAACCCAGGAAACTCCAAACCCAGGAAATTCCAAACCCAGTAAATTCCAAACTGGAAACCGAGTCCCAGTAGGTTCCAGGCCCCGGCAAAACTTCGGAGTTTTTGCCAACAGTGTAAAGGTAACCGCGCAGGTTCCATTGTGGAAGGGTTGATCAGCAATCACCCCCAAAAAAGAGCCCTCAAATCGAACCGTCCTTGTCAATAATTTTCCCCCCTTCGCAATTCGCCGGTCACCTCCACAAACCACATCCTTTGCTAGCGATCCGAATAGCTTCCGCAGAGTCTGCGCGATCGATACACCGAACCCAAGAAGTATCTTTTACTAATTCGCAACACAAAATTTGACACAAGCAAGAACCGTGTTAGACTGCCACACGTTGATGACTTATCCATCGCCTCAGAGGGAACTGAACTGAGGCCCGATCATGATGCCCCTGGCCCCATGAAAATTTTCGCGGTGAGAATTTTCGCTGTGAGAATTGTCGCGGTGAAGCGACGAATCCGGCGACGACCGAAAGATTCGAGTGGCAGGTACGAACGAACCGATTATCGTTCGTGCATCATG
Source organism: Pirellulaceae bacterium (assembly GCA_044359485.1). GTDB lineage: Bacteria > Planctomycetota > Planctomycetia > Pirellulales > Pirellulaceae > JAFLCP01. The sequence goes on along the minus strand of JBIKMB010000064.1, from coordinate 16,910 downwards.
AATTCACATGCCTGCAGGGATTTTGCGGCGTGAGTTGCGTCAATTATTGACACACTATCCTTTTTTGATCGTGCTCTATTCCTTCGTGGAGAATCCCATGTCCATGCGCACAGAAAAGAAACGCAAGCAACCCGACCGTCGTCCCACAAACCGAAACCTGCGAGTCGAGAATCTTGAGCTGCGCGAATTGCTGGCCGCCGATTTCGCCGCTCGCGAATTGCTGATTCAATACGCACCAGGTCAACAACCGCCCACCGCCACACCGTCTGCCTTCTCCATCCTGGAAACCATTCATACTAAAGCGATGAAGGAAATGGATTTTGGGATTATGCAGGTTGTTCAATTGCCCGAAAATGCCGATGTCATGGCGGCCGCTCGCCACTTCAGCAATCAACCAGGCGTGCTCTACGCAGAACCCAACTGGAAACTTAACAGCAACGCGATCAGCAACGATCCCTCCTACACCAACGGCTCTCTCTGGGGTATGGAGAGCGATGATTCACCGCTGAACATCGGACCGGCTGGAACCACTTCTCTATTCGGCTCGCAAGCCGAAGAAGCCTGGAATGCGGGCTTCACCGGCAGCAGCAATATTGTGGTGGGCATCGTCGATGAAGGTGTCGACATCAATCATCCCGATCTCGCATCGAATATTTGGGTCAATCCGTACGAAGTGGCTGGCAACGGCGTCGACGACGATGGCAATGGATATATCGATGACATCAACGGCTGGGACTTCTACTACGACGATAACACCGTCTACGACGCGGGCGAAGATTCCCATGGAACTCACGTCGCAGGCACAATTGGCGGTGTCGGTGGAAATGGCATAGGCGTCGCCGGTGTCAACTGGGATGTCTCGATGATCTCCACCAAGTTCTTAGGCCCTGGTGGCGGTTACACATCCGATGCCATACGCGCAGTCGATTATCTCACCGACCTGAAGACACGCCATGGAATCAATATTGTCGCCAGCAATAATTCGTGGGGAGGAGGAGGTTACTCGCAAGCCCTACATGATGCGATCCTCCGCCACGCGAAAGCTGATATCTTGTTTGTTGCCGCTGCTGGAAACAGTACATCCAACAATGATGCGACCGGTAACTTTCCATCCAACTACAGCACCCTGACAGGTACCGTGAACGAAGCGGCAGCCAGCTACGAAGGTGTGATCGCAGTCGCCTCCATCACCAGCAGCGGGGCTATCTCCAGCTTCTCCAGTTATGGAGCGACAACGGTTGACATCGGTGCTCCTGGCTCGAGCATTATCTCCACCGTTCCCAACAACAGCTATGCAACCTACAGCGGCACATCGATGGCCACACCTCACGTCACAGGGACCGTTGCACTCTACGCCTCCAAGTATCCGAATGCCTCAGCCGCTCAAATTCGCAATGCGCTTCTCGCCACTGCGACTCCAACCTCGTCGCTGGCCGGCAAAACGGTAACCGGAGGACGACTCAATGTGGCAGCCGCCCTGGATTACAACTCCGCGCCAACACCCACGATCAGCATCGGGGACGCTTCGGTCACCGAAGGGAATAGCGGTACCAAGACCGCCACGTTTATAGCGACCTTGTCGGCAGCCTCTACTTCGGTAGTGACCGTCAATTTTGCGACCGCCAATGGAACAGCCACCGCCGGAAGTGACTATGTTGCCAGCAGTGGAACATTGACTTTCGCGCCGGGTGAAACCACCAAGACGATTAATGTAACGATCAATGGTGATACCACTTTTGAAGCCAACGAAACGTACTTCGTCAATTTATCCAGTCCCAGCAATGCAACGCTGAACGACAGCCAAGGGTCTGGCACGATTGTCAACGATGATACCAATCCAGTCGGGGTCAGCATTAACGATGTGTCGATCACCGAAGGCAATCGCAATACCAAGAATGCGATCTTCACTGTGAGACTATCGAATGCTCTGAGCAATGCGGTGACCGTCAACTTTGCGACCGCCAATGGCTCCGCCGCTGCTGGCAGCGATTACACTGCGACTTCCGGTAGCGTTCGAATCCGTGCCGGCAACACCAGAGCCACCATCAGTGTGGCGATCCGCGGTGATACCACCGTCGAAGCAAATGAAACGTTCTTCGTCAACATCACCAGCGTTTCCGGCACCAACATCCTCGATGGTCAAGGCGTTGGCACCATATTGAACGATGATGGTACCGCCGGCAACGGCATCTTTCTCGGCTTCTCATTCCTGCAAGAAATTTGGAGTGGCATCAGCGTGGGTGTCCGAAGCCTCGGGATCGCTGGAGCCGAGCAACTGGTGCAAAACGTCGATCAGTTTTTTGCCCGACTTAACCCCACGACACCCATGGCCCGCGCTAATTCCGCGGCAACAACAGGTCTGGTTCGCAACGATCCACCCGCAGTCAACTCTCCACCTGCTTGCACCGACGCAGCAGTCGACTTGGCCCTACAGAAGTGGCTGAGAAACTCATGGGATTGGCTATAACCCATCCGCTTGCAACACTAGCTCCACAGTGAACTTCATCATGCAGGATGACACAAAGTCCTGCATGATTTTTTATTTCTAGCCCGCCAGCCAGGTATTTGCCAGCGTTAATAGGTGCCAGCGTTGACGAGTGTCAGGCGGACGACGGTTCATCAGAGCGATAGGAACCCACCCTACTCAACTGAGTGAAATGCGGCGATAAGCACCGGGAGGCATCCCGAAATGTTTTCGAAAAACGACACTCAGATACTCGGGATGTTCGAAGCCGGTTTGAATTGCGATCTTATCCAACGGCAACTCGGTTTCCCTCAGCAGCACTTTAACTCGATCGAGTCGCTGCTGCAGGATCGCTTCATGCGGCGTCTTGCCCACCCATTTTATAAACCGGTTCTCTAGCACGCGGCGGGACATGGGAATGTCGCGGAGAATATCCTTCACTGTGATGCCCGAGCATGCATGCAGGCGAATATAGCGCACGACGGCAGCGATCTCGCGATCTTCAATCGCTAACACATCCGTCGATTGACGCGTGGCGACGCCCAGCGGTTCAATGAAGTGTCCTTCGGCTGGCACCTTCTTCCCTTCCATCGCTTGCTGCAGCAATTCAGCCGCCAGATAACCTGTACGGCGAGCGTCGGGAATAACGCTCGATAGAGGTGGATCGCACAAGTTGCACAGCAGTTCGTCATTGTCGACACCGATTACCGCAACTTCATCGGGAACAGCAATTCCTAATTGGCGGCACGTATCGAGCAATTGCTGAGCTTTCATATCATAGCAAGCCATGATGCCGATCGGTTTGGGGAGTTGGCAAAGCCAATGCGAGAGTCGATCCATTTGTTCTTGCCAGCGATAGCCTTGTTGTCCGCGGGTTGCATTTTCGAACTGATAACATTTGGCTCCCCGGTTAAGCACTTCCCGAGTGAACGTTTCTCCTCGCCAGCGACTCCAGTTGAAACCTATCTCGCCGCAGTAGGCGAGATTGCGAAATCCGCGTTGCAGTAAATGTTCGGCTGCCAAGCGGGCTATGGCTTCATCGTCGGTCTCGACCCAAGGTAGATCGGGCAAGGGTCGAGCAGCGCTGACGTCGATTACGGGAATCTTAAGTTTGGAGAGAGCCGCCGCAATGTGAGCCGTTTCGATGCGAGCGATAACGCCATCGCCGTGCCAGTTGGTCAGCCACCGTGGCGCTTCGGCCGATCGCTGCTGCTCGGGGAGGTAAATCGACCACCCCGGAAACTCACGCAGATAGTCGGTAATCCCCTCGACCAAGCCCCGGGCGTAGGCGTTTGAGGTTTCCACCAATAAGGCGACCGATTTTCGCGTCATGGGTCGTGGCCATCCAGGGGGTGCGCGGTGAAAAATCTCATATTGAATGCGCTTTTTCTCAGTGTCAAGCGGAATTGGGGAGTCCATACTGAGAACATTGGAACTCTTGTCGTTTTAGTGCTTTCCCCTCTAAGAAACGGATCCTGCCATGTCGGTAAAGCCTGTGAAAGTTGCCATGATCGGACTAGGTTTTGGCGCTGAGTTTATTCCCATCTATCAAGCCCATCCGCACGCCGAAGTGGTCGCCCTATGCCGCCGCAATGAAACCGAATTAAATGAAATGGGCGATCGCTTTGGTATCGCCAAACGCTACACCAAATATGCGGACGTCTTGAATGATCCTGATATCGATTTCGTGCACATCAATTCGCCAATCCCCGATCATGCCTGGATGAGTCTGGAAGCTTTGCAGGCTGGCAAGCATGTGATGTGCACCGTGCCGATGGCGACGACGATCGAAGAGTGTCTGCAGATTTGCAACATGGTCAAAAAGACCGGCTTCAAATACATGATGGCCGAAACCGTGGTGTACAGTCGAGAGTTTTTGTTCCTCAAAGAAATGTATGAAAAAGGGGAGCTCGGCAAGATCCAATACTTGGCCGCCTCTCATCCGCAAGACATGGATGGCTGGCCCGAGTATTGGGAGCGGATGATACCGATGCACTATGCAACGCACGTCGTCAGTCCTTGCTTGGGCCTGCTCAATGGCCGAGCCGAATACGTATCCTGTTTTGGTAGCGGAACGGTGCGCGAAGATATTCGTCGCAAGTCGGGCAATGCATTTGCGGTGGAATCTTGCCATATCAAAATTGCTGAAAGCGATGTGGCTTGTCACATCTGGCGATTCCTCTATGACACCGCGCGACAGTATCGCGAGAGCTTTGATGTCTATGGAACCAAGAAAAGTTTCGAATGGTCGTTGGTGGAAGGCCACCCCCATGTGATGCATACGGCTAAAAAGCCTGAGCATGAGATCGCAAGTCCGATCGAAGTTCCCGACTATGCACATCTGCTACCTGAGCCAATTCGCAAGTTCACGCGTTCGATTCAAGATGCCGATCACCTTTCATTTATTCAGGGTGGCGGTCACGGGGGATCGCATCCTCATTTGGTGCATGAATTCGTATCGTCGCTCATTGAAGATCGCGATCCATGGCCCAATGCGGTTACCAGTGCAAACTGGACTTGCGTTGGCTTGTGTGCTCATGAATCGGCGATGAAGGGTGGCGAGATCGTTCCATTGCCGAAGTTTACCTTGGAATAATTTTTAATTTTGAGAGACATTGCGTAAGTTTCAACCGCTGCATTTAGGTGGAATTCAGCGGTTGCTGCTCGCGGTTGGTTGCGGTTGCTGTTTGAGTCGCGCGCCTTTGCACATTACAGTTTTTGACGAGTACCTTTATGAACGTCGGAAAATTTTTCCTGCTGTTAGGTTTAGTTTTTGTCAGTTGCTTTTCGGCTCCAACTCGATTGGCGGCAGAGGACAAAAACCTGAAGGTGTTGTTTCTCGGTGACAAAGGGCACCATCGACCAGCAGATCGAGCCGCTCAGTTGATCCCGGTGTTGCGGTCGCGCGGTATTGCGGTCGAGTACACCGAAAGCGTTCTTGCGCTGGAGGCTGAGACACTGAATCAATATGATGCCCTGGTGATTTACGCGAATATCACAGAAATTAAACCTGAGCAAGAAGCGGCCTTGCTGGAGTATGTGCGAAGCGGTCATGGATTTGTGCCATTGCACTGCGCGTCGTATTGCTTCTTGAATTCGCCGGCTTACATCGCTTTAGTGGGTGGACAATTCCAGCGTCACGGGGGTCAAGAGTTTATCACGCGCATCGCCGAGCCCGATCATCCGATCATGAGAAACTATGATGGTTTTCGCAGTTGGGATGAAACCTATATTCACCACAAGCATAATAATGAAGGTCGCTTGATTCTTGAATATCGAGAACAAGGCGAGCAAGCGGAAGGACAAACTGCCGAACCGTGGACGTGGGTTCGCCAAGAAGGTAAAGGACGCGTTTTTTATACGGCTTGGGGACACGATGAAAGGACCTGGAGTCAACCCGGTTTCCAGGCTCTGGTCGAACGCGGTATTCGCTGGTCGTGCGGACAAGAGCTGAAGGACGTACCGCCGTTCATCAATACCGCTTTGTTTCAAGCGCCGGCGATGACCGCCTTGCGGAAAGATGTTGCCCCGTTGAAATTCGTTGATGTTGGAAATGAGATTCCAAATTACACCCCCAGCAAGCAATGGGGTGCGCAGGGCAAGCCTCTTTCGCAGATGCAAGAGCCGCTCTCTCCGGCTGAAGCGATCAAGCACTACGTGCACCCGCAAGGATTCGAACTCAAGCTTTATGCAGCGGAGCCGGAACTGGGAGGCAAACCGATCTATATGACTTGGGATCATCGCGGCCGACTTTGGGTTTGCGAAACGATGGACTACCCCAATGAATTGCAGCCCGGCAATAAAGGCCGCGATCGAATTCGAATCTGCGAAGACACCGATGGCGATGGTGTAGCCGATAAATTCAAGATCTTTGCCGAGCAATTGAGCATTCCAACAGCAATCGCTTTTTGCCGCGGTGGAGCCTTTGTTCAGAACGGCACCGAAACGCTCTATCTCAAAGATACCGATGGCGATGATCAAGCCGACATCCGAGAGATCGTCATCGAAGGCTGGGCTATGGGCGATACGCACGGCGGTATCAGCAATCTGCAATACGGATTGGATAACTGGTACTGGGGCATGCAAGGATATAATTTTTCGGAACCTGTTACGGCGGCAGGCAAGCAAGATGGTTTTCGGCAGGGATTCTGGCGTTTCGAATCGAGAGGCGGAGCAAATCTACCCACCGATGTAGGACGCATTGAATTTATGCGTTCAACCAACAACAACACATGGGGACTCGGTTTCAGCGAAGAAGGCTTAGTGTTTGGTTCGACGGCGAACCGAAATCCGAGCGATTTTATGCCGATACCCAACCGTTATTACGAACATGTCCGCGGCTGGGCGCCGACGACCTTGCAAGGTATCGCTGATACGCACCTGTTCAAAGCGATTACCGATAAAATACGCCAAGTCGATCAGCATGGCGGTTACACGGCAGCCGCCGGTCATGCTCTCTACACAGCGCGAACCTATCCCAAGAGTTGGTGGAACCGCACAGCGTTTGTCTGCGAACCAACGGGTCATTTAGTGGGAACCTTTGTACTTGTCCCCGACGGCGCTGGCTATAAATCTTATAGTCCCTGCAATTTAGTGGCTGCCGATGAGGAATGGGCCGCTCCTATCATGGCGGAGGTGGGACCCGACGGAAACGTATGGGTTCTCGATTGGTACAACTATATTGTTCAGCACAACCCAACACCCAACGGTTTTCAAACCGGTAAAGGTAATGCCTACGAAACCAAACTTCGCGACAAGCGTCATGGCCGCATCTATCGCCTCACTTATCCAGGCGCCAAAAGCGAAGACATGGCAGCTCCCGTGCTCTCGGAAACCGACCCTGCCGGTTTAGTTCAAGCCCTAAGTCACAGCAATATGTTCTGGCGCAAGCACGCACAGCGATTGTTGGTGGAGCGTGGCAATAAGGATGTAGAAACCGCATTGGTCCAGAAACTGGCAGATAGCCGTGTCGACGGCATCGGCTTAAATGTCGGAGTGATTCATTCGCTCTGGACGTTGCATGGACTGGGTTTGATTCAGCCGAAATCGGCTACGACGGCTGCAGTGATCAAAGCCTTGCAACATCCTTCGGCGGGCGTTCGCCGCAACGCCTTGATGGTCCTGCCCAAGGATAATGCTTCGCTGACTGGCATATTGAATGCGGGCGTATTGAACGACGACAATGCCCAAGTCCGCTTGGCTGCCCTGCTCGCGATTGCAGACCAAACTGCAGACGAATCGGCAGGCATAGCTCTCGCCAAGATGAGTAAAGACACTGCGGTGATGAATGATCGTTGGTTGGCGGATGCGATCACAGCCGCGGCCGCTACGCATGCACTGGGTTTCTTGCAACATGTTTCTATGGTGGACGATAAGGGTGCTGCAGTCGCTTTGCCTGATAGGACACGCAGTGCCATACGCATCATTGCCGAACATATCGCCCGGGGACGCCCCGATCCTTCCGGCATTGAGGGCCTGCTAGCAGCTCTTGAAAAAGCGGATGAGCAGGTCGCCGGTGAGATGATCGCGGGGCTGTCGGCAGGTTGGCCTGCGGATTATCAAATCAAACTATCGGATGCGCAAGAAAACAAATTATTGAGTTTACTGAAGCGAATCACCACGGGTAATAAGGCGCAGTTGGTCCAACTCTCTCAGCGCATGGGAAGCTCCGCACTTGCCGAAAAGGCGCGAGAAATCGCGACCGAACTCGCGAAACGTGTGGCCGACAATGAGTTGGGTGTTGAGGATCGAATCAGCGCCGCTCAACAAGCTGTTGGCATTTCGCCGAATGATAGCGCACTGGTGAGTACTCTGATCGAACAGATCACTCCGCAATGTCCACCCGAGCTGGCACGAGGGATTATCGAAGGACTTTCCAGCAGCCGTGCGAAAGATACTGGGGTGAAGATTGTCGAACGTTTCGCCATGTTGACTCCCGTCGCTCGACAAGCGGCCATTCGCTTATTGATGGCTCGAGCCGACTTGATCCGCGATATGCTTCAAGCGATCGAAGGGGGAAAGATTCAGTTAGCCGATTTGGGCTTGGAACAGAAGCAAGCGTTGTTGGCACATCCAAATGAGGAAGTGCGCAAGGCCGCGGAGATGCTGATGAAGTCGGGTGGGGGACTACCCAATCCCGATCGGCAACGCGTGCTGGATCAGTATCTACCGATCACCCAGAAAAAGGGAGATGCGGTGGCGGGCAAAGCGGTCTTCACCAAGCACTGTGCGGCGTGTCATCAAATTGCAGGAGAGGGGCAAGCGATTGGTCCTGACTTGACGGGCATGGCTGTCCACCCTAAAGCCGAATTGCTGACCCATATTCTCGATCCTAGTCGCAGTGTCGAAGGCAACTTCCGCACCTATACGGTTCAAACCGCTGATGGTTTGGTCTTGACGGGCATGTTAGCCGGCGAATCGCGTACGAGCATTGAGCTGATTGACAGCCAAGGGAAACGTCAAACGTTGCTTCGCGAAGACATTGAGCAATTGGTGGGCTCGACGAAGTCACTGATGCCCGAAGGCTTCGAGAGCCAGATGACCGAAGCCGACATGACTCATTTGCTCGAGTACCTAACCAGCAAAGGTCGGTATGTCCCATTGCCGATCGGTAAGGTCGCAACAGCGGTCAGCACGAAAAATTTATTTCATGATGGTCCGCCCGGCCCTGACCGGATGGTTTTTCCAGACTGGAGCCCAAAGACGTTTGAAGGAGTCCCGTTTGTATTGGTCGATCCGCAGGTCGATCGGGTACCCAACATTATTCTGCTCAACGGTCCGCTGGGAACATTACCTCCCAAGATGCCCAAGCAGGTGGTCATACCTTGCAATATGCCTATCAAGAAATTGCACTTGCTCAGTGGTGTGAGCGGCTGGGGATTTCCGGCAATCGGTGGCAAAAGCGTTTCGCTGATCGTTCGCTTGAAGCTCGAAAATGGCCAAGTCGAAGATCACAAGTTGCTCAATCAAGAACATTTCGCAGATTATATCCGCAAAGTGGACGTGGACGGATCTAAGTTTGCATATCGCATGGCCGGTGGCCAGCAGATTCGCTATTTGGTCGTCGAGGTGAAGTCTAAGGAACCGGTGAAGGAAGTCGAATTGATCAAGGGAGAAGACGATTCTTCTCCCATCATCATGGCGCTCACCGCCGAGGGCTACGACTCAGAAAAGCACTAATTGATCCAAGAGGAGATGGATTGGCCGCTGGCTGATCCATTTCGAATCAGCAGAAACTTGAGGCAGGAGAGGGTCGTCCGAAGTGGAATCCCTGTGCGAGGGCGAATCCCAACTGACGGCAAACTTCTGCTTCGCTTTCTGTTTCCACACCTTCCGCCAATGGGACAATTCCCAGATCGAGCGTAACACCAACCAGCGAATGAACCAATTTTTGACGTTCAGCTCCTGCCTGGTCGATGCCGCGAATCAGCGAGATATCGAACTTGAGATAATCGGGGCGTGCTTCGGTTAATTCGGCCAAGCGTGTTTGTCCGGCACCGAAATCATCAAAGGCGAGTTCAACTCGTAGATCACGCAAATTTTCTTTTAGCTCTCGCATTTGTTTAGGGTCGCTGATCGCCGCTTCATGAATCTCGAGAACCAATTGAGTCTGTGCGGTCAATTGGCGAGCCATGATTATGGAATTCAGCAGACCTTCACGCTGCAATTCGAGGGGATGTGTATTCACAAAGACTCGGGGTGAACCGGGCAGCGATATGGCTTCACGGATTCCTTCCCAGCGCAGCATGCGGGATAATTCGACTTCCATATTCAAGCGACTTGCCACATCGAACATAGCGCCACAACTTTCTAGGCCGATTACTTTGCTGCGAGCGAGAACTTCATAACCAAGCAAACCACCACTGACCAAATCGATGATGGGTTGGAAGTGGGGAATGACCAGTCGTTGTTCCATGAATCGGTCGAACTGAACCAGAGCGAGGGCTTGATCGGATACATTACCGTGAACGGTACTAGCCGCAGCGCGGCGATGATTTCGACAAACGCGAAACGGAACTTCCGCGAATTGAATCAAATCGTCCTCTTTCACTTGGACTTCGTTGAGCAACCTTTTCCCATTGACGAAGGTTCCATTCGTACTACCCAACTCTACCAACCACAATTCGCTCTCTCGAATATCAAAGCGAGCATGTTGTCCGGATACCGTGGGATGGGAAAGAAGGAGATCGCTTCCCGGTTTACGCCCAACGCGAACGGAGGGGGGCATAAGCGAATACGTCTGAGATTTATCTGTTCCACTCAAGGATCCGCTTAACATCCACACAATGGCGTTGGTGGTTGAAGGTTGTGCCACACCATCACGAAGCTGACTATCTCTCGTCTGGAAAGCGTTAGGTTCCGACGACATCGGCTGGAGTGAAAGGGGAGCAGCGGATGAAGCAACGGGCATGTGTCACCAGTAAGTTTAACAAAACGAGTCTGTATATCGCCTAAAATCTGTAACCTAAGGGCTTTGGCCATAGAGACAGACTTCCGCTGCAACCATAGGTTTTGTTTCCGTGCATATAAAAGATTACGATTCAATGGTTTTGCAAAAAAACCGGTGGGCTTCTAAAACGGCTTCGGATGTAACGATTATCACAGAAGCATGAATTCTTCCAGATTGTGCTATTCGTGCCACATTTGACGTGCAAGACTAGGACTTAATCCTGTGCCGTTTTTTTTTGGCGATTTGTTCCGATTATCGAAGGTTTTTTCCTTGGTGCACGAATTCGTTAGCTAGATTTCGATGATAGCCTACCCACAATGGGCCCTGACCAGAGCCCACCTTTGGAACGAGACAAGATCGCGGTGAAGCCAATTTCGGCGTCCTGGGATTAGGAACTGAGAAGTATGCCACAAGCACAAACGATGATAAGCGGCGGCAATCCAGCAGTTAGCAGCATGTATGATGATGCTTTTTTGCCCGCTGAGCCGCGAACCATTGAAGAGACCGGGTTAACGGATTCGTTGATTGAGTCGTTAGTTTGCCAGGTGCTGCAATTATCTGGAACACTATCGGGCCGAAGAATATCCGAGCGAACAGGATTGCCATTTCCGATCATCGAACAGATGCTTGGCACTTTGCGTACCAGGCAGTTAGTCGTCCATGCTCGTCCTGCTGCGTTCAATGACTATTATTATAGCCTGACCGAAAATGGTCGATCGCGCGTGCAACAGTTGCAGAAGTCATTTTGCTACACTGGCCCTGCTCCGGTTCCATTGGCCGAGTACTTGATCTCGGTAGAGGCTCAGGGAAAATGTTTTAGTCCGATTCGTCGTCAGCACCTAACTGCAGCTCTCAAGGATATTACTTACGAAGAATCCTGGCTCGACTTTATAGGACCAGCGATCAACAGTGGACGCGGGATTTTTCTATATGGAGCACCGGGCAATGGCAAAACTACGCTTGCCAAGTGTCTTACGGCAGCTCAGGGGCAAAGCGTTTGGATTCCTCATGCCGTGATTGATGATGGAATGATCATCAAATTATTTGATCAATCGGTGCATCAAAAAGTGAATTCGAACCGCGAGAGTGCCTTGCTGGATACGATCACTTACGATCAGCGCTGGATTCGAATCAAACGACCCACGGTGATTGTGGGTGGCGAGTTGACGATGGATAACTTAGAGATTCGCCATGATACTCGCAGTAACACGTGTGAAGCTCCTTTACAAATGAAAAGCAATTGCGGTTGCTTGCTAATTGATGACTTCGGACGACAGCGAATTGCTCCTGCCGAACTTCTGAACCGGTGGATTGTCCCGTTGGAGAGTCGTATTGACTATTTGAACTTACCAACGGGTAAGAAGATCTGTGTGCCGTTTGAGCAGACAATACTTTTTTCAACGAATTTACAACCGGAGGCGCTGGTTGATGAAGCCTTTATGCGCCGAGTGCCCTTCAAGATCGAAATTGGAGATCCTTCGGAGAATGAGTTCCGGACGTTAATGCGGCGATGTTGTGAGGAGCTTGGATTTCAATGGCGCCCCCGAGCGTTTGATTATTTGGTACATAAGCATTACCGTGGCGTTGGCCGTCCATTTCGTCGTTGCCACGCTCGCGATTTGATTCATCAGGTCAAGTCGCTTTGTGCCTATACGGGAGGTCCTGCAGAATTGCGTGAGGAGTATCTAGATTTGGCTTGCAGGAACTATTTTGGTTCGTCAACCGCATCGTTATCGTCAGCTAATCCAGTGGTTTGCAGCAGTAACGCCTCCACGCCGCAAGTGGCACTAGCCAGGACGACTCCAACGTCTTCCGCCGCTGTGATGAATTATCAGCCGACTATGGTAGTCCCGGTGTCTGACGGTGCACCAGTTCCCCCACCAGTCAGCGTTTAAAGTATTGGGAAAATAGGGTTTAACTTCCTCTATGACGGTAGCCCCCATCATACAACCCGATTCGGAAATCCTTCCCGGATATCGCTTGCTCCGAAAAATAGGTTCAGGCGGTTACGGAGAAGTATGGCTATGTGATGCGCCAGGTGGACTGAGGAAGGCGATAAAGATTGTCTATGGAACGCTGGATGAGGAGCGGGCCGCATCGGAGATGCGATCTTTGCAGCGAATTCGCGAGGTCAAGCATCCGTTCATATTGTCGCTTGAGCGAATTGAAGTTGTCGATGGTCATTTAATGATCGTGACCGAATTAGCCGAGAGCAGTCTTTATGACCAATTTCAAGCCTATTGCTTACAGGGCTTGAAGGGAATTCCCCGCGAGCGTCTGCTCGGTTATTTGCGCGATTCTGCCGATGCTCTTGATTTTCTCAGCTTGAGGCATGATCTACAGCATTTGGATGTGAAGCCAGGCAATATTTTATTAGTCGCGGATCGCGTGAAACTTGCTGACTTCGGAGTTGTTAAGAGTCTCTCAGAAGGTCAACAATCATGCATCGGCGGCTTAACTCCCTCGTATGCTGCACCTGAAGTATTTGATGGTCGTGCTGGTCGGCATAGCGATCAGTACAGTTTGGCAATCATGTACTACGAACTACTCACAGGCCATCTCCCCTTTGATGGGACGACTATGGCTCAATTAGCAACTCAGCATTTGCAACGTCCACCTAATCTGGAAATGGTTTCAGATGCTGAGCGGCTCGTGCTGAATCGTGCATTATCTAAAGATCCCTCGCAACGTTTTCCAAGTTGCATGGAGTTTATCGATCAACTCGCCAACGCTGAACAATTCTATCGTACAAGCCTATCGGTGAAGGAAGAAAAAGCGGCAGATGTGGCTGCGCCATTTGCTCCGAAAAGAAAACTGATTGCTCGTAATCTAGTAGAGGTCGATCATAAGCAGTCGACCGTTGTTCTTTCGAGGCGCCCGATTGTTGATTTACCCGCTTTACCTGATTCTGCGGTGGGAGCATGGCGTCAATCACCTTGCTTATTTATTGGTTTAGGTGGTGTAGGATGTCGTGTTCTGGCCGAGTTGAGATCCATTTTTTTAGAATCGGAAGCACCGACGGAACATACCCACTGGCTCTTGATCGACACCGATAACGATGGGATGAACATAGGTGATGATAACCCCGCTCTTGCCTTTCGCGACGAGGAAAAACTGCATATACCCTTGCAGGACGCTCACTACTATCGCGAGGCTCCTGCTGAGTTATTCGAAACGGTTAGTCGACGTTGGCTTTACAATATCCCCAGGAACAAACAGACCGGGGGTGCGCGGCCTCTCGGTCAGGTAGCGCTTTTGGATCACCAACAGTCCATCGGTCATGCGTTGCAGGAAACGCTGGATTATTTATTGAGCTATCAACATGCGGGACATGACGATCACGATAGCTCGAAGAACCATTGCTATAAGCCTCGAATTTATCTGGTCACTTCCGCGCATGGTGGTACGGGTAGTGCTATTTTCTGCGATATCGGTTTCGCGATCCGCAATATCCTCCACGAGAAAAAGGTATCTGATTATCAAATGATTGGAGTGGTCTCTTCGGCCGTCACTTCAACGGACCCGAAAGAGATGATTGCAAGTGCAGCATCCCTCGCATTTTTTCGGGAAATAGCTCATTATTTCAATACGCAAAATGATTATTATGGTTTGACCGAAAGACCCTTCTACGGAACCTGCGAGTCTACAACTTCACATAAGGCACCCTTAGATCATATTTATTGCTTCGCCGGTGATCGTCTATCTTCTAAAGATGGTCTGACCAATACCGTTCATCAGATGGCGCAGATGATGATTATGGACAGCAGCACAAATGTCGGCCATTCCCTCGATTATTCCCGCGCCAACACTTCTCAATCAACCAATATATCACAGACTCCTTGGTTGCGATCCGTCAGCTTTCATCCATGTTGCGTTGAAGCAAAAAATCGACTTTCTGAAATCATTCAGAATTGCATCGCCGAGTATTGTAAGAAGTGGTTTCCGCTCAGTGTTCGTGCCGAGTCGGTAGGAAAATCTCCTTTAAGATTGGAGAAAGATCCCGAGCGCACAACGGGTATACTCTCCGAAACCGAGGAGTATGTACAAGAACTGTCGCATAACCTGGAACAACTGCTATCCGATTTACGATTGTCAAGTGAAGCTTGGTTACATAATTGTGCGAATGCGGTTCGAGCATTGTATCCCCGCAGTCGCAATCCTTTCGCAGAGCCTATTGAACCGATCGTAGAGAACCTTTTTCGGAATATAAGCGAAGGCTGTCGCGTTCGCAGCCGACTTACTTCCATGCCCTGCAAGATTAATCTGGGACTGCTCACTGGCCTTCAGCTTCAAGCGAAGAAAATAGAAGAAACTTTGCTGAAAGCCAAACAAAGGCACGAGCATGATCTTGATGCGATGAAATTGTTGGACTCAAATCAAGGAAGACATCAAAACGACCACGCGAATGCGCAACAACAACTTTCGCCAGAGCAAGTGGCCGAAGTGATCCGTAAGCTTAAGTTCACCATTCTTCGATATGATGTTTCGTATCGAATCGTTCGAGCTTTAGTCGCCAAGCTAGAAGATACGTTGCAGCAAGAACGACGCCGGATGATGAAATTACATCGCAGTTGGTCGACTTGGCCGAGCCTTCTTCCCGAACAGGGCGTGGGCTTACTTTTGAAAAACCTGGAATCCGATGCTCTTGGTATGAAATTAGTACCGTTCATCGATGAGATTCGAGGTTTTATTCAGCAAGCTTTGCGATGTGTTTCCACGCTGGTGGTGCTGGGTGAAGGCGAAATATCGAAAATCTCAGGTGCTACCGAAGGTGCCACCTTGCTGAAAATTCTAAAGCAAGACCCCGAGATGGCTTTTGACTTTCCCAAGTTGTTATTCGCCTTGGAAAACTTGCTGAGGCAAGAACATCCTTACCTAGCTGATGGTCAGTTGGAGCACATGTGGTTTCAGCATCAGGTCGGTCAAACCGCGCGACAATGTCTCACTGACAAGACAAATCAACTCAATGAATTCGGCGGAATGCGACGATTGATGTTGGCAGCTCCCGTGGCCCAGAGCAATATTCTCGCTCGCGGCAATTGGCGCGAGCAAATGAAAATCCCACTCTCCATCAACAGCGCGCCTGTGGAAGAAAAAATCATCGTGGTAGAACTGGAACAACTCGATTTAGCAATCATCTGCGACCGAATGTGGGGCAACTCACCGGAACTCATGACGCTCTCGGAGCGCATGCAAGTACGCACCGATACTGCGTGGCAAGCCATCCAACCCGCCACACCGCCAGAACAATCCGCAAACTAAATTGGTTGGGATTTCTCGCGTATATGCAGAGTTTTTCTAAGAAATCCTGCTCCGGCCAGGCGCGATTTTGGTCGGTGGTAGGCCTAGATCCACTCTAGACAACTAGACGCGGAGTTGGGATACTAGGCCCATTCAGCGGCCGGGTGGCGGAATAGGCAGACGCACAGGACTTAAAATCCTGTGACCCGTTAAGGGTCGTACGGGTTCGACCCCCGTCCCGGCTACTGAATTATCTTTTAGCGATCAATAATCAAGACTCGCACCGCCATCGGCAATGATACCTTGCCCGGTGATAAAGCTCGAATCTGCACTTGCCAAAAAGAGACATATCGTCCCCATCTCCCGCGGAGTCGCCATGCGTCCCAGGGGCTGAAGTTCGGCGATTCGTTGCAGAGCCGATTCGGGATCCGCTAGCGATGAAGCCCAGGCTCGCATTAAGGGCGTGTCTACGTTGCTGGGTAAAACCGCGTTGACGCGGACACCGAAAGGAGCCAACTCCAACGCCAGCGCCTTTGTGAAACTTAATTGTGCACCTTTCGTTGCCGCGTAAGCACAAGAGTTTTTCTGTCCGAGTACAGCGGTCATCGAACTGATGTTGATAATGGTGCCCTGAGTTCTCTTAATGGAATCGATCACTGCCATCGAGGCGATGTAGGTGCTCACGAAATTGATCTTGAGTAATTGCATTACCTCCTCAGCTGTCGTCTGCTCGATCGGTGTATCCGGTGGATGCAC
>JBIKMB010000442.1:0-8078 GCA_044359485.1 Pirellulaceae bacterium | reverse complement strand
GTGGTTGCCTCGTGCATGCCCGCGCTCGAGGTCGAGCTTACGATGACCCGACCTTGCCAAGCGGTCAGGTTGCAGCGAAGACTTCTATTGCAACGTTTATCTGTCCCACCACGCCTGTCTCTGTAACAGGTCGCGACCCGATCAGCCAATACGGCGGGAATGACTACATGTTTATCGACGTCACCGATATCGTCGAAAATCCTGCTTCGGCAAACTTTGGAGCACGCGCTAGTTCAGCTGAGCGCGCCGCCGAAGTTCGTAGTGGGATGCTGTCCTGTGAAAATCAAACCCTAGCATCCACCGTCGATGGAACCAGCAACACTGTGCTGGTCATTGAAGATGCGAGCCGAGCACATCCTTCGGTTCCTTTGTTCGGCGCTCTATCCGCCCGCGTTTCGCCTGTTTCAGGCCAGGCTGATCCCGTGGCTTGGTCCGGAGGCACCAGTGGTGGTCGCCGTATGTGGGCTTGGGCAGATGCCGACTCTGTCACCAATGGCTTGAGTGGACCATCGAACTCCACTGCAAGTCGAAAGGCTGGCGTCAACCAAAACAAGCTGCCAACGGGCGGTCCTGCAACATGCCCATGGTCGGTCAATAATTGCGGTCCTAACGACGAGCCTTTCAGCTTCCATCCAGGTGGAGTGAACTGCGGAATGGGCGACGGCAGCGTTAAGTTTTTAGCAGATACCATCGACCCGATCGTTCTCAAATGGTCGGTTGCTGCATCGGACGGCAACGTAGCTCCTAACGTCGACTAATCCCAAACGGTCGAGCGTTTAGATTCAGACAAAATTAAGGGGAGTGGATCGCAACGATCCACTCCCCTCTTTTCGTTACAGCGTTCTAGATGACAGCGTTCTAGATGACAGCGTTCTAGATGTCCTTGTCGCTCAAACGGTCGATGCTAAGAAACGCCGTTTGCTCAAGGCCCGGAATTCTCCGAAGTTATAATTGACCGATACCGTGCCACCGTTAACGGTAATAGTTGTGATCTGATTCGACCCCGCAACACCTCCCGCTCCCGTACCCACACTCGCGTTTCCATCTTGCAGCCCATTGGGCTGTGTTTGCTGGAGACTGTATGTACCCGGCAGAAGATTGCTAAAGGTGTATTGACCATTGCTATCTGTTGTCGCTTGAAGGCTCACGGTACTACCCAAAAAGTTTGATCCAGAGAGTGCGATCAACACCCCGGCGATCGGTAGTTCACCCACATCGCGTACTCCATTGCGATTGGTATCGATATAAGCGAAGCCACTCAAGGAAGAAAATGCAATCGCTTGTGTCGTCTGAGTTGCGCTATTGTTGGTAGCATTGGTATCTGTTTCGGTAGCTGTTACCGTAGCTGTGTTGCTTAGCGATTGCTGCGTAATACTGCTAGGGACATTGGTAACAATAGTGATGGTCGCTGTCGCTCCCGGAGCTAGCGTGCCGACGTTAGCAGTCACAGTACCCGCGTTATTGGACACGGTACCTTGAGAAGCCGTCGCTGAGCCGAACGTGAGCGAACTTGGCAAAACATCCGTAACCACTACGTTGGTGGCAGTGGATGGCCCGTTGTTGGTTACGGTTACCGTGTAGGTCAGCGTGTTGCCTGCGATAACCGGATCCGCACTATCGACTTTAGCAATCGTCAAATCGATGTTACCGTTAGCCGTGGAGGTCGTCGTTGCCGAATTGTTCGCGGAATTGGTATCCGTTTGAGTTCCTGTGACGGTGGCGGTGTTTGAAATGGTACCTCGTGCGGTCGGGGCTACGTTGACAACCAACGTTACAGTGGCGCTGGCACCACTGGCCAGCGTGCCGATCGTACCGGTGACGGTGCCCGAACTATTGCTGACCGTACCGACAGTCGATGTGCCGCTGACAAATGTCACGGTTCCTGGCAGAACATCGGTGACGGTTACGCCGGTCGCCGTAGAAGGACCAGCATTCGTTACTTGAATCGTGTAAGTCAACTGGTTACCAGCGATGACCGGGTCCGGTGTATCCGTTTTAGTAATTTGCAAATCGATCTGAGGAGTTGCCGTGGTAGTATCGGTCGCACTATTGTTGGCATTATTCGAATCGGTCTGAGTCGCGGTGACTGAAGCCGTATTGGAAATTGTACCGGTTGCTGTGCCAGCAACAGCGGCAACAATCGTTACTGTTGCGCTGGCTCCCGGAGCGAGAGTTCCCAAAGCGGCGCTAAAGTTCTGCCCAGTAATAGTACCGGTTCCCTGGGAGACCGTATGGCTACCGTAAGTGAGCGTGGCAGGGAGAGCATCGGTCAAGTTAACGTTGGTCGCTTGCGAGGGTCCATTGTTGGTGACGACGATCGTGTAAGTCAGGTTGTTACCGGAGGTCACGCTCGTGAGTCCGTCGGTTTTGGTAACAGCCAAATCGACTTGCGCGTTGACCGCAGTGGTCTCGGTGTCGGAGTTGTTGGTTGCATCGTCATCGGTTTGCGTTCCAGTAACGGTAGCCGTGTTGCTTATTGTTCCGGTAGCTGTGGGTGAAACGGTGACGTTGATAGTAACAGTCGCAGATGCGCCGTTGGCCAAGTTACCGAGATTGGCGGTCACTGTGCCCGAGGCATTGGCAACCGTACCTTGGGACGCGGTCGCGCTGTTAAAGGTAAGGCCTGCTGGCAGGACATCGGTCACCACCACGTTGGTTGCGGCCGAGGGACCATCGTTAGTGACCGTCAATGTGTACGACATGGTGCCACCGGCAATCACGGGATCAGCGCTATCTGTTTTTGCGATGCGAAGATCGGCCACGGGGGTTACCGCTGTATTCGTTGTGCTTGTATTGTTCGCGCTGTTCGAATCGGTTTCTGTGGAGGTTACCGTAGCCGTGTTGGCGACAGTAGTAATGGTAATGTCATTGACAGATACCACGATGGTTGCAGTTGCTGTGCTACCTGAGTTCAGATTACCTACAGTAAAGGTAACCGTATTGCCCACGGTGTTCGCCGTAGCGCTGGCGGACGTTGCTGATACAATAGTCAGCGTAGCTGGAATCACGTCCGTGATGACCACACCACTTGCGTTGGAAGGTCCATTGTTGATCACCGAAAGGGTGTAGGTAAGTTGACCATTGACCAAAACAGGATCGGGTGAATCGGTCTTGGTGATCGCGAGATCCACCAAGCGGTCCACGTTGGTCACAATCGTACTGGTATTGTTCGCTGAATTCGTATCCAGATAATCGGAAGTAACCGTAGCGGTGTTGCTTACTGTCGCATTGTCCGCCAAGCTCGAAGCTGCAGTAACGACTAAAGTAACTGTAGCAGAACCGCCTGCTGCAATCGTACCAAGGTTTGCATTAATCGTACCAGAGTTGTTAGCAGAAGTTCCTTGCGAACTGGCGACAGAAACAAAGGTAGTTCCTACCGGCAGAACATCGGTGAGAACCACATTATCGGCTGCCGCTGGTCCACCATTGCTGACCGTCATGGTGTAGGTAATCTGGTTTCCAGCCAGAACTGTGGCTGGAGTACCGGTTTTCACTACCGACACATCGACGTTGGGAACAAAGCCAAAGTCCAACGTGAAGTTGGTGTTATCGTCGCTGTCACCATCATTGGTCGGTTCAGCCCCTGTTGCCAACGTGATCGCTTGGGAGACAACTCCGACGAGCGACAAGAATCCACCATTATCATCTCCGTCCACATTGTTGTCAGGATCTGGCGAAGGATCATTTCCAGTGCTGGTCGACATGCCCGCCAGCGGACCGCCAGCATTAAAATTGGATAATGGAACAACCGCAATGTAACTACCTGCAAGCAGATCATCGAAAAGGTAGTTGCCCGACGCATTGGTCGTTGTGGTATCAACCAATGTATCGGTGCCGCTGTCAAATGTTCCATTGCCGTTGGTGTCGGAGTAGAGTTCCACCGTTATGTTCGCGATTCCTGGTTCACCCACATTGGCAACACCGTTATTATTGGTATCGCGAAATACCAAATTGCCGAGCGACAACGCTTCAAAATTCTGGAAATCTGCCGATTGAACAACGATCGACGCGGTTTCGATAATGTCCACTTGTGCGTCGACGGCCGTACCCGCCTCGATCGCTATTTCAATGGCACCGATGCTGCTAAAGTTCGCTCCTGTTCCACCTGCCGTAGTGAAGTCGCCATAGCGGACGATAAGCGTTTGGTTAGGCGCACCTCCGGTCACCGGAATCGAAACGTTAGCGATCGAAAAATTTGTGGCTGAAGAATAAGCTCGGATCACCAAAGTCGATGCTTGATCGGCCCCAATTCTCAAGCGAAAACCAACCGCGTCCGATGCGGTCAAGTTGAGACCACCGAGCCCGGTTGCAGCCAATGTCAGAGGGTCACCATCGGTACCGTCATAGACGATACGCCGATTACCGGTTGCACCCGATGATGCATCAAACACCAATACACCCGGAACGGCACCGTTAGCGTTCAATTGCAAGGAACTGGCAATCGATGTCAAGGCAACAAACATATCGCGTTCGCCACCAATCGCTTCCGGAGCAAGAGCGAAAGAACTATCGGTCGAAGAACCTGGGTCTGCTGCCGTGACACTTTGGGCGGTGGTGTTGAAGCTATCGATCAATGCTCCTGTCGTACCCGTGGCTTGACCTGACGTCACGGTGACGGTGGAAATGTTTCCACCTGGATTCTGCACAAAGCCAGAGGGCGTTAGCTGGCGAGTAAAATAGGTACCTGCCAGCAGGTTATCGAACCGGTACACACCTTGCGCATTGGTGGTCGCGGATTGCTGCAGCGTATCGGTGCCGACGTCAAACGTATTGTTCGAGTTGGTGTCTATGAACAATTGGACAGTTACGCCTGCCAGTCGAACGTCGTCGCCAGTCAAACCGTTGTTGGTCAAATCGTTAAAGGAAACACCCGAGATGGCAGCCAAGTCATTGGCCATCAACTTGCGATTTTCGAGCATTTCTACTTTCAGCATTCTTTGTCGAGTGCGACGCTTCGATCGATTCGGCAAACTAGAAAATAGGCGACGCCAGAAACCTGCCATGATGATGTCCCCACGATGAATTGGAAAAAAGCGGGTCTCGATCCCACAACCAATCTGCAGGATCCTACCCGCCTTCGCTAAGCAGAACAGTTTACCTATATTTCTTAGGTTGTGCTACCAGCGATATTCCGCCCCCAAACTCAAGCCCTGTATCCAATAATCGGATTCTGCGAATTGAAACTGCGGTCTTAATGGTCCGGTAAATGGCGACTCTTCTGGAGGTAGTAGATTTGGATTTACGTCAAGATCTATTTGGTCTCCCGGACGAACGACACTGCTCCAGTAGATGAAGCTGTAGCCTACGTTGAGTTTCCAGCCTCGAGTGAGCTGATAACCAATGGTGGCTCCCAACTCGGGGACTACAGCAAAGCGGTCGCGTTCGTAGGACCCAATGTTGGTTCGTTGAGCAAGCAGGCCACCGGTATGACTGGTCGTCGTTCCGTTCTCAGTGATCACGGATGTTCCTTGAATGTTGACCGTCTGGTGATTGTTGCCCAGCGAAAGTCGCATTAAGAGATCCAGGCTCCAAAAGCCCTTGCGGCCGTGCCACTGAACTCCCAATTCGGGACCATTGAATTGATTGCGTGTGCTAAAGCGATCTGTGATGTTAAACGAGCCTGGTTCGGCGGTCACCAATGATGTGAGGTTTTCGTTCACAGATAAGTTTTCATCAATTTCAAGAAAGCGATAACCTAAAATCAAATCGGTGCTGCTGGAGACCGGTACCGACTGGCAAGTCCACCACGAAGTACCACAACCTTCGCTGCTGCAAAATTGGCGGCGTAAACGAAAGGCTGCACCGCTGAATTCGCTGGAAGCTGATACCGTTGTAGAGCCTGACATAACACTTGGAAAGGCAACGATCTGCGAATCTTCTCTACCCGTCGTCATATTGAAAAAGGGGCGGGCGAGAATTGGATTTCCGGTGGATTGGAAGGCTTGGGTATCGGTGATCGAGCCCGCTCCCAAATATTCTCCTTCAATTCCCCAGCCGGGCAGACGCGATAACCACCAACCAAAACGAATTCGTCCTCCCGACATCTCGCTTCCAAGCAAGTCATCGTCACCGACTAGCGTGCGGGTCGAAGCAAGTCCCAGCACACCAGCATTAGCGCGAGCTGTACCAGCGGTGCTCGAAGTAACCAACGGAGGAACATTCATTCCATTTTGATACCACAGCAAGTAATCGGCTTGGAACCAACCATGTGCCGGCAAACAGATACAAAAACGACCCGGCGTATGGCAATCATCACAATACGGATGACCTCCATAGGGCTCATAAATACCGCTAAGTTCCTCGTGACCATGATGGCCACCTACAATGTACTCACCTTCGCCCAGCGTTACCGGTTCTTCGAACTCGGAGCCTTCCACGATCACTTCTTCGCCTTCGTAGACCCCACCCGTTTCGTCTATCATGATCGACTCACCACCCTCGACGACCGAGGCATCCGCCATGGGGTCAGGTGTTGGTGCGCCAACAATTTCCTCTTGCCCTTCGATGACCGTATCGGCCGCGGTATAGAGCGAGCGCTGCGGGCGAGGTAAACGGGAACTGGCTTGCGAAGCAACTCCCGAACGCCCCGAAACAGTGCGTTGGGTTTGTCCATAAGCATCCCCTGACCAACAGGTGAAGCCCAAGAGGAGGGCGATTCGTGCCAAGAAAATCATGGAGCGTTTCACGGCTAACCTTCTATTTAGAAGGGAAAGGGCGCCAGCTCACCCTTACGGGGTGATTCGACGAGGCTGTGGTACTCTCGGTCCGCGACCTCACAGCCCAATGGATCGCTTAAAGATTCCTATCGGCCCCTACAATCAGTAAACTCCAATCATTCAGTAAATTTTTTCTGATCCGCATAAACAGCTTGATCAAAATAGATTGCCTAAGTTTTCTATTTTATTTTCGGTTCCAATCGGTTCTCTCGCGGCTGGAATGATGCGACAAACCGCCATCGGAACTCTGCTTATTCAGTGGTTGCTATCATTGGCTGGCTTGTTTCAGGCTTGGACAGGACGGCAGCTCGAAAAATTTCCAAGTTCGCTGCCGGATAAAACCTACAATTGCTACCGTTTAATCTCCAGAACTTCTCATCATGGCGATTTCAGCACAAGTCGATATTTCGGAGACTCGGACGGAAGGCTGACCTCACTCCCCAAGCCACCAACATTGTCGCGCCGTTGGTCCTTCCATTTGTAATTGCTTCGCTCCCGTGGCGTCATAAAAAGGCTCGCATAGGCGGAAACGTTTTCATGTGCGGGCATTGTCGGAGAATTTCTTGATGCGGTTGTTTTACCAAGGTTGGTCTCTGTTTCGACCCATCTTTATTTGGACATCTTTTGGTGCGATTGCTTTTTGGGGCCATTCGACCCATTGGACCTTCGTATTCGATGCGCACTCACATTCGCCGCATGAGGTGGCAGCCGCCTTCGCGGGCAATGAAATTCAACTTGCATCGCTAGCAGCCAAAAACAAATCGGGCTTGATTCAGTGGGGAAGCCTACAGGAATTGAAAAAGTCGGGTATCGAATTGGGAGAAGCGTCCAAGACAAGCGTCCAAGAAACTATTTCGGCACTGGCATCGGTGGCTTACAACGGCCAAAGATGTGCGCAGCTTTCATCTAGAACCACTGGGCATGTTTGGCAGGTGTATGTGCGTCCCGGACAAACGGTCAAGCGAGGTGAAGTACTCGCAATTGTCGATTCGCATATTGTGGGTGAAGCCAAGTCGGATTGGATGCAGAAACGATTTACCGCAATTCATCTCCGAAGAACATACGATCGACTAAAAAGGGTCACTCAAGGGGCCCTTCCCGAACAGCGAATACTTGCAGCGGAATCTGAACTGAAAAAAGCCGACCTAGACTGTTATATGGCCCAGCAGAGATTGATGAATTTGGGCTTAGTTGTTCCAACGCTCGATGATACCGAGCTGACCCCTGACCAAATCTCGGAGCAAATACGCTACCTGGGAATTCCCGAAAGCTTGTTGAACTCGTTTGGCCAAAAACCTGCTACGTCGAATCTGATTTCGATCAGCAGTCCATTCGATGGTACTGTCGTCGAGCAGCGAGGCG
>JBIKMB010000255.1:0-8106 GCA_044359485.1 Pirellulaceae bacterium | reverse complement strand
TTCCTTTGTAGTCCTAAAATTTGGGTTGAGAATTCCACTCAAAAAATACACTCTGGAACATTATCCCGTAATCGAAGTCCTCTGGGCAGATTGCGGTCAAGCATTGCAGACTGCCGAACAGTTCGCGCGACGCGAGGCTGAAAACAAATTAAATGCGCTGCAGTCCAAACATGAATTAGCCAAAAGAAATGCAGAAATTCATTGGAAGGAAAGCTCTCAGAATTTAGAAACACGAATTGACAACGAGAAACGCGAATTGCTCAAATCGATGGACGAGTTTCGAATCAAAGTGGAACAGGAGTTTCTTGATAAAAGAAAAAACCGCAATGATGAAGGGGAAAAGAGACATATCGCTTGGAAGAGAGAGGCTGGTCAACGCTTACATTCTCAACTTGAGCTAAAGTCTCAACGCTTAGCGGAAATCGACCACACGGCACAGCAATGGAAGGAACGAGCGGAGTTCCGGGTTGCCAAAGGACTCAAATCAGCGCAACAGATAAGTCAGCGATTGAAGGGGGAATTGGGGCGACGCTATGTGAGTTGGGAAAGCCCTTTATGGGAAAAGGAAGGCCCGTTTACCGTCGCACAGGAGCCCGCATTGACGGTAGGTAAACTCCGAATTCCAACCCTGGCTCTCAAAGACTCAATCTTCCATAACCTGGGGCGTAACACAGAAAGAGAACGACTCCCAGCGAGTCAAACCATGGACGCGTCCGGGATTCGCTTGCCGGTCACTTTTCTTCCCTTAAAACATTCCGGCTTGCTGATACGCTCAGTCGCTAATCAGAATGATTTAGGGAAACGGATTCTTGCTCAGGTTGTCATGCGCGCATTAACATCGTTACCTCCAGGAAAAGTTTTCCTTACGGTGATTGATCCCCGTGGCTTAGGGCGAGACTTTTCGTGGCTGATGCACCTGGGTGATTTTGATCCGCGACTAGTTCAACATCGCGTCTGGACCGAACCGGTACATATTGGCCATCACCTCAGCGAACTTGTGCGGCACAGCGAGCAAGTCATTCAGCAGCAATTGCGCGATCGTTATGCGAATTTGCATCAGTACAATCAACAAGCGGGGACGTTAGCGGAACCGTATCATTTCGTGATCTGGCCTGACTTTCCTTTTGGTTGTGATGAGTCGGCGTGGAAAAGTATATCAAGTCTGTTGCAAGCAGGGCCTCGTTGCGGCGTGGCCGTCTGTTTGCAATGCGATGAATCGCTCCATTGGCCACCATTCATGGAGAGAAAAGCCTTTGAACAATTCGGCTTGAAAATCAAAATCGACGAAACCGGTAAGACTTCGTTAATGGAGCCGAACTTAGAGAGTTTTGATTTTGAAGTGGACCAGCCACCCGATGATAGTCTGAAGAGTCGGTTGATCCGTAATTGTGGTATGGCCGCGTTAGAAGCAGGGCGAATCGAATTGCCCCTGAAGCAGGTCGTCGGTGAGAACTTTATCCGCTGGCAGGAAAACTCAGCCAAGTTGTTAGAAGTACCTCTTGGCCAAAGTGGTCCTGGTCGAGTGGTATCGATGAGGCTCGGGGTCGGTACGAATCAGCATGTTTTGATTGCCGGAAAGACCGGATCGGGTAAATCGACCTTATTGCATACGTTGATCACCAGCGCCGCTCTGCGTTATTCGCCTGATCAATTGCGTTTGGTTTTGCTGGACTTCAAAAAGGGTGTGGAATTCCAAGTATACGCTGAGTCACAATTGCCCCACGCGGATATTATTGGAATCGAGAGCCAACGGGAATTCGGTCTAAGCGCCTTGGAGTTCTTGGACCAATGTCTGCAGCTGCGGGGTGAAATGTTCCGTGAGGCGGGCGTCCAAGATGTCGCGGGCTGGGCACAAATCAAACCCGATATTCCAATGCCCAGAATTCTTTTGGTCATCGACGAATTTCAGGAGCTGTTTGTTCAAGATGATAAGCTCGCGCAGCAAGCTTCATTGCTGCTAGACCGTATCGTACGTCAAGGTCGATCCTTCGGTGTGCATGCGATTTTGGCATCACAAACGCTCGCGGGTGCCTACTCTTTGCCGCGAACAACACTGGGGCAAATGGGTGTGCGTATCGCGCTGCAGTGCGATGAAGCCGATGCGGCCGTCATCTTGAGCGATGACAACCTGGCTGCGAGTCGATTAAGCTATCCCGGACAAGCCATTTATAACAACGCGGGAGGACGTATTGAAGGGAATCAACCGCTGCAGATTGCTTGGGTAAGTTCGCTGGATCAACATGCATGGTTCCAAGCGATGTTACCCAAGCCGATCAATCGCGACTCGACGACTAATCGTTTGGAAAAAACCATTGTCTTTGAAGGTCACAAACCGAGCCAATGGGTAAGCGCCGACGTTGATCACGCGTTGCATTCCGCGTGGCAATTTCTGGGTCGACAATCCGATCCAGTGCTGCTGGGCGATGCCGTAGCGATTCGACCCGCTGTCGGTTTCGCACGCAGCAATCAACCGGGACGCAATGTTTTGGTGATCGGTAGCGATGCACGTTTGGCGGGTCGTTTGACCCACCTCGCACTGCGCAGCCAACTTCGAGCAGCCGAGATTTCACAGCGTTCCACGCCAGCTTGGAAAATCCTCTTTGGCGCCAGGCCCAATGATCCAGCGAGTGATCAATTTATGGAACAACTGAAATCGATCGAAAAAACGGCAGAAATCATCTCGCTGAAAGATACCGACGCGGAACTGAAATCGCTCGCCGAATTGATCGATCGTCGCCAAAGCGAAGATACAACTCAACACTCGCCGATATGGCTTGCCGTATGGCAATTGGATCGATTTCGCAATTTAAAACGGGGTGAAGAGTTTTCCTTCGGCAGTAGCGATGAAGAAAGTTTGGAAAAAGTTTTTTCGCGCATTGTGCGAGATGGACCATCGGTTGGTGTTCATACTTGGATATGGGCCGATAGTTTTTCAACGGCCTCACGCTGGCTGAGTCGAGCGACGTTGAATGATTGCGAAGTGCGTTTGTTGATGCAAATGAGCGCAGCGGATTCAAACCATTTGATCGATTCCAACGCCGCCGCTCACTTGGGACCGCAATTATCGCTGTTGTATGACCATGCAAGTGGACTGATTGAGAAGGTCCGTCCCGTTGTCTTAGAAGGCACCAACATTTAAGCGGCCTGTATTCGCGATTTACCGCTCTGGTCTTGCTTGCCCTGCTCGAAAGATGCAGCGATTGGATTTTCAGCGGCTTGCGATTCGGCAAGTCGTAACATTGTCTCACGGAGCACTCGCTCAACCTTCAGATCTGTCATACAGCGATGATGACCTAGTGGACAAGTACGCTTCCAGCAAGCTCGGCAGGGGATTTTTTCTTCAAGATAAGATTCGCGAACATTGTATGTCGTTGTCCAAGCAGGTTCGGTTGGGCCAAATAGTGAAACCACAGGCCGATTGAAGGCGATCGCCATATGCCGCGGACCGCTATCGGTGCTGATGACTACAGAAGCTTTCGCTAAGACCGCTTTGCTGAGCCCAAGCGGCAAAGAGGTTTCGTTCCCTAACGAACGAATTCTCGGGTGAGACAATTCGGTTTCAATGGTATTGGCTGCCTCACGCTCATCCGGTCCACAATGTAGCAGAACTTGAATCTCTGGGTTTTGCAGGCATAGATTTTTGGAAAGTTGGCTGACATATTCGGTTGGCCAAAGTTTGGCACCGCCATATGCCCCACCATTATTGATAACCACCGTTGGTTGAGCGGTTGTCCAATTCCACTTCGCATAGAGATCTTGCCGCAGTGCGCGATCCTGCGAGGTAAGTGCGAGTTCCATATGTCGATCGAGCGTGATAGCACCAATCGAATTGGCCAGTCCAAGATAATAGTCCACAGCGGAAATAGGGAGCCACTTTCGACCGCTTCGAGGCGCATAAAGGCGCTGCGTCAGAAGAATGGATCGCCCATCGCGAGCATATCCGATGCGGTGACGAGCACCCGATAGCCAAGCCATCGCGGCAGAAGTGAACGAATTCGGCAGCAGAATGGCAGTATCGATTTTTTCGCGACGAAGCCGCTGAATCATGGTGCGACGGTTTGGGAGAGTTCCTCGACTGCGCGCCTTGAAGGCCCAAATTTCATTCAGCCAGTTGGTTCCCTCAAGCACACCAGCAACGGCCGGCTTGCCTAAACCTACCATGCGGACGTTGCGACCATAAAAATTGCGCAAGGCACGCAATGTCGGAGTGGCCATCACCGCATCACCAACCCAGTTGGGTAGAAAAATTGCAACTTGCTTCATACAAGGTCCATATCCTTGAGAACGTTGATTGAACGCGAGTTGGTACGTGGAGGGCTAAATAAGCGCCTGGACTCTCTTAAATTTTAATGAGACTGCCATGATTGATTTATCCCTTGGTGGACGAACCTCCATGTCCGCAACGAGAAGCATGTTATCTGATACCCCCAGCCGAGAGAATGCCTTTTCTTTAGACTTACCAGATTGCTAGCAATTCTCAGCAACCGCTAGCAGTGTACTACATCCAGTTTGGTAGTAAGAGAATGACAGGATTTCCTGCGCCCGCCGATTGAAAATCGTGATCTTGCCGCTTTTTAGATGGCGCGAGCCACAAACAACTCGTTAGACCACGCATTTCCAATACTAAGAGCCTATCCGAAAACCACTAGCCGACTTCGTTAGCCGCGGTTTTCGGGATTTTCGAATAGTCTCTACGCCAAAAGTAGCATTTTGGACAACGAATGTCTCGCAAATATGAATTTTCTCATAATTCATTTGAGGTAATGTCCTGGATGGTAAGGCAAAGCCATTTTAACCTTGGGAAATGCATGCATTTTTTAATTTAAATATCTTGAGGAAGTTCCCGATTGTAGAGTAAAAAGTGTTTCGTGGTTCTCTGAAATTTTTGTGGCTCTTAAGACCTTTATCTAGTCATACCTGGTTTTGATACCTATTGAGCTTGATCGACCATCATATTCCGTGCGAACTCTTATCAAATTCCTACTGATTTTCCTGGTGTCTATCATGATTCGTTCCTCGGCTGCGATGCATTGTTTTTTTCTGAGCATGACTTTGGCTCTGTTCGGACTTTACCCCTCACAGGTAGAGGCTTTTCAAGAAACATCTGCGGATGTAATTGAACGCTGCGAGAAATCGGTTGTGCGAATTGAGGTTGAAACGCTGAACGGTCGCGGCCAGGGTAGCGGCTTTGTCGTTGATTCTTCGGGTACTGTCGTTACCAATGTGCACGTCATGGCGGGCGCAATCCGGGCCGTCGCCGTTTTTGCCAACGGCAACAAACTGGAAATCACTGGTGTGCGACATTTGGATGCTTCTCGAGATATTTGCATTTGCAAAATTACTGGCCCCGGCTTAGTCCCTATCCGATTCGCATCTGCTTTGCCTCGAAAAGGAGAGGATGTGATTGCTTTGGGCTCTCCGGTTGGACTTTCTTTCACAGCGACCAAGGGGGTCGTCAGTGCGATTCGAGAAGCTCGAGAAATTGATGAATCGTACAATGGTCAATGGATTCAGCTTGATGCGGCACTTTCTCCGGGGAACTCTGGCGGGCCGATTATCAACGGTAAGGGGGAAGTCGTGGCGATGAGCACTTTGGCGTCGACTGCCGGTATTCAAAACATCAATTTCGGTGTCAGTTGTGTCGATATGGAAGCAGCTGTGAACAGCACATCCACGCAGGCATGGCGTCCTTTGTCTGAAACTACAGCAAAAGTCGCAGACGACATGGAGCAAAAGCCTGCGGAGGGTGGCATCATTGAACCTGCCGAAGTACCATCCGCTAGAATCGCACAGTACGTTCAAGAAGCCAAAGAGACAAGCGACTTTTTGATCAAGGGCTTTCGCTCGGAATCCAATCGCCTTGCTAGGGATCTCAAGGAGATGAGACAAGGTGGAGCTGCAATCCCTCAGCAGTATGACGATGGCGATAGCGACATTATCCGCTTGGATAATCAGAGGACGCGAACACGCAAATGGTATTTTCGAGGTGAGTCCGTCAAGCGTCGAGAGACCTTGCGTGTGGAACGTCTCAGCCAGGAATATTCGCGAGCTCTTGAAGTGATCGGTGGCAGCGATAAGGACAAATCGTTGCTGATGCTTTTGAAGTACTATGGTCCAGCGTTGAATATTCGCGCTAATAATACAGTCGGTTTTTTGACCGGTGCGATTGTCCTACATGCGTTTAACGACCATGACGTCATTGTGGTCCATGAAAACATACCCCTCATCGCTTATGTGGATTCCACTGTTGGACTTTTCCCTGGGCAGGAACTCACACCCTGCGCTATGTATGTCGCCGGCACCGCGACGGTTCCTTCGCCCAGAACAGGATCGGTTTCCATGACAGTCATTCAGCAAGTTCCGGAAGGATTAATCCGTAAATCAATTCTTGGCGAGGAGAGTGATTTGGTTGCCAATTCGGGGACTCGTCCGGACACCGATCTCGGCAACACGAAGTCCTCTTCGGAAAATAAAATGGCCGATTCATCGCCACGTTCTTCGGGTTCATCAAGAGTCGATGATCCGGCTGGGCTATTCGACGCTCCATCCAAACCCTCTTCCAGCGACAAAGAGGATGATGGCATGAGAACTTGGTACGATCGTTCGGGCAAACATTCGATTGTGGCTGTTCTCATCAGCAAAGATCAAAAGGAGGTTACGCTCCGCCGTAAAGATGGTAAAGTTATTAAAGTTCCCTTCGATAACCTGTCCGAAGCCGATTTGCGATATCTGAAAAATTGATGCTTCCAACGGAATGGAATACCAGAGAACTAGTCGTCGCCAGGTATGACTGTCGCTTGCCATTGGAAATATTTTTTAAAGGCAAAAAACAGTATGCAATTCGCCAGAATGTTTTCGATCGTATCCCTTCTGCTGATCCCAGGCGTAAATTCGCTTTCCCAAGATCAAACGAAGCGTGACAACGCAAATCAGTCCAAGAATTTGCCGTGGGTCACCAAGCGAATTGATGCCCCGCGGGTGAGTTTTCATACCTTCCGAAGTCAAGCGGCCAGAAGCGAGGTCAGTTATCACGTTTACACACCGCCGTCTTATGACGCTTCGGAGACGACGCGGTTTCCCGTTCTGTATTGGCTGCACGGGACCGAGGGTGGTGTGAATCATGTTCGTCCCTTAGCCCGCATGTTTCATTTTGCCATTCGCGATCAGGAAGTACCGCCGCTCATTGTCGTTTTCGTCAATGGTTTGTCGAAACGTTTGTGGACAGATTCCAAAGATGGCCTCGCTCCGATTGAAACCGTTTTTATTGAGGAACTGATACCTCAAATCGATCAATCCTTCCGCACCATTGCCAGCCGCGAGGGCCGAATCCTAGAAGGTTTCAGCATGGGTGGCTACGGAGCGGCTCGCATTGGATTTCGACATACAGAACTGTTTGGTGGAGTTTCGATATTGGCCGCGGGTCCCCTCGATCTGGAATTCGAAGGTCCCCGAGCAACGGGTAATCCGCTTCGCGAACAAATCCTAAAGGAAGTTTGCGAGGGTGATATGGCATATTTTAAATCAACGCATCCATTGACTGCAGCCGCGACAAACGCAGAAGTGCTGCGGAATTCTGGGATCTTGATTCGGCACGCTGTTGGATCCAAAGATCTTTCTCTCGCTTTAAATCAGCGTTTCCATGAACATCTCGTAAAGCTAGAGATTCCACATGACTTCTTTATCGTCAATGAAGTCGGGCATGACACGCTGGGCTTGATGGCTGGATTGGCCAATGCCGAGTTTTATCGCAAAGTACTCACACTGAAAAAACCTTCTGGCTCTT
This sequence comes from Pirellulaceae bacterium, assembly GCA_044359485.1. Classification (GTDB taxonomy): domain Bacteria; phylum Planctomycetota; class Planctomycetia; order Pirellulales; family Pirellulaceae; genus JAFLCP01. The sequence continues at coordinate 323 of JBIKMB010000255.1, read as the reverse complement.
CCAAAAACTGACCTAGCGGTATGAAGTTTTGATCGTCGCTGAGTCCGGGTGGAATATTTTTCACCCGTCCGCTATCCTGCAAGCAAAAATGAGACTGATGAGGACTCGATTCGTTCCTCGGCAAGAGATAAACTACATGCGAGATGTTAGTTCCCACCTCGTTAAAGTTAACAACAGATTGCGTATTGAATGGTTCGAAGTATTAAACCACTTGGCTCACTAGCGATGTGGTTGCTGTTTGTTTCCGCTTTGATAGCGCAGCCTCCCAAGCAGGAATCGCCAAAAGAAGATTGGTTCTACCTCGAGAATGCGGAGATACGCGT
>JBIKMB010000254.1:0-8108 GCA_044359485.1 Pirellulaceae bacterium | reverse complement strand
AGGAGAGAGGAGAGAGGAGAGAGGAGAGAGGAGACAGGAGACAGGAGACAGGAGACAGGAGACAGGAGACAGGAGACAGGAGACAGGAGACAGGAGACAGGAGACAGGAGACAGGAGACAGGAGAGAGGAGATAGGAGATAGGAGATAGGAGATAGAGAGGCGCGTGGAGGGGTTACTGCTTTACCCAATTCTTGTTGGCGACTTCGATATCGAATTCCGGATGACCTGCGAGCTGGGCGATTTGCTTTAAGCCTTGGTAGATCAGTTGCAGTTCGTCTTCTTTGGTGGATTCAGGACCTCGAATGACTTCCTGGGGATAAATTGGTTTGCCACAATAGACTTTAACGTGGGCCGCTTTGAAGAGTGCAGCCAGCACGAACCAACTGCGGGGAGCTCCTTCGATGTAGCAAGGGAGCAGGGGAACGTTGGCTCGAATTGCCACTTTCGCCGCGCCGGGTCTTACGGATAAAAACAGATTGGGTGAGCGATTGATGCGACCTTCGGGGAACATTCCAACCAGATCACCATGTTCGGCGTAACGAATCGCGAGTTTGGTAGAACCGGTATCCATGCCGCCGCGATTGGTAGGAATCGCTTGAAATAATTTGAGGGCAACGCCCATGACGGGATGTTCGCAATATTCTTTCGCGACCATCCAATGAACTCGTCGCTGGGGTAACATCTGCAGAAAGAATGGATCTAAACTGCAGCGATGGTTGGCGATCAGCAGTGCGCCTTGGTTGGCTTCAAGGGGAAACGGTTGCATTAACTCGACGCGCCACAAAATTCGGCAAATCGTATAGATCGGGGAAAATAAAATGTTTTCCCAGGTCGAGTATGGGCGTCGTGTTGCCAAAAAAACCAGATAGCCTAGCCACACGAGTCCTAAGCCGCCGAACCACAGGATGGCACATTGTTGCGGCGATAATGACATCAGGTCCATTCCTCGTGACTTGTGTGGCGAAACAATTATTTCACTTCAACCAAAACGGAGGGTTGATTGGCACTGTCGAACTTAATAACTTTCGCGGCTCGCGGATCGGTTACGATCCAATCGGTACCTAAAAGGCTGATGCCGACTGGATTGATGAGCGGTTCTCCTTGGAAAACCTTCTGAGGAGCTTGACCGGGCACTACTTTCCAAACGGCTTTCGCGTATCCGTCGGTAAGCAGTGCTTCGCCGGCAGCATTGACGATGACTTGGTGAGGAAAATCGAATAGGCGTGTGGCGACGATAACTTCTGTTTTTCCATCGGCGGTTACTTTTACCAATTGCTCATTATCTTGTGTCACGACCCATAGGTTTCCGGCGTTATCGAGACAAAGACCTCGAGCGTTGAGTTTGACGAACAATTCGGGGAACGTTGAATTGGGCGCGATCTTTAGGACGGTGCGGGTTTCGAGATCGGCGATATAAATCGTGCCATCTGCGGCGATGGCGAGATCCATGGGGATACCGATTTTGCCACCGGTGATGGCTTGTGGCTTACCTTCGGCATTGATGCGGTATAGATCTCGAGTGGCGCTGTCACCGATAATCAATGCGCCATCGGGAGTGAGGGCTAGGCAGCGGGGTGCGTTGAGTGGTTCGCGAAATTTTTTGGAACCTTGCACGAAAACGGTTAGGCCTTCTGGTGACCAGCGGCGAATGCCTGGCAAATTGCGATCGACGATGAAGAGTGTTCCATCGGCATTGGCAACAGCGTCAAGTGGATAAGCGGGTGCGGGTCCTGAGTTTGCTGTGGGATCTTGTCCCTGGGTTTGAGCGTTAGCAAAACCGACACAAACTCCAAAAATCAACACGTACAAATGTACGTGAAACAATAATTTGCGGCTGCGATCGATTGTTGGGCAATTCAGCATAAAGCGATCATTAGGGAGATAAAAATGAACCGAAGGGATTTGCGAATTGATTTTGGGCAACCGCCCACCCTAAGTTTAACCGCTTCAGATTGCGAGAACTAGAGCAGTAGGGGGACTCGGGTCGCCCCAGCGGCCGATTAGCCGACAGCATTAGTTGCGGTTTTCGCGTCCCAATGGTACGCGCATCGCTGTTTACACCAGACGCGCAATGCCAAAAGCACCGAGGATCGCGCCGCTGCGACGCGCGGGGCCTCAGCAGGGGGAACATCCGCGGTAAACGGCAAAACCTGTACCGATGGAACGCCAAAACCGTGGCTAACGCCATCGGCTAATCGAGCACCTAATTCCGATCCTTAAGCTTTGGCCAATTCCCGAACAACTCGCAAGTTGATGACATCCAGATCTTCGCCTGTCTTTTCGTCGATGCCTTTGGGCGTTTCCAAATAGGTTGGGATAGCTCGGAGCGATTTATTTTTTAACCATCTCTTGAAGCCTTCTCGGCCGATGGTTCCGCAACCGATATGTTCATGCCGATCGACTCGACTGCCGCACCCTTTTTTGCTGTCGTTCAGATGTATTGCGGCGACGCGATCGAGTCCGAATTGCTCTCCGATATCGTGCAGCAACTTTTTCAAGCCTGTCGGGTCGGCAAGGTCATAACCAGCGGCCATAGCGTGACAGCTATCGATGCAGACTCCGATTCGCTCGCGCTGATTTACGGCGGCCAGGATGGTGCCGAGGTCTGAGAGATCAGCGCCAAGATTGGTACCTTGTCCGGCGGTGTTTTCGAGTAATAACTTGACCTTAAAGCCGGCGGTCGCTCTCAATATTTCTTGCACAGCGGTGATGATGCGTTGCAAGCCTTCTGCTTGCGTGCTGGTTGTGAATGAACCCGGATGTACGACGACCGCATCCAAATGCAGCAATTCGGCTCGGCGGAGCTCATCGATCATGGCGGCGATGGACTTTTTCCATAATTCTTCGTTGGGTGCAGCCAAATTGATTAGGTAGGATGCGTGAGCGATGGGTTTGACGATTCCCGTTTGCTCAAGCTGCTGTTGAAATTGTGCGATGTCCGTTGACTGGAGATCTTTCGCGTTCCACTGGTTGTTATTTTTCGTGAAGACTTGAACGCAATCGCAGCCCACCTCTTTCGCTCGCTCTACACCTTTCCACACGCCACCTTGAGTTGACATATGGGCGCCGACAATGAGTGTCACCAATGCACCTCCCGTGCGTGAACCGTGCGTGAACGAGCCATTACATGTTTTCGAGCGCGATGGCCAGCATGAAGAATATAACATAGCCGCCGATACAGAGGACGGACAAAATGACTTGGACCATTCCGAGATAATAGCCAACTTGGATGTTGCTGATGGTTTGAGGATTCAAGCGACCTTCGCGAACGGCCCTTAAATCTTGTCCACCCATGATCCAGGCCATAATTCCGGCGATCGTTCCGAGGGGTCCGCAGGCGAGCATTAGGACCCAAGAGATAATGCCGAGAGCCAATATAAGGCCCGATCGATCCTTACTGCTGTAGGCAGCTTGGTATTGAGGCGTCGCGTACGAAGAGGCTGCGGGAATGGTATCAGCGAAAGGATTGGCGGAGCTGGTGAATAGTTCGGTGGATGAGGCAACTTGCCAGGGACCGTTTTCCCCTTTTCGAATTCGATATCCGGGTCCGATGCGACCTTGATTTTTCCAAGCGATTAAAGTTCGCCAATCGACCGGCCCGTAAACGCTCCCTCCCGGTGCTTCAAGATAGTAAACATCTTGATTTTGTGCGTTCGATGGGTTGATCGGGGCATTAGGTGTTAGTCCATCGAATAATCCACCGCCGCTGTCGGGAGCTGCGGGGGAATTCGTTCCGGGGCTCGATGGGCGTGACGACGACAAGGGTGAAAATGGCGGATTATTCGCGTTAGGAGAATCAAAAACCGATCCTCCAAAACTTAACGTGGTGGGCGATGGATTATAGGGTTCACCGGACATCGGTTGCAGGGGCACCGCCTGGACGGTCTGGCAACTGGGACATCGAGCTTGCTTACCGCTATGTTCCTCCGCAACCGACAGAGTTTGCCCGCAAGATTTACAGGGAAATTGAATTGGCATAGCACTAGCACTCTAAGGAACTTAAAGCTTTGAGAGGATGGGGCAACTGTTAGCCCGCGTTCGCAGCAGCGTGTTTTTCTGGGTTTAAGTATATAAAACTCTTACCCAATCTGCCTCCATAATTCCCGGCAGAAATTCGAACGAGATTGGGCGTTGTCAAAGCGGCTTCGATTGCCGCTTGGGTCGCGTGATAGATGGAGTTCAAATCGCGACCGTTGATGATGATTTCTTGAATGCTGACCACTCCTTCGGGAACACGGGAAGCGGAGCCCAATTTTCCTTTGAGAGTGGGGCAATATTCGGCAAACGTGCTGGCGATAAGAAACTTATACTTGCTACCCGCTTTGGAGGCACTGGATGCGACACCGCCGGGAAAAGTGGTGATAGTATCTGGGCACTGATCGACGGCCAAAGCGGCACGCTCTGCCGCCTCGAGAGCCCCATCTTCAGTCGCCCCCATGAACCACAGATTGCCACCCATAACGCCGTCTTGGAATCCGAATCGCCGCGACAGAAAAAACTCTCCGCCTAAGGTTGGAATCACCCAGCCTGGAACGCCGTAACGCACTTCGCGCGATTGATGTCCATCGCCGAAGAAGGCGATTTTGCGGCCCAGTTTGTAATAAGGATCGGTATCCAAACGATTAAACAGACTGGTCGTCGGGCAAGTGAGTACGTTTTGGCTCAGCCGAGCCAACAGCACTTTTTCTAGATGCTCGACGCGATCTTTCCGGAAACGGGGAACATGAAACTGAATCACCGCTCCGATCCGGCCATCGGGCGTTTCCTGGCCAGGCGAAACGCCATCGAAAATCTGCGCGACGCCCGCTTCGCAGTCGCACATGATCGTGCTGCTTGCGTGGCCGGTCACAGCATGACAACAATGGTCGAGCCACTTGCGATCTCGGGCAGTGATCAACACCTCAGCGTAGATGCTGCGAAATCCTTCTGCGTAGGTGTCATCGACCAACTTGGCTCGAAGCGAATTAGGCTCGTTCATGGAATTCCTTTCAGGCCACAAAGCTTGCCATCGTGCAGCGTGGCCGACGACGAAACGACTTCAGTTTGTAGGTACCTCGGACCTCATGAATAGTAACCTGCAGTGGTTTCTTTCTGCAGGTGCTGATTTCAAGGGGTTCTGATGTTCGATTGAAAGCAGAAAAGTGCTGGTGCGATGTTGGGAGTCGCGTGGGCTATTTGGATGCAGGTCGTCCCTTACCGACATAGACAGCATCTTCGGTAACCACTTTGTCCATGTAAATGTCGTGATGCTCGCAGGGAATTTCATCGAACAATTGACATTCGAATGAGAGAGCGACTAGAGGTGCATTGGGGCGAGCGTGCTGGAGCAGTTTGTCGTAGTATCCTTTGCCATGCCCGGTGCGTCCCCCTTGGCGATCGAAAGCTACGCCCGGGACCATGATCAGGTCTAGATCTTCCGGCTGTAGATGTTTTTCTTTAACGGTTCGCAGTTCTTTGCGTGGTTCGAGGATGCGATACATTCCCAATTCTAACTCATCCATGTTTTCGAGATGAAACAGTTCCAGTTCACCATCTAAGCAGTAGGGGACGACAATTCTTTTGCCGCTGGCGAGGGCTGCGGGTAGAGCTTGTCGGGTGCGAACTTCATCGCGAACATCGACATAAAACATCACAGTGTTCGCGGCATCGTATTCAGGTAGATGCATGAAGCGATCGACGATGCGAACGCTCACTTCGTCCTTGTTCGCTTGGTTGCGTCGGTTCTCATGCGCCTGTTGTCGAATCGCCTGTTTTCGTTCGCTCAATGAAGGGGAACTCGTTTCGTTCATCGTGACGTTACTCAAACTTGAGAATGAAAAATGGACCGCGATACGGGAGTACGGCCCGCGAATGATTTACAATTTCAAAGATCAGATAAGCCACGCAGACACATGAACAAATAGCCATGTACCTCCATTGCGTGACCTGCCGTTCGGGTCGAGGGAAGAGAGTTGGTTGATTTTCCAATGCTCTCGTTTCGCGGGACGGCGTTAACATGGTAGCAATCCGTATTGAATGTTCTAGACATTGCGACCAACAATTTGTGCCGATTCTTTTCAACCCAATTTTTTGGCTCACTTTCCATCTTTTCACAGGGCCTGGTAGCTATGAGTCGTGCTCCCACCGGGGCAAGCCCGGGCGGAGAGCGGTCTCTTCCCGCCAAGCTTAAACGAAATTGAACCACCCCCCACGCCGAAAGGCTTGAACAGCAGAAGCGGGGCAACTATCCTCAAGGCTTAGGTAGTTCACGAGTTGCGAATTAGATTCCGGTTTGCGAAAAGAGCTTTTCTATGATTATTTGGCCAATTCTGTGGCTCAGCGCGATTTTCGCCATGATTATTTCTATCATCGCTGTTTCCGTGGCAGAAGCCAAAGCTCGCCGAAGAGCGGCGGAAGTTGTTCGCCAGCAACAGGCGGCGTTACAGCAATCCCAAATGGCCGCCAGCGGCCCCATGACAAGCGACGACGGCTTGGGGGGCGGGGATGGATTCGGAAACGACATGGGCTTCGGCAACTCGCAGGCTAATTTTGATGTCTTTGAAGAGATGAAATAGCCCCTTCTTTATTCAACGCCGCTACCCTATACTCCTCTCTCGGTGCGATCTGGTCACGTTCAAGGCGTGAGCGTGCGGGCATGCATTCAAAGAATCAAGCCGATGCGAGGTTAGGTGAAGGTGGAAGCGAGAGCAAAATTAGCGCTAGAAAACGGTGTCGTGTTCGAAGGCATTTCGATCGGAGCTAGCGGTGAAGTAGACGGCGAAGTCGTCTTCAATACCTCAATGACCGGCTATCAGGAAATCCTAACCGACCCAAGTTATCGGGGCCAAATTGTCACGATGACTTATCCCGAGATCGGTAATTACGGCGTGAACAACGAGGACCTGGAAAGCACCAAGCCTCAAGTCGCTGGCTTTATCGTCCGCGAAGAGAGCCGAATTCATAGCAACTTTAGGGCTCAAGCAACTTTACGCGAGTATTTCGTCAAACATGGTGTCGTAGCCATCTCCGACATCGACACTCGGTCACTCGTTCGGCAAATCCGCAGCGTGGGAGCATTAAAGGGCATCCTATCCACATTGGATATGGACAATGCGAGCTTGATCGCGAAAGCGAAAGCGAGTCCGGGGTTGGTTGGGCGCGACTTAGTACGCGAAGTTGTCCCAACCGAGGTTCGGCATTGGCATGAGCCATTGCATCCGATCGATCGCATGTTCGTCGACCGAGGCGTGGAACAAAACACAAACGCGCCGCACATCGTGTGTCTCGACTTCGGTATGAAGTGGAATATAGCCAGACATCTGCGCGACCGCGGTAATCGAGTGACCATTTTGCCAGGTACAGCCACGTCCGATGAAGTGTTGCAGTACAATCCTGATGGAGTCTTTTTGTCCAATGGACCGGGTGACCCCGAACCACTGGAGTACGCGATCTCTACCATCCGAAATCTATTGGGCAAGAAACCGATCTTTGGAATTTGCTTAGGTCATCAATTGCTGTCGTTGGCTTGTGGGGCCAAAACGTTCAAGCTCAAGTTTGGGCATCGCGGCGCCAATCAACCGGTTCTCAACGAGGAGTCTGGCAAGGTTGAAATTACGGCACAAAATCATGGATTCGCTGTAGATGAAGCGAGCCTACCGAGCGACCTGAAGATCACGCATCGCAACCTGAACGATAATACGATTGCCGGTGTTCGACATAAATCGTTACCTGCTTTCAGCGTGCAGTACCATCCCGAAGCATCCTCGGGCCCCCACGATAGCCACTATTTATTCGACGAGTTCCAAAAATCGCTCGCCAAATCGTAGTAGGTTATCTCATCTCCCTCTTCCATTTTTACAAAGTCCCAACCAGCTGTAACGGTTGAGCCGCTGCTTGAGAATTCACGAATTAGATACCCCCTTTTCGCTGCGATGGTGTCGGAAGGGGGAACACGTTTGGCTTGCCGAATTTTGTCGGGCGAAATGAGAGGATATTTCCCGCCAACTGCAATTAATTTTCGGTAGTATCCATCTTCACTGAGTTCGTGAAATCGTAAATCCACTTTCTTGCGAACACCCCAGGTGGCATCCTTGGCTACCTGCTGCAACATCCAGAGTTTTGAAAGCCA
>JBIKMB010000253.1:0-8148 GCA_044359485.1 Pirellulaceae bacterium | reverse complement strand
GTTACGGGCAAGTCAAATACTGGCATGTTGGCCAGTGGTTTGTCGCTATGGATTGTTTTCGTTTTCGTGACAGTCGGCGCGATTTCGGGACAAGAAACCGTATCCACACCCGCGGATGCCACGGCGACTTCTGCGAATCCAGCGGGCGAACCTAATTCGCTGGATGCAGCCAAGAAAAAGATGGGTGAACACCTGAAAAAAATCGCCAGAGTCATTACTCTCTTTCGCCTCAGCGAGGACGAGGATGCGGATGAGCAATTGAGAAGCGAGTTCCAACAGTTGCTGATTGATGGGCGAGCGATTGCCAGCGAATTGCAACGTCAGATTGTAATGGATGCTAGGCAATCCTCTGGAAGCGATAAAGAAGAGAAGTCGCGGTTTATTTACGATCTTTTTTTTCAAAATTCGGAATACGATCGATATGAAAACAATTGGGAACTCGCACAGTACTTGATCGACATCGGTTTTGAGGACAAAAAGCAAGAAATTTATGCCGTATTGGGACGCAATGCGTTGGTGTTGAACGATTATGCGAACGCTAAGAAGTTCTACGAAAAAGCAGTCAGTTTACGCGTCTTCCCAGAGAAAGAACAAAAAGTTGGCGTGGTGTTGCCCGATGCGATTGTCAAATGGCCGGCCGAGGAAGAGGCACGCAGGAAAGATGCAGAGAAAGGAGATCTACCACGAGTGGTGTTCGAGACGACCAAGGGACGGTTCGTCATTGAGCTTTTTGAGGATGAGGCACCCAAAACCGTTGGAAACTTTATTCATTTAGTGGAGAAAGGGTTTTATAACGAACTGCTCTTCCATCGCGTCGAACAACATCTTGTTGTTCAGACCGGTTGTCCCAATGGGGATGGCACCGGCGGCCCCGGCTACTCTATCCAAGCCGAAAACGGATTGCCCAATAGTCGAAACCATTTCCGAGGTTCCGTCGGCATGGCACTCGCGGGAGACCAAGCCGATTCCGGAGGGTCGCAATTCTATATTTGCATGTCTCCGCTGAATTTTCTCGATGGTCGATTTACGGTTTTCGGAAGAGTCATCGAAGGCATGGATACGGTTGAGCACCTAAACCGTGTTAATTTATCTGAAAAATCAGAAGAGAATGAGCGAAAACTGGTACCGGATCGCGTCCTAGACGCTAAGGTTTTGCGTAAACGCGCACATGACTATCTGCCCACCTATTCCTCACCACCCAAGAAGGAGGGTTAGTAAGCAGGTCAATCGATCTATTTTTCTGATCCATCGGCTTGCAACACGGCCGCAGAAGGATATACTCCAGATCTCCCCCTTTTTGAGTGTATCTTGTTGGGTTACTTGGGTTTTGGAAAGGGGACTCTTTACGGCGGAAAAGCAATCCTGAATCAAACCATTTTATGTTGAGATTCGTATCACCAGACCTGGGTTGCTTGTAGGAGACCTGACAGATGACATTGTTGATACTGCGAGTGTTGTTTATTGCCGTATCGGCGGGCGTAGCAACTGTGTTTGTTGGGGCCAGCAAGCAGGGGCCTGCTTGGCTTCCATATCTGATTTTCAGCTGCGTGATTGTGCTGGCACTTGGCGTTATCACCGTTGATATCTTCACGCCTCGCAAACGTATTGAGGTGATTTCGGCGGTTTATTTTGGGCTGTTGGTTGGCTTTTTATTGACCTATTTGGTTTCAATCGCTCTGACGCCACTGCTCGAAACATCCACTTTGGCCGGTCCGGTGCAGATGCTCCTGGGTGTCATTCTGTGCTACGGCTGTACGAGTCTACTTTTACAAACCAAAGATGATTTCCGTTTTGTGATTCCTTATGTGGAATTCGCTCGTGAGTTGAAGGGCTTTCGCCCTTTGGTGTTGGATACGAGCAGCATTATTGATGGGCGAATTGCCGATTTGGTAGAAACCAATGTTCTTGATGGCCAGTTGATTATGCCAAGATTTGTGATTGCCGAGCTGCAAGCGATTGCCGATTCGAGCGATCGGCTGCGCAGGGCTCGGGGGCGTCGAGGCCTAGACATCATGAATCGGCTTCGCGGTAATGAGAAAGTTGATGTACAGATATTCGATCGCGAGCTTCCAGAATTTGCGGGCCAACCCGTGGATATGAAGCTGGTTCTTTTGGCCAAACACTTAGAAGGCAAAGTGATTACTGGCGATTTCAATCTCAACAAAGTAGCCAAAATCCACAACGTGGCGGTCGTTAATTTGAATGAGATTGCACATACCTTGCGACCACAATACCTGCCCGGTGAAGTTTTCCAGTTGCGGATCGTAAAAAATGGCGAACTGCCCGAGCAAGGCGTCGGGTATTTGGATGATGGCACGATGGTGGTTGTTGAGGGGGGGCGTGACCGAGTCGGCACTTCGGTTTCAGTGGTCGTGACCACGACCCACCAAACGCAAGCAGGACGAATGATCTTCACTAAACTGGAAGAAATGGTTCGATCTTGATGCTGGGGCACTTCTCCCCGACCCTACTTTGGATTGGGGACTCAACAACGTTTGGCCCATAGCTGATTGGAGGCTGGAACCCCGTTCCGGCCTCAAGTATCAATCATGCGTTCTAGGTGGGAGAAGGGGCAACTTCATAGCATTTTTTTGCTCCTTTCCCACACCTGTCTACTGGGTTGAAAGGCTCCTTTCTGATAGCCTTTTGCGAAGTCCAATCGAGTCTGCCGAGATTCTTTGGACGCGAGAAAACGAGTAACAAGCCAACAATCTATCTGGGGTAAACGATCCAGCGATGGCAACTCCGCGAGTTTTGATCTTACGCGCTCCCGGCACGAACTGTGATTTAGAAACCGAGGTCGCTTTTCAACAGGCTGGAGCAATTCCCAGTCGTTTACATGTGAATCGACTCCTCGAGAATCCTCATCTTGCTAAAGAGTATCAAATCCTTTGTTTTCCAGGTGGCTTTAGTTACGGAGACGATATTGCCGCAGGGCGTATATTGGCCGTTCAAATCAAAGCGCATTTGAGTGGGATGCTGCAGGATTTTAAATCGGGCGATAAATTGGTGCTGGGCATCTGCAACGGCTTCCAAATCATGATGCGACTCGGCATTTTCTTTGATGAAACCGAACAAAATGCTCCCCCAGCCACATTAACGTTGAACGCTCAGGGGCGTTTCGAAGATCGTTGGATCCACATGCGCAGAACGAGCGATCGATGCGTTTTCCTTCGCGGTATTGAACAGATTCATCTGCCGATGGCACATGCCGAGGGTCGCTTTGCCGTTCGAGACCAAGCGGCTTTGGATCGACTGGAAAAAAATGGACAACTCGTACTACGCTACTGTCGCCCTGATGGCACAGGTTCCGACGAAGCGCTCGCGTTTCCCGACAATCCCAACGGCGCTACGAGCAATGTGGCCGGTATCTGCGATTCCTCCGGACGTATCTTTGGCCTTATGCCGCATCCAGAGCGTTATCTCTTTCCGACCAATCACCCCAACTGGACGCGATTTCCCGAATTGCCCGCCAAGGGTGCGGGCACCAAATTCTTCGAAAACGCCGTTCAATATTTCAGCTAGAAAGCACTCCCCAAAAGTACTATCCTACATGAAGAGTCTTAACCTTTTCTTAACAGAACTTGGCTACCAGAATTAACGGTTCACTCGCGACAATATAAGCAAATGAGAAACGGACTCGCTGCTTAGAAATTATTAGAGGGAAATGCATCCAATGCGTACAGGATTTCGAACCGGTCTTTCAACGAGCAACCATGCGAATGCTGGGATCACCATGATTGATCGAGCCCGTCCGGCTTTGTGGGCCATTTTGGCCGTTTCCTTGTTGATAGGTTGCGACAGCGCCTCATCGAAGAAAGCGGGAGAAAACCCCACTTCGAACGCTGGTAGTAGCAGTGAGACGAGTGCCGCGACGACACCGGTTCGCGTGGACGGATCGAGCACGGTGTATCCTGTTACCGAAGCGGTTGCAGAGGAATTTAAAACGAGTACCGGTTTGGATGTCACGGTTGGTTTGAGCGGTACCGGGGGCGGTTTCAAAAAGTTTATGCGAAACGAAACCGACATTTCCAACGCCTCACGCCCTATCTCGAAAGAAGAAATGGAGCAAGCCAAAGCGGCCGGTATCGAGTATATCGAACTTCCAATTTGCTTCGACGCCTTGACGGTCGTTGTTCATCCATCCAACACTTTTGTAGACTCGCTGACAGTGGCAGAATTGAAGAAGATTTGGGAACCAGATGCTCAAGGTAAGATTTCCACCTGGAATCAAATTCGTCCCGAGTGGCCCAATGAAACCATTACCCTCTTTGGTGCTGGATCGGACTCCGGGACTTTCGATTATTTTACGGAAGCCATTGTAGGTAAAGCGAAGGCCTCACGCGGTGACTACAACGCGAGTGAAGATGACAATACCTTGGTTCAAGGGGTTCATGGCAGCAAGTTTGCCTTGGGCTATTTGCCTTTCTCTTATTACATTGAGAACAAAGATAAGTTGAAGGCCATCTCGATAGATTGGGAGAAGGACGAGTTGCCTGCCGTAGCGCCCAGCGAAGAAACGGTAATGAAGGGGACTTACAATCCGTTATCGCGGCCACTTTTCATTTATGTCAATAAAAAGTCTGCGGAGAGCCGCGAGGAAGTTAAAAAATTCGTTTCTTTCTATCTCGAAAATGTGGCCGAATTATCTAAGGAAGTCAATTGCGTACCCCTCCCTGCATCCGCGTATGATAGTGCGAAAAAACGTTTCCAGGATATGAATGTTGGGACGGTATTCGGCGGAACTCCCGAAGTGGGATTGACGATCGATGAATTGCTGAGCCGCGAAACAAAGCAATAAGGTTTTTTCGAGCCCGAGAGCAGGGACTAGGAAGCCAATATGAGCGTCGATCTGAATCAGCTACGCGCGAAAATCAGCGAGCATCGCGCGAAGCAAAGAGGAAGAAATTTTTTGGCGGCCCGCGAGCAGGTTATTGAATTTGGTTTATTGGGAGCCGCATTGTCCTCAATTGCCATCACGTTGGGAATTGTATTCATTTTGTGTTGGGAGTCGATTGGTTTTTTCAGAGAAGTATCGGTTGTCGATTTTTTCACAGATACTCAATGGACGCCGCTGTTTGCCCCGCCTCATTATGGCATTTTGCCTCTGCTTACTGGAACGTTGATGACAACGTTCGTCGCTCTCTGCGTCGCGCTCCCGATAGGAACGATTACGGCAATCTATTTAAGTGAATTCGCTTCATCTTGGGTTCGAGAAATTGTCAAACCGCTGCTTGAACTTTTGAGTGCAGTGCCCACCGTCGTTTATGGCTATTTCGCATTGTATCTCGTAGCACCTCTGTTGCAAAAACTGATCCCCGATCTCCCGGCGAGTTGTATGCTTACGGCTGGTGTGGTGATGGGCATCATGATCATTCCTTACGTATCTTCACTGAGCGAAGATGCGATGAGAGCGGTGCCGATGCTCCTGCGTGAAGGAGCTTACGCGTTGGGTGCGAATCGAATCCGCACCGCCTTGACAGTCGTTTTTCCAGCCGCAATTTCCGGCATCGGTGCAGCGTACATTTTAGGACTCTCACGTGCGATTGGCGAGACAATGATCGTAGCCATTGCCGGGGGGATGCAACCCAAGCTTTCTGTAAATCCTGCTGATCCTGCCATGACGGTAACCGCTTATATCGTTCAGGTGAGCCAAGGGGATTTGCCCCACGGAAGCATCGGTTATAAGACAATTTTTGCTGCAGGTTTGACGTTGTTTGTGATGACCCTGTTCTTCAATGTCATCGGCCATTACCTTAAAAAGAGGTATCGGGAAGCGTATTGAGATTCCACGTATGAAAGATGTTCATCAGATTGTTCGAGGGCAAAAGCTCCAGGACCGTTGTTTTGCGGTCGTAGGATTCTTGTGCACTCTCGTTGGCCTGATTGTGCTCAGCATTCTGATCATCGACCTCATGCGCGATGGCTGGAGTCGCCTGGATTACCAATTCTTGACCTCATTTCCATCGAGACGCGCCGGTAACGCTGGCATTCTGGTCGCTTGGCTAGGTTCCATCATGGTCGCGATCGTTACTGCCTTTACCGCGGTGCCTCTCGGCATCGCAGCAGCTATCTATCTTGAGGAATATGCCCGCAAAAATATTCTGACTTCTCTTGTCGAGATTAACATTACCAACCTGGCTGGCGTTCCATCGATTATCTACGGTTTGATGTCACTTGGATTATTCGTCTATATTCTCGGTTTGGGAAGAAACGTATTCGTCGGCGGATTGACCCTCGGATTTCTTATCTTGCCAATTATCATTGTTGCCACTCGCGAAGCGATCCGATCGGTACCCAATGGTATTCGTGAGGCAGCATTCGCACTGGGGGCGACCAAATGGCAAGTCATTTGGCATCACATCCTCCCCTGTTCGGTCAATGGGATTGCGACCGGCACCATCATCGCTCTGTCTCGAGCTCTTGGTGAGTCCGCCCCACTGATTGTCGTCGGTGCCCTCGTCTTTAATACGGTACTGCCACCCTCACCAATACAAAAGGAAGTCCCTTTCGTTAATTTCGAATGGGTCAATAGCGAATTTTCTGTGCTACCCATTCAAGTCTTCAACTGGGTATCACGCCCACAAGAGGCGTTTCATCGAAATGCCGCTGCAGCCAGTATCGTGCTGATCTTCATCACCCTTACTCTCAACGGCTTGGCCATGTTTATCCGCTATCGATTCCGAAAGAGAGTCCAATGGTAGATGAACCCAATGCTCTCAAGGCGGAAGTAAAAGGCCTACGGGTTTTTTATGGCCAAAACGAGGCGATTAAAGGTGTCAGTATGCCGATTTACAGCAATCGGATCACTGCCCTGATCGGACCTTCAGGCTGTGGAAAAACCACGCTCTTGCGGTGCTTCAACCGTATGCACGACTTCCAAAAAAGCGTGAGATACGAAGGGGATATCATTTTGCATCCAAGCGGCAAAAATCTCCTCTCTCGCGATGTCGATCCCACGGAAGTGCGACTTTTGACAGGTATGGTTTTTCAAAAACCTAACCCTTTTCCCAAGTCGATCTACGAAAACGTCGCATTCGGCCTCAGGCTTCGTGGCGTTTCATCGCGTGAAGAGCGCGAACAACGCGTGACCAACGCGTTGAAAGGAAGCGCTCTCTGGGAAGATGTCAAAGATCGCTTGCGTCGCCCCGCGACAGAACTCTCCGGGGGGCAACAGCAACGCCTCTGCATCGCACGCGCCCTCGCCACGGAACCCGAAGTCCTGTTACTCGACGAACCAACCTCGGCCATGGATCCGATTTCGACATCCCGGATCGAGGATGTGATCTTTGAGCTCAAACAACGAATGACCATCGTCATCGTTACCCACAATATGCAGCAAGCCGCCCGCATCTCGGATTATACGGCCTTCATGTACCGTGGCGAACTCATCGAATTTCGCGCCACCGAAGAAATGTTCCAAAGACCGACAGAAGAACTCACCAAAAGCTACCTCGGCGGCAGTTTCGGTTGATCATCAGTCGCTTTGGTCTGGGTACGGACAAGCGACGTTTTACGCAGCTCGGACGGTCTGCAAATTCTCGCTTAATAAATCTTCAATCCGACCGACAACCGTTTTTTCTATCTTGCCGAGATACGGATTCGCGGACTCCGGAAAATTACCAGTCAACTCAATCGAGTCGCTATAAATTTTCACCAGCCACTGGTTTTGAATACCATACGCCGAGAAACAAACTTGCAATTCGTTGCCCGCGAATTTTATCTGAAGCTGATGGACCTGATCCGGATACTCCCGCATCATACTCCCAACGAACGAACACAATCGAGTCTTCGCCTCAACCGCTCCCAATGAATGAGAGACCAATCTTTTCACTTGGCCCATGGTTGTGCTCTCTATTTAATGAATTCGATTCAATCCGGGTAATGCTAGCAATGTCTTTGCTGTGGCAACTCGGCTCTGCCGGTAAGTAACAACACGACGCTTTTATCATCGACGATTTTCTCACCTAGACTGAAGGCCGCTCGTGGACTTATACCGAACTGCTTTTTGTAAATCCATATCAATTGCCTCAAGCTGATATTGCTTCCAAGATCAAGTAGCCCCTACAACGACTGGCTATTCACTGATTTATTCTGCGCAGGCTCAGCCGTTCATGCTTCGTTGAGCACGCAGGACCATTCGAGCCC
>JBIKMB010000063.1:0-26775 GCA_044359485.1 Pirellulaceae bacterium | reverse complement strand
TTCAGCCAAATCGTATGGCAAAAAATTAGTAACCCGGGAGTTTCGACATGTTGACGGTCTACATCTGGAGTTTTCGTGGAAAGTCTGAAGCTTGGGGCCATGCTTCGATGCAAGTTGACCAAACCTATATTTCGTGGTGGCCTGAGCAACCAGGGCAAGTGCCATCCCGAATTCACGAGAATATCTATGCGTCGCACCCCATTCGCAATCGCAGCTACGTTGCTGATGTTGCCGCAGAGGGGCAGCCTCCCGATCATGTGATCCGTATTGATGGACTCGATGAAAAGACAATCAAAGATTGGTGGCAGTCCTTTGGACTCAGTCGTGAAGGAGTCCATTATCACGGCCCACTTCAGTCATGGGATACCTTGCAACGCAATTGCTCCAACGTGGTAGCAACAGGCTTGCGAATCGGTGGTGGTGACAAATATGCGAGTTGGTATAAATCTTGGAACCTCATCTGGACACCGGCTGATGTCTTGCAGTACGCGCAATCCATTCAAAGCGGCCTGATGTCGCAGCGGCGATAGATGCTGAGTTTCTGAAGATTTGTCATGCGGCGTTCCCGCGAAGATTTTTTTCAGTCGCTGAAATTGCACGACAAATCTGTGCTCTAATGTTCGTCAAACGGAGGTAAATCACCTCGCTTTGATCTCAGTCGCAATTTGCTAAAGTATGTAAATGCTAATCTAAGACGGCCGAGTTTTAAAACTCTTTTATGCTCTCAGAGATCGATTTGCCAGAGCGCCGTCATTACCGAGAGAGATCATGATATACTTCAGTGGGTCTTACAGATCTTTTCTCGCACCAAATATGGGTAGTTGCTATCGATGAGCGATGGGGTGGACCAGTACATGTACGAGCCCGTACGTTACCCTGCGTTAACGATTGTAGATTAAGCAGACGAAGCCGCGAAAGTAATGGAACCCTATAGAAATACGGTCATCCATCGCATCGACAACAGCTGTCTTCGCCTGGCGGTCTTCGAAGGTGAGTATAAGTGGCATAAACATCCGACTTCCGATGAACTGTTTATTGTTATAGATGGGTGTCTGGTAATCGATCTTGAAAATGGTTCCGAGCTACGACTCAGCAAATGGCAAAGCTTAACCATTCCAGCAGGAACCATTCATCGAACGCGAGCTATCGGCAGGACGGTTAACTTGTGTTTTGAATTGACGGCTTGCGATACAGTGTTTATCGAGGATAGATAATAAAAGTCGCTTCCATCTAGCAAAATATTGCGATAGCCCAAAACGTGGGTTACCGCGATGTAGCGTTTACTCCCCCTCTGCTACCTAATCTATAACGGTTTTTCGTAGATTGACTCTCTTTTTCATGACCATTGGCCCTCCGCAAACACCGTGAGAACTCGCAGCTTGGTACAGCGCGGTCCACGAAGTACCAATCGGCTACAAAAACGAATCCCCCTTAACACGGACTGAAGTGACGAACCACTATCATTCGTAAGACTTGATTCCGAAAAGTACCGAACCAATGGATGTCATAACGTGCGATCTTCTGTTGAGAAATAATCAATCGAGAACTTCTACATAAAACAGGTCTCGATTGAAATATTTTCCTGCTATACTCATAACCAATTCGACACTCCCGGAAACCGCCGCTAAATCCAAGGCGGCCCAAGTTTTTGGATTGGCTTTTTGCCAGAGTAGTTTGCGACGTTATTTCGTTCTACATACCTCCCATTCTAGCACCCGAGTGAGCTATGCAGCGGACAGAAGGCCTTGCCAGTGGATTGTTGGCTCTAATCGTTTCAGTGTTCCCTGTATCGTTGCTATGCGGTGAAACCCCGACGACAAAAAGCCTTGACTTTAATCGTGATATCAGGCCGATTCTTTCCGATCGCTGCTTTCGCTGCCACGGCCCAGATGAAAATGAACGCCAGGGGGGTGGTGTGTCGGGCCTAAGGCTTGATACCCCAGAAGGACTTACCGAAGACTTGGGAGGCCATTTCGCGGTCGCGCCTGGAAAACCGGAGCAGAGCGAGTTGATTGCCCGGATCAAGTCCACCGATGCGTCCAAAGTCATGCCTCCTCCGGACACGGGACTAAAGCTGAACGAATCCGAGATCGCCTTGTTGGAACGATGGGTTGCCGAAAATGCACCCTATGCAATTCACTGGTCTTATCAACCCCCACAGCGACCCATCCTCCCAGAGCTAAAAACGGACCATGAGAAAAGCTGGATTAAAGTTCCCTTGGATCATTTTATTGTAGAACGACTCCGTCGAGAAAAAATCGTTCCACAAACCGAAGCTGATCGTTATACGCTCATTCGACGCGTTGCCCTGGATGTTACCGGTTTACCCCCGAGCCAAGCTGAGATTCAACAGTTTATCGATGACTCATCCCGAGATGCGTATGAAAAAATGGTGGATCGTTTTCTCGCAAAAGAGACTTATGGCGAACATTGGGCGCGAATGTGGCTCGACATGGCGCGGTACGCTGACTCATCAGGCTATGCCGATGACCCCGCCCGAACGATCTGGCTTTATCGCGATTATGTGATCGGCGCTTACAATCGAAACTTGCCCTTCGATCAATTTACGATCGAACAACTCGCCGGCGACATGCTTCCCAATGCATCCGCAGAGCAATTGATTGCAACGGCTTTTCATCGCAATACGCTGACAAACAACGAAGGGGGAACGAACGACGAGGAATTCCGAAACGTAGCGGTTGTCGATCGCGTCAATACCACCTATGCCGTTTGGATGGGCACAACCATAGCATGCGCTCAATGCCATAGCCATAAGTACGACCCGATCAGTCAACAAGAGTATTTTCAGACCTTCGCCATATTCAATAATACGGAAGACGCAGATCGCGGTGATGAATCGCCACTGTATGAAGCTTGGTCCGACGAGCAATTGAAACGCCGCTCAGTGCTCCAAACTCAATTCGCCGCTGATGTTAAGACCCTCGATAGCATGACGCCCGAATTGGAAGCCTCACTTAAGTCCTGGGAAAATAGTTTACCGAAACAACCCTTATGGTCGACTCCCAAAGTCCTATCGGCAACAAGTGAAGCGGGCATAACGATGTCGATTGATCCAGCGAGCGAAATGATTCGTAGCGCTTCGGGTGCCGGAAAAGACAATTTCCAAATCGATTTGGATCTTAACAGTATTAGAACGGGCGGTACTTCGCAACTTGCAGCGATTCAATTGGAAACATTTGCCGATGATGGCGTGCCTAACAAAGGACCGGGCTGGAATAATGGAAATTTTATTCTCACCGAGTTGCGAGCAACCTTGCTGCCCCCTGTAGGCACAACTCTCCAGGGTCGCTTTGTTCGAGTCGAATTACAAGGTGCGAACAAAATCCTATCTCTGGCTGAAGTCGAGGTATTCCGTCAAGGAGAAAATATCGCCAGGAAAGGTACCGCATCACAAAGCAATGTTGCCTACGATGGTGTTCCCGCGCGAGCGATCGATGGAAATACCAATGGAAACTATTTTGAAGCTCATTCGGTAACGCACTCGGATGCCAATGCCATCGATCCATGGTGGGAAGTTGATCTAGGATCGGTTCAATCAATCGAGAAAATCGCAATTTGGAATCGAACTGATGGTGGAGCTGCAACCTCCGAACGACTTAAAGGTGCACGGATTCAGGTTCTGGGGGAAGATAAAATAGTTCTCTGGGAGAAAATAATCGATGATACTTCTAAGCCGACCATAGCTTGGGATATCGATGGTGCACGCCTTATTGACTTTGCATCAGCCGTCGCTGATTTCCAGCAAGGAGATTATGTAGCCGCTAATCTCGTCAACAAGCCAATTGATCCCAACAAGGGCTGGGGAGTCGGTGGAGGAGCTGGACGCGATCACCGTGTGACATTGGTTGCGTCAAAACCTGTCGACATTCCTGAGGGAAGTCGACTGCGGGTAGAGTTGATTCATCAATCGCCACATCTACAACATGTAATTGGTCGTTTCCGTTTATCAGTGACCGGTGAGCAATCGGCTTTAAAGTGGGCCAACATTCGAAAGGAAACTCAAGCAATTTTAAATACAGCCGCAGCGGATCGAACAGATGCACAGAAAAATTCTCTATCTATTTTTTTTCGCTCGATCGCCCCAGAACTAGACGGCACGAGACAGCGACTCGAGGCAACTCGAGTTGAGCTCGCTTCCTTCAAACCAACCACAACGGTCCCGATTTTAAGAGAGCTGGGCAAAGATCGTCAGCGAGTCACCAAATTGCAGCATCGCGGCAACTATCTTGACCTTGGAGAGGAGGTTAAGCCTGGCATTCCGAGTGTGTTCAAAGTGGGCAATCAACAGGTCAACAATCGATTCGATTTGGCCAAGTGGATCGTTTCCAAAGACAATCCCCTAACGGCTCGAGTGACCGTCAATCGATACTGGGAACAACTCTTTGGAACAGGACTTGTCGCGACCGCAGAGGAATTCGGATCGCAAGGGGACCTACCCAGCCATCCGGAACTGTTGGATTGGTTAGCGATCGAATTTGTCGAAAGCGGCTGGAACCTGAAACAGTTGCTGCGTACGTTACTCGTAAGTGCAACGTATCGGCAATCTTCAAAGATCTCGAACGATATGTTGCAGTTGGATCCTGATAATCGCTTGCTGTCCCGTGGTCCACGCTTTCGCCTCCCCGCTGAAACCATTCGCGATCAGGCGCTGGCAGTCGCGGGACTACTAAGCTCGAAAATGAATGGTCCGCCCGTGCAACCACCCCAACCATCGCTCGGCTTATCAGCGGCGTTCGGATCAAGTACCGACTGGGCAACCAGCGGAGGTGAAGATCGATATCGTCGTGGAATTTACACCACATGGCGGCGATCCAATCCGTATCCATCGATGACTGCCTTCGATGCTCCAAATCGAGAAGTTTGCACACTTCGTCGTATGCGAACTAATACGCCACTGCAAGCGCTGGTTACACTCAACGACCCAGTCTACATCGAAGCGGCTCAAGCTTTGGGAAGACATATGTTTAAATCCTCCGACTCGAACGCAAATCGCATTGAATACGGTTTAAAAAAGGCATTGTGCCGACCTATTCGATCGAATGAAATTGAGATTTTGCAGAAACTGTATGAGAAGGCAGTTGTAATCTTTAAATCCCAACCCGAAGCTGCCACGAAAATGGCGACCGAACCTTTGGGAGCACTCCCCGAAGGTCACGATGCGACCGAAATGGCGGCTTGGACGGTGGTAGCCAATGCCATCCTAAATCTAGATGAATTTTTGATGCGGCGATAAAGCATATGATATGGATTGCCAGTCTGGGAGCTCTGCTCAACCTATCTCTTGGTTTTATAGGATTGCTATTTCCAAAACGAATCGGTCGAATCCTAGGAATCAGCCCAATTGGATCGCTCGGTGTCTCAGAATTAAGAGCGACCTACGGAGGATTCTTTCTCTGCCTCGGAGCAGCATGTCTCGCAACTCAATCTGCACAGGTATACCTAGTAACCGGAGCAGCATGGTGCGGAGCAGCTATGGCGAGATTGCTTTCATTTGGCATCGATAAAAGCTATTCCCGCGAAAACGTCGCTGGACTCTTTATCGAAGCGACTATCGGATTAATGATGCTCTCTGCAATCTTCGCTTTTTAAACGAAATTGGCCACCGAAGATCGATTCGACAATCGCCGTAACTCGTCCTGCTCGTTGAAGCCTCAGCACCAAGTTCAAGTAAACCTGAAGCCCATCGTAACATTAACTGCGGTGGAATCCTATCGGCTAAACCGTCGCCGTGTTGCGCGAGTCATGTGCCGTGAATGAATGGCTACTGCGAATGTTACTTCTTCGTCGATGACTCTTTAGCCTTCTTCACGCGTCTGATCGCTGTTTCCCCTAGTTTAGGTCCAGAGTCGGCTGGCATCGCTCGATGCCAACCGATCAATGCACCGCGCAAACGGGCAATCTCGTGTTCAAGCTCTTGCGTGATATGAGCGGTGTCTGCAAGATTCTTGGTTTCTCCTCGATCCGCCTGCAAATCATACAATTGAGGTTCGGAGCCGTCATAATTGCAGAGTAACTTCCAGCGTCCCTGGCGTATGGCAAGATCGGGAAAAAGCTCCAGCGAGTCTTGAGAGTAGGTCTTGCGATCGGGAGGACGTCGCCAAAACAGTGGAGCATCGCGCGATCGGCTCTGTTTACCTAGTAAAACCTGCGCTACACTTTGTCCGTCGAATGCAACTTCGGTCGACTCGATACCGCAAATTTCGAGTAAAGATGGAGCCAAATCAATCGCCGCAAATACCGACTCTGTTTCAAATATGCCTCTGCGATTCGGCGCGGCTAAACCTGGACTCCAGACGATCAGCGGCGAGCGAATTCCACCCTCGTAAAGAGATGTTTTTCCACCTCGAAAAGGCCCCGCACTACCCGCCTTTTCCTCAGGTCCATTATCCGAGCAGATAATCAAGATGGTGTTATTGACGATTTCTGAATCGCTTAAAAGAAAATCGAATAGCTCGCCAAGTTGCCGATCCATACTTTCAAGCACGGCGTAATACAAATCTCGTTTAGAGGGCTTTCCATCCACTTCGGGCCAATTTTCAATAGGTGGCCAAAAGGGACTGTGCACATCGTCTGGCCAAAGGTTGAGATAAAAGGGTTGGTTTCGAGCCCTAGCACTTTTGGCAAATTCAATCGCGGCTTTTGTAAAACCACCGGTGATCTGACTTCGTTGCGTCCAAGTCACAGGGCCACCGAGACGCTGGGCGTCTTCCCAAATACGACCCGTTTGCGAATCGCCAGGTTTCTGGATCAGAGGCAAAAGCTTAGGCCCCATCCCTTCGAAATTGGTTAGCGACTTATCGAATCCATATTCCGTGATCGCAGGCGCATCATCAACGTCGCGCTGTCCCCCAAGATGCCATTTGCCAAAATGACCGGTTGCATAACCATTTTGCTGAAGTTTACGAGCAAGTGTAAGAGCAGAAGGCTCAAGCCAATTCGCGCAATTGCGCCGAAGGTTATCAGCGCGATGGTTTAGGTAAGAATGAATATTCCATCGCTGGGGATATTGCCCAGTCATCAACGCGCATCGCGATGGAGAACAGATCGGTGCGTTGACATAAAACTGCTCGAAACGGATCCCTTGGTAAGCAATTCGATCGATGTTCGGTGTTTTAGCGAGAGAATTTCCAAAACAAGAGAAATCTCCCCACCCCATATCATCGATGAGAACCATAACTACGTTTGGCTTAGAAGCTCCCTCGGCTTCAGAAATACAGCATGCAACAAAGAAAAAAAAGGATAACACTGAAATCTTGACTACGGGAAGATGACTGCATCGATAGATAAGAGCACGATTCGCCCTAAAAGTATCAAACATTGTCACATTACTCTCAAAAACACTCATGATCCAAATACACTCCCCAAACACCTAAGCGAGTTTCGGATCGTTTGGCTATCATAGCCTAAATCGCTCGGCTGTCGCACGAACTTCATCAGTATTTACGACAGGAGAAGTATTCCTGATTTGACGCTTGAAATGGAACGAAACTTCCTCGCCAGCCGTTTCGATTGGTTCCGAGATCATTCACGCCTCTCGGTACTTCAATTCGAGTCTCTCAATCAATCCATATAAACAATGGGCCAACATGAAAGAATCGCAACGAACTACCCGAAACTTTTGCTCGCCCCTGATTTATTAGTGAAACTCGTTCAGAGCCTCAGGGATGATTCTGCCCCCCACATGAATTCCATTCAGCCGTCGTCTTCACAGCTGTTCGGCATCAACAAAAAGTTCTCCAGGTGATCACCTTCCATCTTGCCTTCTCATCGTTCGCCGATCACAATCCAACATGCATGCGGCCAGAAAATGCTATTGGATCTTGCCAGACTTCAGTCTAGTCTGGCTGAATCAATAACGGCTTGAAAGGTCCTTATTCAATTTTGTGTCGCAGAATTGTGTCGAATTCGACGACTACCAGCGAAATGGATTTAGCGTCATGGAGATTTTCAATGAGTAAGATGCCTTCTAGCGAACGGCAACTTGGCATCCCGCTAACGGCTTCAATGCTTCTTGCCTGTGCACTAGCCCTTGCCTACTTCGTTTGGCTTGGCCCCAATTCGGCGTTCATCGGAAGCCTCGCTTTTTTTGCACTCATCGTTCTATGCTTTATTGTGACATTTTTGGCGGCAGGTGTTTTAGCCAGTGTACACTCGCTGCATGAACGACTTGAGCGCCTTGAGCAGCGGGATCGCGATACCGAATCCGAAAAAAATAGTTGAAAAAAATAACGATAGCATTCAACTTTGTTTTGCGGAATTATCGCAACGCGTGATAAAGCGAACGTAAACACCAATTAGCTTTACTTTCATTAACTCTCTGCGAAACCCAGCAAAAATAGCCTTGTCGCAACGAAGTCACGTCATGGCCATCAAGTCATTTCCATAAAGTCGCAGAATACGAATCGAATTCAGCGGAATTCATTCCACCCTTTCAATGCTCGAGACTCCGCTCGAGTCCTTGCTCAACGTTTTAGGCTCGCCTCGGTACCTAACACTTGAAGCGCCGCTAGCTTCAGCTGTCAAGTCGTCTATGACTTTCACCAAAGCCTGCGAAGCTCCCGAAGCATAGACTTTACCACTCACCGACTCCACATTCCCGGCATTCAATTTCGAAGCGCCCGAAACCGAACCTGTCAAAGCGCCAACCTTTCCACGTTCAAGCACCAAGCTACTAGCCCCAGAGAGTTGGGCATCAAATGTCTCCGAATTCACCTCGGTAACCGTTCCTTGAGACGCGCCGTGCCCATAATAGCGAACAAGTTTCGAGCATTTCGCCCTGATGATAATTGGCCTATGGGAGTGATACGACTCGGTAGTGCGAATTACCAATTTACCATTGAAACATGTAGTATCGATGATTTCCAGCAAATTTTCTTCCGCGGTAATCGTCATGGACGGTTCCGAATTACAAATAATTTGGACTTGTATTTCACCAGGCACTTCAATGGACTGAAAGTCTTCAATCGACCGCTCTTGGGTTATCTCTACGCCACTACCTTGAATAACCTTTTCAGAAACGAGGTTCGGTATTGAGACATTACATCCAACCGTTACCAGTAAGACAAAAGATATTAGCCAAATTGATAGGATAAAGGATTGAATACGCATAGCAAAAGATTCTCTCGAATGGCTAAAAGTAATTCAGACGCTGCAACCCGCTTTGTCGGTCAATTACCTGGCGGGTTACCAAATAGAAAGACTTCGAAACACTATTCGGTCGAATTCTGAAGTTCTTGCTCCACCTCTGGAAAATTTCTTGTTCATTTTGATTTCCTCTGTGACGAAGTCGCCGAAGTGATGACCCATCCCCTCCAGCAACGAAACATCCTCTGATATTTTTATTCATTTCTTGCTTTGGAAATTCATTTCCATACATGTCTGCGCACATATCGGTGACTGCCAGCATTGACTGGATCAAATTTTTGCATGGAGCATTCTACATTGGATGGGACTGCTCAGCGTCCAGCCCACGCCAGCGGCTTATCTGAAAAAAACGGGGAGAGAAACAAAAGCAATAGGTTAAGCCTAACGGAACCACCCCTTAACAGTCCCCACCAGAACGAGCAATTCCCGAATCGAGTCACTTGTTCACACGATTGATAAGTGCGTTTACTTTTGCAACAGGAAGTTGCATGCACCGTAGCTTCGCAGAAGAATATAACAGACCGAGGTTGCTCGCATCTGGCACACTCTTTCCTAAATCAGTAGTTGTGCATTCGGTACTCTTGCATGCTCACTCGTACCCGAAACAGGTCGCAAGGACTCGTGCCGAATTGTGAATTGCACATGGTATAGTCCGCGGTATTCAACCCTAGATATCGAAAGCGAGAAAGCAGTAACAAAAAACAGGAAACGACAAACACATCTCCTCTCTTTGGCTGTCCGATTTCATATACTCAAGAATGAGTTCACCCAATCTACTCGTCGTTTTTAGGCGTATTATCAGCCGGGGTCTTCATTTGGTCCAGCAACATCTGGAGTTGGGCTCGAATGGCAGGATCCTCCGACTGAAGAATCATTTGGCGGAGTTGCTGCTCCATCATCGCTTGGTTTGGATTGCCAGCGGGATTACCCGGGAAGGGACCACCGAATCCTCTAGCACCACCACCGGCTATCGCATTTCCATTTCCAGCTGCCCCGCCTGCCATGGCTTGTGCGCCACCATTTTGGATCGCAACCGATCCGATGGTCCCAGAAGCGTATTTCTTGTACCAACGATAAGCTTCGGCTGATTTCTTTTTCAACTGGTCGGCATCTTCCGCCTCTACTATCTTGACCTTATCTTCTTTACCTTTTACCGGTGTTCGAATCGTGACAGTGATGCCCTCTTGCTCACGCTCGACGATTGTCACTTCATTCCTTTTGTCCTTGATGCTCGTCGTTTTAACTGCCGCACCATCAACATTCTCAACGTTCTGAGAAATAGTAACACCGTTGTTGATCACAATACCACTAGCCGACATGGATCCGCTTCCGCCCTTTCCAGCCGAGCGACTACCCGTAGAATCGGATCGATAACGAGGTGATTCCTGTTGAGTCTGTTGCTCTTGTGAGCCCGAAAATGCGCTGGCAGAACCACCAAAAACAATACCGCCGTTTCCGAAAAAAGCTCCCCCTTGTCCACTGCTGCCACTAAAACTAAACGCTCCTCCGGACGATAAGCCTGCCGACGCTGGAGTATAGTCGCCGCTTCTGTCGTCGCCTTTGCCCAAGCTTTTAGGACTGTTATCCAGCCGTAGTGCCCCATCCACCTTCGGCCTGACTTCCTTCTCTTTATCCTGCCCGAAAGCCATAGGACTGCTCAAAAAAGCACATGTGCATACCGCGAACAAAGTCGACCTTGTATGACGAAAGCCAAATGCATTTTGCTCTATTTTCATGTAATGAATCCTCTCCGACCATTTTCCAAAGGATTTGTCTTTATCAACCGAAGTTGAATAACAACAAAATGCTACCCCATAATCATTCGCGTCCAATGCAAACGACTCCGAATCTTCTTTCCAAACGACGCAGAGCCCATGCTAATCTTATTAACTGATGCACGGGCGGAAAATAATGCTTCCAGCCGACAATCTATACGGCGGCAAAACAAAATCTGCTCCATGTCACGGGCCTGATTATAACCCACTCCCCATCGGCATGGCGATCGTCTAGGCTCAAATCAGACCATTTCCTACGCTCCAACTCCTTCTCCTGGCAAATAAACCTCCCAGTGAGTCTTCCCCTATATCATCGAGACTTTCCGAGCAATTATCCGAGTTTTAAAGGTAATCATCAGCTATAGATCTGATTCCGAATCGCAAGTGAGCCGTAAACTTTCAAATATCGAAACTTCTTGGATTGATTTCCTAAAACTAAAATCGTGATACCCTCTAACTTTACGAAGAACATGGGCGATCCAGCATACACTTTTCACCAGTCGATTCAACCGTTGCTATTTCGCTTGCGAGCAGCCGAAAATATCGGGTGAAGACAATAAATGAACACTGCAACCGCCGATTTAGCCAAGATTCTGATCGGGGAGTTGCTTTCCAGGCGTAAGCTATTTCCGTCATAGAACATCATTGCCCCCCAGGTTGCTACGTGACTGTAGGCTCGAATCGGATTAACTCTCCCGGTATGCTTTTCAAATCCTAAGACCGACCAACCGATAGAACTCCCCACCCGCCAGATCGTGCGCACAGTAGACTGAGCAGGCTTCTTTCGAGTAATTATTAAGAATATGCGTGCTACACGATGATCGAAAATGTATGGGCAGCCGCCGTTGCGAACGAGAAAAATGCAATGAACTTAGCGATGGCCTGCCATCATCCGTCGGACGTTTGTGCGTGGCTGAACTTTTAGTATTGCGATAGTCACCTCTGAAGATTTTCAATTTGGGAAAAGGGGCTTAGAAAGGAATGGCATATGCATCCCAACCGTGATTGGATTTTGTGGACCGACTGCCTAGGAGGACTTTGCTTAGGCTTGATCGTGTTACTCATTCACCCACTACTCAGTCAGCTCGAAGGCTTGCCCAAAGCTACGATCGTTTGCATGGGAATTGCCAACGTTTCTTATGGCTCCTATTCCCTATTTGTGACGAATCGTAAGCCACGAAGTATACGTTTCATCCAATTGCTCGCGCTTGCGAACATCGCTTGGCTGTTTGCCTGCCTTGCAATCGTGCTCTTATCAATTCAACATATAACATACATTGGAGTTATCTTGATATTAGGCGAAGGACTCTACGTGGCCACGCTGGGCATCATAGAATGGAATTTGCGCAGCATCTTGGCTCATAAAGTATAAGAGAGCTATAATGTTCGGTATTGGGATCATGTCGCCTGATGAGCAACTCGATCGCCCATTAGCTGAATCTACCTGAACTTAAGAGTCTGCAATGAGATAGAAAACTACACCAAGCCTACGTCTCTTGAATTGATTTCCTGCCCGCTATCGCTCTTTTTCGGAAAGCCTTCCCTTTCGCGACAAATAGTTAAGGCTGGTTGAAGATTGTTTGCTCCTCTCGATAAGTCCCCAAATTGCACTTTTTTCAAACAAAACTCACAAGCTGCTTCTGTATAAGCCCTTGGTCCGAAACATGGGGCCCCATTCAATCGTTCATATATAGGATTGTAATGCCATGAAATTTCGAGGGACATGGATGGTTGCTTTCCTGGTATTGCTGGGTCTGATTCTTCTGGTGCCTTTAATCCAAGGCTTGACCTCCGATCTTTTGCCGCCAGACCATGTACGAGGCGAGTTAAAAACGCCCCAGGGAATCCGTGAATATGTGATTCATGTTCCGACAACTTGCACTAAAACGAAACCAGCCCCCCTGGTGATCATGATCCATGGTTTCGGTGGCACTGCAGTGAATGCGGCCAAAGAAACGAGTTGGTCTGCGAAAGCTGACCAGGAGTCATTTATCATCGTCTACCCCGAAGCAACGCGACCCAATCGATTGAAACCGCAGAATTTTAGAACCAATCCCCAAGCCTGGAATGATGGCTCCGGTCGTTTTCATGCCGCAATCGAAAACATCGATGATGTCGCATTCATCGGAGAACTTATTGACAAGATTGCTGAAGAATATGCAATCGACTTCGAGCGTATCTTCATTACAGGTTTCTCTAATGGTGCCTCGATGACTTTTAGATTGGGCGCTGAACTCTCACAGAAAATTGCTGCGATTGCCCCTGTGGCGGGAACAAGTTGGATTGAAAACCCCAATCCTCAGCCTGCGATATCTGTTTGCTATATCACCGGAACCACAGACACGTTGAATCCAATCAACGGAGGCTCTCCTAAACTTGCATTTGGCGGAAAAGATCAGGGAGAAAGAGCCAAACCCCCTGTGCAACATTTCATAGATCAATGGCTCATGGGAATCGATTGCCCGCTAACCCCTACGCTGGATGAAACATCAAATACGGTTCGAAAACGGGTATATTCGAACGGACGCGACCATACGGAACTCATCTACATCACCGTTGAAAATCATGGTCATCACTGGCCAGGCGGCGAGGGACAATTACCCAATTTCCTGGCTGGAAAACAGAGCGACAAGCTAAACGCAACGAATGCGGTGTGGGAGTTCTTTAAATCTCACCCTGCCAGCAAATAGTCAATTCATCTAAATTGATCATTATCACACATGCTGGCAAACAAAAATGACTTTTCGAGGCTTATCAAGTCGTTCCGGGTTGCGCGGGTCACATCGTTATACAACACCGAATCATTGAAATTCGTAAATGATCACATTTGATTTATCTTCCATTCCTCTTACTACCGCAAAATCACAACAGAAATTCTGCCTCGGAGAACGAAGAAGTGTGCCTCCTGAAAATGAACCAAGATCCCGCGTCTACTTTTCCAAAAATAGAGATCCAAATTGTGTTGGTAAACCAGAAGGGCTATCGGCCGCAAGAATGATTTCGGAACATAACGGCTGTACGTGAGAAGGCTGCTGCTAGCGCGAAATTGAACAAACTCGCCATCCAACCTAATTCCATCGAACTTGAGCATTATCCGGGCAAAGTATGAGCTTTTCTAGCAAGGAAATCCTCTACGAAAGAACGAGTTTGAACCAGGATACAAGCCATTGTTTTTGACCGATCTATGCTAGAATGTGAACGAAGCTACCTGCCGTTGATCCCATCACTAAGGAACTGTTGAATTTTATGCATTGGCTGTATCTGATACTCGCGATTTTCTCTGAAGTGGCCGGTACAATCAGCATGAAACTCTCGGCGGGATTTACCAAAACTATTCCGGCCGTTTTCATGTGGATCTTTTACGGGATTTGTTTCTATTTCCTGGCTCTAACTCTTAAGAAAATAGAGGTCAGCGTTGCCTACGCGATTTGGAGTGGTGTCGGCACAGCATTGATCGCCATCGTGGGAATAATTTACTTTCGTGAACCGATCAGCCTACTTAAAGTCATTGGAGTGCTTGCAATAATCAGCGGCGTTGTTGTTCTAAACCTTTCAGGCGGGAGTCACTGAACCGAAACAACGGCGGAGTTAGTCTAGCTAAGACTCGCAGATGACCAAAGCAGCCAAAGGTGACATCTGTTGCACTTCATTCTAGCTTGAGTCATTTTCAGTTAATTGCATTGCTCTAAGCCCGAGCAAACCCACTGCCATATAACAATCTGATCTCTGTGACAAATGGAGATGTAGAGAGGGTATGAGTTGTCCTTTTTGCGAATTCCACGGCACCCATTTTGTGTGACCTGGGCAAAATCGAGACCAAGTATTGCGAAACACGTATACAAGACTATTCCAAGTGACTGATGTTTTGAAGCCGAATAGACGTGAATATTGGCTTAACCTTCTTATGGACGCGAGCTATTTCCCATGAATGGATTTCTCAAACTCATCTTCGCGGGCATGGTTGTTACAACATTCGGATTTCTTCTGCTCTTTCTTTTTTTCAATGGCTATCTACCGCAAACGCTAGCAAGCATTCTGATGCCAATAATCCTGTTGGGAATGTTGCTTATGCTCGTTATTGGACCAATACTTTTTTTACTCCAGAAGCCGACGAAGAGGGAAATCGATGCGTCTGACCCCAGTAATCTGAGAACTTGGCACTTTCGCCCAGTGGGATTACTAGTGGTAGCCATCAGCGCGGGTCTGATCAAATGGTTTGCAAATTTTTTTTGCCAAAAATTCACACCAGTTCTATTTGAGCCCTTTGTACAACTGAGTCACCACGGTGCGAGGATGTCGATTTTGGATATTACCATCGTATTGCTAGTGGTCTTATTACCGATCATCCCATCTGTCCGAAACTTTCTATTTTTCTATCCGAAAAATGCGGCTAACGACAAACCTTGAGTTTTTTTAAAGAAAACGTAATCCCAATGATTACCGTTGTCACAGGCGAAACTTTTTTCAAAACTTCTCCGGTTATTAAAAACTCACGAGGTAATCGCGCTCGGGGACACTTGAAAAAGTAGTCCGATATCAATATGAAACGTTTCGAGAAGAAATAACGTTTTTCGAGTCATTTCGAATAACGGCCGAGCTTTTCTCTTTTAGATTCGAAGTATTTGTCGAGCACCTACCGCAAATACCTACCTATTGTTTATCATTCACAGATCGGTGTTTCTCAAAAATAACCAAACATCCGTATTCACTTCAGGATTTCTACTCGCCATGGACCCAGCCGATAATGAACCGATCTCGCAGAACCATTGGAGCGCGATCGAAGCCTTGCGTGATATAGAATCCGACTCGATGTGGGAGCATGTATTTGCTCTACGCAAAGAGGGAACGTCAGATGTACTCAAAAGAGCTTTAACTTGGTGCTGCGATCTCGATCCCTTTCGCCGATCGATCGGTGTTACTATCCTCGCTCAACTAGGCGATGATGGGAAAAAGTATGCCGAGGAGGCAAAAGAAATGATCCTTTCGCTGATCCGACATGAACGAGATGAAGAAGTCATCACTTCGCTGATCAGCGCTGTAAATTTCCGCGAAATTGCCGAAGGAACAGGTTGGCTGATTTCGCTAGCAGAGCATTCCTCAAAAGATGTCCGCTGGCGAGTCGCTTGGGGTTTACCGATTCCGAATCAGCATGATGCAGAACTGAACCGTCGCGCCGTCGAAACCTTGATACGTCTATCGAACGATCCGGAACCGCAAGTACGCGATTGGGCCACTTTTTCACTCTCGCAAACAAATGAGGATTCCACTGCGATTCGCGAAGCTCTGCTCAATCGTATGAAGGATACCGACTTCGACACGCGAAGCGAAGCGGCAATCGGATTGGCGAAACGGCACGATGCTCGAGGGCTTCCGCTGTTAATAGAAAATCTTAAATCAGATCGAGTGGGTGAACTCTTCGTTGAAGCAGCAGAAATATATGCCAATCCATGTTTGTCGCCAGCCCTTGTAGCACTCCAACGCTGGTGGGACGTTGATCCTGAACTTTTAAACAAAGCTATTACTGCTTGCTCAAACTCAGAGTTCTGATCGCCTGAATCTCAACACCGATCTTCAAACGCAGTAAACGCAATCCCGTGATGACTCGGTTAGCTATAGTCGATTATCCATGGTTTTCGGATTCCCGCTTGACCGTTTCCCAGTACTGTTCGCCCAGACGTAACAGCGTTCGGAACATACTGACGGTCGAGTCCGGTATGTAGAGTCCAACGGATTGTCCAGGACGGATCAGGTTTGAATTCGCGGGAGAAAGTTTCGCTTTTATACGAAAACGCGGCTTGGGCAATCGCCAACGGCTATTTCCATCTTCTCCAGCCTCGACTTCTATGGAAAGTGGTCCACCAAAATTGGCTGCCAATTGTGGAGAGTCTAAGAATTCGCTCCCCCGCGGCGCAACTTCCGTTAAACGCGCTACTGCCATTGTTCCCTCAGGTAATCGAATCCTCAAATCATTCGATAGA
The DNA here is from genome assembly GCA_044359485.1 of Pirellulaceae bacterium. Classification (GTDB taxonomy): domain Bacteria; phylum Planctomycetota; class Planctomycetia; order Pirellulales; family Pirellulaceae; genus JAFLCP01. The sequence continues at coordinate 9,857 of JBIKMB010000063.1, read as the reverse complement.
TTTTCTCGAAACCAATCAATATCTGCCTGTTCGACAAAGCCTACAACTTCGAGCTGCTCATCTTCCGTGATAAATCCTAGATCTTCTCCTGATTTTACGTATTGCCCCACGCGCTCATGCAAATAGCTATCTACTACGATTCCATCGCATGGACTTTTCAGTGTCAAAGCAGAGATTTTTTGTCGTAATTGCTCAAGTTGCTCGAGAGCTGCAGCAAGTTTTGCCTTCATCGCCTGCGACTCTCCAAGAGATTGAACAGATTGAAGCAAAACAACTTGTTCGCGGAAAGTGATGGCCTCAAGTTGCTTGATCTGAAAATCTGTTTCAAGGTCTGGGTTACTTAATACCGCAAGAACTTGTCCTTTTGTTACGTGATCACCGGGCCGCACATGCACTGCAGCAACAAATCCTTCCGTTTCGTTTCGCAATAAATGGGGATGACTGTAACCGATAAATCCTGGAATCATAGGCTTCATTGGAGATGGTATCCAAAAAAAGACGACTCCGAGCGACAGTGTAAGGAGACTGCCCCAGACGAAGGAAGGAGCGTGGTAGACTATGCTCTCTCTAAGGCTCCGCGCAGGCTTACCAGGCATTTCTCCTTGTCGGAAATTTTGCAACCATTTGCCAACCATCGGCACAAAAACATAACCAATGAGCAAGCCGCCGATCACTATCACACCCAAAATCTGGAATGCGAAATAGGCTCCGATAAGTAAAGCCAACCAGAATGTACAACGATAAGCGCCGCAGAAAAGACCATAGAGTACAAGCAGTGGGCTATCGAACTTTGAAATGCTTCCCCAGGGGCGAAGGAGTCTACCGAAAAATCGGTGTACCGCTGCTTGGCCATCTGTATAAAGATTCGGCCAAGCTAACCACTCTGAAAGAACGTGATAGCCGTCAAACTTCATAAATGGCGTTCCATTTATCACAATGCTGGCTATTGCTCCCATCGTAAAGAGCATGCAGCAAATGTAGCGAATGGTTTCATTGTTCGAGTACAGAAAAACAAGCAGTGCTGCACTCGATATTGTCATTTCGAAAATAATCCCACCGAGACAACACAAGCAGCGATGCCAACGATTTGTATTGAGCCACATGCCGGAGACATCCACGAAAGGTACTGGCGAAAAAAACATCCAGCAGATCCCTGCTGAGTGAATTCGACAGCCGAATTTGACCGCGAATGTGGCATGTCCAATCTCATGCATTATTTTTAGGAATATCCAAGTCGCCCCCCACCACAGCAAACTATCAGGTACAAAAAGCTTCTGTGAAAACGTCCAAATTGTATCCCAATTGCAGATCGCAGCCAAAGCTGCAACCAACCATAACGCCAATACGAGAGGGACCATCCAAACACTTAGGAATACCGAGAACGATCGCCCAACCTGCTCCATGGTTGGACCTGAAATAAAATTCTGCCGGATGAAGATAGGATTCCAGGATGCCGCTGCACCTGGACTGGCACTCTTAAAGGACTGGATAGACAGTATACCTGACTTTCCAAGCCAATCTACAACTCGCAGCACTTCTGTGGCATCCATTCCGTTGCCGTTATTTTGTTCCTTGATCGTTAAGGCGACTTGTTCGGCCGTCTTGCTACCATCCAGCAAGCATGCAACTCCGTACTCCCGCACGCCCATACGAATGAAACGATTATCGGGAGTCCGAATCGAATACCAAGAAGACTTGCGATCGATGTGGAAAGCGATTGCAAGATTGGGTAATAGTGGTGGAAGCGGTCTATCCTGCATCGATTCCTCGGTACTTACCAATAGAGCTTGCTGAGCAGCCATTCGTATGGTTTGCTGAATAACAACCAACCGATGGATTTCATCCCTGCCGATATTCGCGCTTTGCCATCCATACCCGGTCGCAATATTTTATTGGCATTTTCAATCTCCGCAGTCGCAATGAAAACGACTTTTGAATCGATCACAATGCCTCGAGGAGCGATGCGGGTTATCGTTGCCGTCCATCGACTCCATCGATCAGCATCAACGCGAAGTGTAATTTTCTGTCCCACTTTTACGTTCGCCAGGTCAGATGTCGAGAGGTAGATTTCCGCTCGCATACGATCCACCGGAGCAATCTCAAAAAGTGTATCCCCCCGCGAAACCGGCATACCATTATGCTCATCGATATTGCCCTGAACGATCATGCCTTCGCTGGGACTGCGCAACTCTAAATCGTGTAACTGCTTCTCAAGTGACTCGATCGTTAACCGCTGCCGTTCCTGTTCCAACTGTGCTAGACGAAGGTCGCCAGCATTTCTTGAAGTCAGCGCAGAATCGCGGCGTTTACCTGCGCTCTCCCAATCTGCTCTGGCCGTAGATAGCTCCCATCGTAACGCCTCGTCGTCAAGTCTTCCCAGGAGCGAACCTGCTGTAACTTCGTCACCAGGACGAACCACAATATCTTTAAGCACTCCATCGATCGGACTGGCAATAAAGTTTTTCTTCGCCGGCTCCAAGATGCAATCGCGATTTGGCCAGTAAGGGACTGGCACCCATAGAGCTGCCAGGAATACTGCAATCGCCACAAAGATACTTTTCTTGCGATGTAGGATCAATCGCCCGATGCTTCCGAATGTCTTTTCCCAACGCAAGCCACAATGGGCTAACCACCAAATTTCGAGCCACGGTACCATCACCTTCCGCAGCGAATCGACCAATTGAGCACAATCGGCTGCCGACTTCAGTTCAGAGTTCGTATCGATTGCCAACACCAATGAAGCAAACTTTGGTGCCCTGCCCTCTCCAGTTGTGGAAGAAAGGTGGAAACCGATCACTAGATAAGCGCCCTGATCTTCCAATATCTGCCTGAGCAAAAGTGATGTATTTCCGTTAGAGAGGGCAAATCGGCAGTTTTCCACTGGCGAACAAGCCTCGCGTAGCGCATTTCTAATTACCTGTTGCTGCTGGTACCCCTCGCCATAATCGGGGCCATTGGTCGAAATGATCGATAGTCTATCGAGCGAGCTGCCAACGGCTAGAAATGCTTTCGCACTAAGATACCTCTCCAAGCGAAGCAGAAAAAGCTCTGCATTTCGCGTCGATCCATCGGGCGGAATCTCAACCCACGAAAACTTTAAGTGAGCCTGCTTTGACTCAACTCGTGGCGTCCCCTCTATAACACTATAAATGTTACTGGTTTCAAGTTGAGTAGTAATGCTTCTCCTCCCTCAGGCAGGTTAGGTATTCCCTCGACGTCGAACTGATGCGAATGAATCTCAACGCCCTGAGACGAGCTCCGCTGATGGCTCCAGAATTAGGTTACATCTAGAACCCAAAATTTTCATATCGGGGTTCTCAACAAGCACATGCACTTCGATCAGTCCGCTCCCGCCGTCAGGAAAAGGTGCAATGTGTTCAACAACCGCTTCCATCAAACCATTTCCTGAAACATCGACTTTGACTTTTGAAGCAACCTTGAGGCTCTGAGCCTCCTGAAGCTGAAGGAAGAAGCTTGCCCGTAGCTTGGAAACATCGACAACTCGCACGACCTCCGGTGAGTTCGGTGAAACATACTCTCCGGCCGATTTTGCTATTTTCTCAACGATACCATCAATCGGTGCAATGATCTTTCGTTGCTCGAGCAACTTTTCCATGCGATTAGCTTGCAGAACCAGGACTTGTAAATCGTCAAGTTCTGCTTGATGACGGCCCTCGATGATTTTCAATTCTGCCAACGCTCTGTCAATTTCCGATTGAGTACTATGATTTTTCTCTCTTGCCTGCTGAATAGACAACACTTTTTTCTCGGCAAGTTCCATTTCAGCACGAACCTGGTTCAACTTTCCACGTGCTGCGGCTTGCACTCTCGCCGCCTCTAGCTGTATTTCGGCGAGCGTACAATCCAATTGAGCAAGAAGATCACCGGCTTGAACACGGTCTCCCGGTTGCACCAAGAGAGAAGAAATCAGACCACTTTCCGCGCATGCCACATAGCTTGCCTTCCAGGGTACCAATACGCCTTCTGGCTGTTGATTGGCAACCATAGTATTCGTACCAAAACTCTGTGCGCGAAGCGTCGAACCGGCGAGATTCAAACAGAAAATCGCGGTTGCCAGAGCAAGCATTTGTAGTGTTGAAGAACGTCTGAAACCCATTACCAAACTCGATATGCTTTCGGAAAACGTCTTGGCATACTACCAGACTCTATAGCTTAGATCATGTTTAAACATTATGGGGATTTCAGATCATGGATTGCCGATTCGATGCGATCCATCTGCCGGAAGTCAGGGTTGCAACGAATATTCCGATCGGGTCGTTTTAAGTAAGTGAAAAAGACCCCTCAAAATAGAATCGGCTTATCGTCGACCTCAAGGCTTCAGCGAACCTCATTTTCCACTATTATGAGGGCTAGATTTCGCTTTTGTAGAATTTGCTTCAACGCTACAGCTGTCCGACAATTCCTCAAAGTCGATACCTTCCGTAAATGCAACCTGCGCGAGCACCTTCTTTAGGAGTAGTTAACATAAATTACTTCAATAGACTTATCTAGACAAGGTAGCCTTCAAATGTGTTGGCATTCTCGGTCTTAGGGTACGCTCGCCGTTACCGAAATTTATATTGTTAACCCTTACACAATGTCGCTATTTGATTTTGTTACGAATCGATGGTCTGCACTCCAAAAGAGTTTTTGCCGGATTTTCGTAATCAAATCTAATCCTCCAGCTCGCGAACTCGACCTCCATTTTCTGGAGGATCGCATCCTTTACAGCGGTGTCGCCTTGGCTTCGGAGTTGCTGGCCGTGCAAGGCACAGAGGCTACCGACGGCGACCTCCCAGCCGATGCCGCTGCACTGACCGAATCCCCCAACCCCGATGCGCTCGCAGTTTGGGGCGAAAACGCCCCGTCGCAGGGTCCATCCGACTCCATCGCCCAAATCGAGGCAAGCCTGCAGGAACTCGATACGCTCCTGGCTGAACTTACGTCACAGCAAACACCACAGGAGTCCGACGAAGGCACCACCGTAGATGTCCCGGACATTTCTTCGGAACCGTTCCAGTTTGCATTGATTCCCAATCCCGACCTTTCATTCGATGCGTTATCTGAAGAGCGGTTGCAAGATGCCTTCGCCGCGGCTTCGGAGTATCTGAAGCAGATGGTCGAATCAGACGATCCATACGAGACGCTTCAAAGTATTTTTCAGCGAGGCGTAACCGAATCAGAGGGATTTGAGGTCAGAGCGCAGGCGATCCTGGAGCAGATTCGAACCGGTGGCTTAGGGATCGAAGTGGAGTTGCTCAGTGACTTTGAGATGCGAAATGCGGTGGGGGCATACGCTGCAATCGGGCACACAGGTGCGGAACGTATCTACCTGAATGGAAGTTTGATCGCAGCTGGTTTGGATATCGAACGGCTTACTAACGCCTTGCTCGAAGAGTTTGGACACGCGTTGGATGCTCGACTAAATCCTGGTGAGGACGGTCGAGGTGACGAGGGTGAGCTTTTCGCCGCTGTCGTAATGGGACGCAATGTCAGTCAAGAAGAGCGCGAGGCAATAATCGCTGAGGACGATCACGGCTTCATCGCGATCGACGGCGTCGCGGTCGCGGTCGAACGATCCGGCCCGACCCTGAACGGATGGCAATACCGCCAGCAACTCGTATTCAGCAATGCCAGTCGCGCAGAGAACCTCGATGATTTCCCAATTCTGGTAACGATTAACACAACAACTTTCGGGTCGTCATTCTATAGCCAAGCAAAAGCCAACGGCGCGGACTTGCGATTCCTCGATGGCAATGGATCCAGCTTGGCTTATGAAATCCAGACATGGAATACTTCGGGAACCTCGCTGGTGTGGGTCAAGGTTCCACGGATCGACGCATCGTCCAATAGCGACTCGATCTTCGCGTTCTGGGGAAATGCATCAGCAAGCGACTCGCAGAATGCAGCGGGGGTTTGGTCCAATGGCTATGTGGGCGTTTGGCACTTGGAGCAAACCAATGGCGCCGCGAACTCGATCCTCGACTCCACAAGCTACGCCAACCACGGAACGCCGGTCGGAATCGATTCGAGCAACGTGGTTTCGACCGGAGCGGTGGGTAACGCCATCAACTTCAGTAACATATGGGGACCCCAGGGTTTTGAACTCGACTACATCACCCTCCCTTCGACGAACGGCGACGAACTTACGCCTCAGAGCCTGACATTGGAAGCATGGGCATGGCGAAATTACGCAAACGATAGTTCGAACTGGAGAAACATCGTCGCACGGACATCAAGCGGCGCAGGAGACTCGTTCACACTTTCGGCGGACGGGTGGTCCCCTAATGGACCCAATGATTTGACCTTTTGGGGAACGGGAGGAGTTACTGCTTCGAACGCACTTGCTTTTCAGCAGTGGCGATACCTCGCTTCTTCACGCGACACCACGGGAGGCAATATCTACAGCAACGGGGTTAGCCTAGCAACATTAGGCGGGGGAAATCTCAATTACAACGACCCAAATGTTCTAATCGGCGCTCAATGGAATGGCGGCTCAAATCCCGATCAGGAATGGACCGGCTATATCGACGAAGTCCGCATCTCCAATGTCAAACGATCCGCAAACTGGATTTCGGCCCAGTATGCGTCGATGACCGGTAGCTTGATTACGTATACAGGTGTAACGACAGTCAACCAATATTCCGTTGGCCCGGTTAGCGATACCAATGCCGCCGGCAATAGTGTTTCAGAAAATGCTGCATCAGGAACTACCGTAGGCATTACGGCATATGCGGTTGATCAAGACACAACCAACAATACGATCACCTATACGCTCGACAATAACGCAGGAGGACGTTTCGCCATCAATGCATCGACCGGCGTGGTCACCGTTTCGAATGGCTCGCTCCTCAACTTCGAGTCAGCCACCAGCCACACCATTACCGTGCGGGCCACTTCGGCAGACAGTAGCTTCTCGACAGCCAATTTCACCATCAGTCTGACCGATGTCGATGAATTCGATGTCGGAGCGATCAGCGATACCAACGCAGCAGCCAACAGTCTGGCAGAGAACTCTGCCAACGGGACCGCAGTCGGAATCACCGCTTCGGCCGCGGATGCTGACGGCAGCAATAACACGATTACCTATTCTTTGGATAACAACGCAGGAGGTCGCTTCGCAATCAACAGCTCGACCGGTGTGGTCACGGTCGCGAACAGCTCGCTTCTGAATTTTGAGTCCGCCACCAGTCACACGATCACCGTTCGTGCCTCGTCCAGCGACGGTAGCGCCTCAACCGCCAACTTTACGATCAACCTAACCGATATCGACGAATTCGATGTCGGAGCGATCAGCGATACCAATGCGGCAGCCAATAGCGTTGCAGAGAATTCAGCTAATGGCACCGCCGTCGGGATCACTGCATCGGCCTCCGATGCCGATGGCAGCAACAACACAATTACCTACTCCCTCGACGATTCGGCCGGTGGTCGCTTCGCAATCAATAGCTCGACCGGAGTCGTGACTGTCGCCAATAGTACTTTGCTCAACTTCGAGGCTGGAACGAGCCATACCATCACCGTCCGGGCTACCTCGAGTGATGGCAGTGCAGCAACCGCTAATTACACCGTCAGTGTGACCGATGTCGATGAATTTGACGTCAGTGCAATCAGCGATACCGATGCGGCAGCCAACAGTCTGGCTGAGAACTCTGCTAACGGGACCGCCGTTGGCATCACTGCATCGGCCTCCGATGCTGACGGCAGCAACAACACGATTACCTACTCGTTGGATAATACCGCAGGCGGGCGGTTCACAATCAATAGCTCGACGGGTGTGGTGACCGTTGCCAATAGTTCCCTCCTTGATTTCGAATCCGCGACCAGCCATACCATCACCGTTCGGGCTAGCTCCAGCGACGGTAGCTTCTCCACCGCCAACTTCACGATCAGCCTCACAAATGTCAATGAAGCACCCAACGTCACCTCAGGGAGCACAGCCAGCTTCGCCGAAAACGGCACCGGCACTGTCTACACAGCCACCGCAACAGATCCCGACCTCGGCGCGACACTCTCCTTTGCAATCAGCGGCGCCGATGCAGGCCGCTTTAATATCAATGCCTCCACAGGCGCCGTCACCTTCAAGGTCGCTCCGAACTTCGAGGTACCGTCCGATTCAGGCGTCAATAACGTCTACGACTTGATCGTCACCGCTTCAGACGGTGCGCTCAATAGCTCACGCGCTGTTGCCGTCTCCGTCACTAACGCCAACGAAGCACCCTTAGTCACCTCAGGGGGCACAGCCTCCTTCGCCGAAAACGGTACCGGAACTGTCTACACGGCCATCGCAATAGATCCCGACCACGGCACGACACTCACCTACGCGATCAGCGGTACCGATTCGGCGCTCTTCAACATCAACAGTAGCACAGGCGCCGTCACCTTCAAGGTCGCTCCGAACTTCGAGGTACCCTCCGATTCAGGCGTCAATAACGTCTACGACTTCATCGTCACCGCCTCAGACGGTGCGCTCAATAGCTCACGCAATGTTGCCGTCTCCGTCACTAACGCCAACGAAGCACCCAGCGCTGTCTCAGATACTGCTACTGCGGTTGAAGCTGGCGGCGTCAGCAACGGGACCGCGGGTACCAACCCGACGGGTAATGTCCTAACCAACGATACCGATGTCGATGCGGGTGATACTAAGACAGTCACAGGTGTTGCAGCAGGAACCGTTGGCTCGGCCTCCACCAACGTCGGAGCGAACGTCACAGGGACTTACGGCACGATCAATATCGGATCGACAGGAGCGTTTACCTATACCGTCGATAACAGCAACGCTACCGTCCAAGCACTGCGCACCACCGCCAATACCCTGACCGATGTCTTCACCTATACGATGCGGGATACGGCAGGTCTGACCAGTACTACGCAGATCACCGTGACGATCCAAGGTGCCAACGATGCTCCTCATGACCTCAGCGGCTCACTCACCGTTGCTGAGAACTCCGCCAACGGAACCTCAGTAGGAACCATCACCCGTAGCGATGTCGACTCGGGGGATGGTGCTAGCTACTCACTGGTCGATAGTGCGGGCGGTCGTTTTGCGATCAACAGCTCGACCGGGGTCGTCACCGTTGCCAATAGTTCCTTGCTCAATCGCGAAGCGGCCGCTAGCCACAATATCACCGTTCGCGTCACCGATACCGCCGGAGCAACCTACGACGAAGTATTCACCGTCACAGTAACCGACGTCGATGAATTCGACGTCGGAGCGATCAGCGATACCAACGGGGCAGCCAATAGCATTGCAGAGAACTCTGCCAATGGCACCGCCGTCGGTATCACCGCATCGGCATCCGATGCGGACGCGACCAACAATACGATCACCTACTCCCTCGACGATTCGGCCGGTGGTCGCTTCGCAATCAATAGCTCGACCGGAGTCGTGACTGTCGCCAATAGCACTTTGCTCAACTTCGAAGCTGGAACGAGCCATACCATCACCGTCCGGGCTACCTCGAGTGATGGCAGTGCAGCAACCGCTAATTACACCGTCAGTGTGACCGATGTCGATGAATTTGACGTCAGTGCAATCAGCGATACCAATGCGGCAGCCAATAGTCTGGCTGAGAACTCTGCCAATGGGACCGCAGTCGGCATCACCGCATCGGCCTCCGATGCTGACGGCAGCAACAACACGATTACCTACTCGTTGGATAATACCGCAGGCGGGCGGTTCACAATCAATAGCTCGACGGGTGCGGTGACCGTTGCCAATAGTTCCCTCCTTGATTTCGAATCAGCCACCAGCCATACCATCACCGTTCGGGCTAGCTCCAGCGACGGTAGCGCCTCCACCGCCAACTTCACGATCAGCTTGACCAATGTCAACGAAACACCTGCCGCTGTCGCAG
>JBIKMB010000062.1:0-26816 GCA_044359485.1 Pirellulaceae bacterium | reverse complement strand
AACCAGTTTTAATGTATCACTCGCATTTTCCGTACGCTTCACGTCTAGAACTGCCTTCGTCTCTGAACCATCTCCCTCCTTCTTCCCATCGCTGTTTGCGGGTGCGTCAGCAGCCGGTGTCTCTGGAGCAGCCGGTGCTTCTGGAGCAGGTGGCTGCTCAGGAGCTGGATCGGTCCCAGGTGCAGGTGCAGGAGTCTCTGCAGGAGGAGCTGGTTCGGTGGCAGCCGGTGGAATGGCTGGTGCCGCGGGAGTATTCTCGCCGCCAACTGCCGGCGGCTGAGTCGCTTGATCCATCTTCTTCAAGTCGTCGATGGTTTCCGGCAGAGGCTGCAGTTCGGGGGGAGGGAATCGGCTTTCATCCAATTTGGCCGTCAGCATCAAGCGACGATTTAAACCGCTGCCGCCAGCACCGGATTGGTCGCCGGTCAGATTTCCGAATCGCAATACGTATTGGACTCCGTCATTGAGCGTAACCAACAATTCTCCACTGGACGCTAGGATCTCCGTGACCCCCTGGCTTTCGCGCGGAAAAAATCCTCTCTCATTGAGCGATAGTAAATCGGGGCTTTGATCTTCCAGAATATTCTTGTCAGCTTTTAAGTCGGCCGACAAACCTGCCGGTTTTCGATCCACGTCGACAATTTCCAATTGGTCCAGTGCATTCTTCACCTCGTTCAAGCGAGAGTCATTCACGACTTGTCCGGCTGGTACTTCCAGTGGAGTGACCTCTTTTCCTTTGTAGGCGACCCAGTTCTTGATATTCCATTTCGAAGAATTGGTATCGAACACCAAATCGGCATCGTAGATTTGCTGGACAATCCCTCGGTTCTCCGCCTTGATGATCGAATAGTCGCGAACACCCAGCTCGGCGATGTCGAAAGATGACAAGTTCAAAAGATCTTTCTCGATCCATTTTCCGAACTCGGTAGTCAGTGGAGCGGTATTAATCTGCACATCAAAGGTCGCATCTTGCGAAGGGACGCGGACAAATCTTCGACCTGGCTGATTGGCAATTTCTTTGCCGACAATCAAACTGGCCAAATCTTTGTCTTTGCCATCTTTGATTCGCACCAGTAATCCGACACCTTGATCGCCCACCTTCAACCGATTCACATCGGGCTCAACCACTCCGTAAAGCACATGATCTTCACGGCTTTCGCTGGCTAAGCCGAGCACTTTCATGCCGACGAACAAAGTCGCCGCGTCGCGCATCTGAGTCGTTGCATCTGCTGGATACCCAGCATGAGACGGTATCGTCCAGAGGCCCGACTGACTATCTTTGCGAACTTCAAACTCCGCCAAAGTACCGAGCGATTCATCGAATTTGACCAGTGATAGCGATGTCGCCGCCAACGGATTGGTAAATTCGGGAAACAGATCTTGGCCGACCCTTGCCTTAGCGCCGGATTTATCGACCGCCGATCGCCGCGGTTGCGTCCAAAACGCTGCCACAAGGGCAACAATTGCGATCGCCGCAAATATACCTGTCTTTTGTGGCTCTTTCACTTTGTTCACTCCTCAACAACAACCTACAAATGTTCTTTGAATTCAATGCACTGACGATCTCGACGATTTACTTCAACCGCGACTTGGGAATGCCTTCGCGTTCCCTCAATCGTCGCGACACAAATACGGCGATTCCGACCAACAATGGAGGAATCGGTGGTAAAAAGATCGCCAACATCTTATAGAAATTTTGGATATACAAAATTTGCAAATCCGCATCGCGCTTGCTTTGGTCGATCTGTTGATCACGATTCTGCTCAAGTTGCTCACGTTTCACCGATAATCGTCGCTGGAGCCGTTGCTGCTCAATTTGCATTTGAGTCATCGCTTCTTGCAACTCGGCAAACTTCGATTTGTCGATCGCCCCCTCTTGTTGCAACTTGTTGACTCGCTCCTCAAATTGCTGAATGTTCTTGGCGTTCTCTGCCTCAGCTTGCTGAATCGCTTCGTCGAAACTCTTTTGGAAACTTCGACGTTTTTCCATTTCCTTACCGCGAGCTTCTTCACTCTTCATTTCCAGCAACCGTAAAGTGCTGTGCTGCGGCTCGTGCCTTCGCACTTCGGGATAAGACTGCTCGCCGGCAAGAACATCGATCACATTCAACACAAAGGTCACGTTCTGCAATCGGAAATTGATATCCTCGAATTGCTCAGGACGATTTCGAACCGCGATAAAAAATCCATTCATGCAGTCGGTGTCCGCCACAAAAACTGCATTTACGGGTTTCTTGACAGGCTCAGCCGCTTTCTCCTCACCCTCTTTCTTTTCCGCACCCTCTGGCTTAACTGGCTCTGCTGTCGCACTTTGTTCAGGTTTCGCAGCTTCAGGTTTATTTTCGGCTGAAGCCGCATTTGCCGTATCGCTCTTACCTTGGATTGCTACTGCCAGCACTTGTCTCCCTGACGGAGTTCCTTGCAATGCGGCCAAACTTCCCATGTTGCCCGACTGCATCGTGCGTTCCAATTCCTCATACGGAATTGTTCCTGCTTGAGTTCCAGTGGCCAACAGATCGGTGACCGTAACGGGCGCATCGGTCGTTCGCACAATCGTGCCCGAGTACAACAGCAGAACTTCTCGTAAGCCCTTGGTAATCGGGCTTGTTTCACTCAACACGTCATCGGCACCAGGAGCCTCTTCGCGAATGAAGATCCATTGGTCGGACATGTTGCTCAATTGTTCAAACTTGGTATACGGGTTGTAGGGCTGCCAAGCGATATCCGGATTGAACATTCCTCCCATGCTCGGTTTGCCCGGCATTTGAATACCGAGGACTTTGAAAAGTTCATTGATATCCCCCTTGGGCATCATTCCGCCGCCGCCACCACCAAACGGCCCCCCTTGAGCCATCTTAGGAGCTCCTGTCCCCGGGAACTGGAACCCAAACGGAAACGGATCTTCAAAAATGGCAGTTGGAATTCCCGTCTTCACTGCTTCGACCAGGTTGGTCATTTCCTGAGGCGACAACAACGATGGCTGCACTGCCAACAAGACGTCGAACTGATCCGGCAACAGCGGTGCATTCAAATCCGCTTCTTTCACATCGTACTGTTTGGCGAGTTCTTCGATGATCGGTTGACGTGGTACCTGATTCATACTCGTCATTGAGAATCCGCCCATGAACTGGGCGTCATTCTTGACCACACCCAGCCGTTTTCGTTGCGGAGCTGCTACGGTACGCAGCGAACGAACTAGTTCGTATTCCACCGGAATCCCTGTTTCGAAGAACGGGATAACCACCTTCTCAAGGCCGCTTCTAAAAGCTGCTCCCAAGATCAACTGCTGGTCCGACAAAGCTCCTCGATCGCGAACGCGAACCGACTGCGGAACAATTCCATACCTCTGCTCAGCCAGCTTCGCTTCTTCGCTGAAAACCTCCAGGTTTTCATAAATATTCACTTCCAAAGGAATACCAGATCGTTTCGCAACCGACTCAAATTCCTTGAGCAGCGAGATCAGATCGTATTTGGTCCGCGCGTAGGCCTCAGGAATCATTGATGAGACAAATGCGTCCACCACGATAGGACGTTGCGGATCCATTTCGCTGACCAACTTTGTCGAAACCGGAGAGAGCGAACTAACTTGCCCTTCGGTAGCATCCTGACGGATATCTTTATTGCGGAAAAACAAACTCAACCCAGCCACGACCGCCATCAAACAGAGCACGCGGGTTAAGTAATGCAAAAACATGCTATTACCTTCACGTCCGCCACTCCAATGTCTCTTGCCGATCATCACCATGCACAAATAAAGCCCCAGCACCGCAACCAGCGAAAAGAAGGTGATCGATGATGCTGCAATGACACCGCGCCCAAACGAATCAAATTGTCCACGAATGCTCCAAGAGGAAATAATCGAAGACCACTGCCGATCCGACAGTATGACATCGGCCATCGAAGCAAATGCCAAAGGAGCATTAAATAGCGCGCCTAGAATGAAGCCCACGGTCAAGTTGTTGGTGAGGAACGAGGCCACCATCCCGACTGCCAACATTGTCAATCCAATGAACCAGTAGCCGAGATAGTTCACACAAAACAAACCGGTATCCAAATCTCCAAGCGTTAAGAAACAGAGCACGATAAAGGTGGAGATTTCAGCAAACAACAAAGACGACGTGTAAATCGCTGCTGCCGACATGTACTTTCCGATCACAATGTCAAAATCGTCCGCAGGCAGCGTCAACAATAATTCATCCGTACCTTGGCGACGTTCGTCGGCCCAAATGCTCATCGTGATCGCAGGAATGAAAAAGAGCATGATCACCGGGAACCAATAATTGAGTTGGCTTAGGGTTCCCATGTTGGAACTAAAAAATTCGTGTGGCCAGAACGCCGCCATCGAAGTAAGCAGCACGAACAAGCAGAGAAACACATAACCGGTTGGGCTGCTGAAATAGCCAAAGAAATTCCGTTTCATCACCGCAAACGCTGCCGGTTTGGCCTTACCCAAATAACCGACTATCGCTGCTAAAACAGCCAGGAAACAAAAATTATAAACCAATAAAAAAATTGCAGCATACAATGCAGACATGGTATTGATGAACTTCTAAAAAAAGTATTTTCCTAATTCCCAATATTATTCTGCGCCATTCATCTTCTGCGCCCTTGCGATTCTGCGACTTCGCAATCCTGCCAGCGTGCAGTTCCGCGATCTCGCTTCTCGCCCAGTCGTCTCGACCACGCATCGAGACAACCCTTTCACCAGCATCTAAAACCTCACGACGCATGCCGCTCGGTTTCTATCAACCCAAATCAAGGCTTCGATGCGCCCGTGAGTTCATGAAAACCCTCGGTCAAATCACCGCGAACACTCTTCAACTCGGCAACCGTTCCGTCAAAGACCTTTCGACCTTCTGAGATCATAACCACACGATTGGCCATCGCTTCCACTTCTTGCAAAATGTGCGTCGAGAGCAAAATGGTTTTCGATTCGCTCAGCTTCTTCATCGTCCGTCGCACTTCGCGAATCTGGTTCGGATCCAAACCTGCTGTTGGTTCGTCCAAAATCAACACATCGGGTTCGTGCAACAAGGCTTGCGCCATTCCAACACGCTGCCGAAAGCCCTTGGACAATTTACTGATCGCCTTATGCATCACCGTCGACAGATCGCACAACTCGATCACTTTCTGAATTCTCTCCCGCTTGTAGTCCGGTTCCATCGCTCGAGCATCCGCGAAAAAACTGAGCATCGAGTGGGGTGTCATTTCTGGGTATAAAGGACCGTTTTCAGGAAGATAGCCCAAATGTTTGGACCCTGCGATACGATCCGAGAACATGTCATGTCCGGCGATCCTCGCAATCCCCTCACTGGGCGCCAAATAACCCGTCAACATTTTCATCGTCGTGCTTTTTCCCGCGCCGTTGGGGCCCAAAAAAGCCACTAACTCACCCTCATTCACAGTGAACGAAATATTCCGGGCCGCCGCGAAAGGACCATAAAATTTGCTCAAGCCAACCGCTTCAATCATCGGCCGCTTGCTGGAAAAGCTAAAAGTCTCGCCCTGTTTTGTCTCATTCGCCTTTGTCTCATTCGACATATGATTCAAGCCTCTCCATTGAACCTAATCCCCATTCGCAGTTGCGATTCATTGTCAATTTCGAGCGATCTCAGCGTTCATCGCTCTCCGTCCTGGCAGCCAACTTGCTCAATAGCAACCACCGCTAAATCACAGGCCCCAAAATGCCTAGTCGCAAATCACTACGCATTGAAATCAACCTGTCCACCAGTTCGTCCGGCCACCAGAAAAACTTAGCTGACGCTAAACTCCAGTCTCACGCAAACCGTTGCCCCTGCAGGCCCCTCTCGCCCGAGACTCGATCGAGTCTGAGTCGATAAATTTGGCACTCGTGGTGGTTGCCGCCGAAGGCTCTCTACATTCGGGCTTACTCAGCATGCTGGCTGCGTTAACCCAACCTTGCTGCGTTAACCCAACCGGATCGCATTTCCTGCGTCCCGGCCATGGCACCCCGAACACTATGTCCGGGACGCCGTAACCATTCTTGAGGTCTGAAAACCTGAACGGACCGCCACCACGAACTGGAAAAGTATATCCAGTTTGGCCATCCCAACAACGGGGAGTAACAACGCGACTGTACGTCGGCAACACCCCACGAGTTCACTCAGTCCGGCCAAAAAACCATGAAAAAGCATCCAGAATCACATTATTATACTACGCTATTATCTACTACGCTATTAAGGTGTTCTTTGACTATTTTCATGTGTAGCGTCCCACGTCTGGCCTGGGACGCGAGAATGTCGCAGGGACCTTGGATAGCAGGAACACATAACCCGGTCCGCACGCCACAGAACAGGATGCCCCAAAAAGGCTCGCTCCAAAAAGCCGCCAGATCGACGTGACCTACAGAGCACCTCCCGGGACCGCGAAATCGCTAGAACCGGCAGAATCTTTCAAACAACACACAGAAAAAGCGTTCAGTGAACTCCAAGTTTCGCGCACTTGCTTATTTGGGTGCTACGTTCTTTATGTTGCATTGCGTGTCGCGCTGGGATGTTTGAACTTTTTAACGCCGCGAAAGATCGTTTCGTTGGAACCAATCTTTTGCACCGCGCGAGTCGCATCGCTTGACCGATGGAAGCTAACCCCGAATCACAGGCAGCCCGGAATGTTGCCCAGACGAAATGGAATCGTCGCCCTGAGACGGAACTCCCCAATGGAGTTTGTCCGGCCGCCAGCCCGCCTCAAAAGCGCGGCGAGGTTTACTGCTGCACCATGGCAATTTCGTTGCCAAGCGTGGTGGCCGCTGTTGGTGGCCTTCTGCGCTATCATCCATTCTGGTTGCGCTTCGTTCAATATTCCGGCGATTGACCCCACGGGTCAGCAACTTTTTTTATCGCAACCGAATTCCACGACGTTAGCAGCGCCCGAGAACTGCACTCTATTCCCAAGCCCTGCGTTTCAGACACCACCCACACCGCCTCCCTGCGTGCAAGGTTTTGGTCCCGGCTGTGGTGGTCCAAGCACCAGCAGCTGTTACGATCCTCACTGCAACAAATTCAAAGATCAAGGTGAGCGCGGACAAATCATGATGACTCCACTGCGGGTCGTAGCACCGGTCGGTGGAGAAGTCGTATTACTAGCTGGAATTTGCGGTGAAGATGGATATCTGGTAACGCGTGAACCTCTCGAGTGGATGCTTTCTCCCGACAGCGTTGGGCAGTTTGTCGAAGTGGGTGACGATGCCAAGGGCAAGCTCATATCGCATGATTTGAGCGACTCATTCCATGGTAAAACCAGTACCGAGAAACTTGGGATCGATTTCGCTCGTGGCAAAACCAGCTCGCGCGAATCGATGATCACCCGCGGATCACCGTCGAAGAATGATGACTTGATCGTTCGCCGTGGTCAAACATGGATCAGTCTTACCTCTCCCACGCCTGGCACCAGTTATATCACGGCTCTTGCGCCAGATTCCAAAGTATGGGATCGGCGACGCGTGACCGCTAAGGTGCACTGGGTGCAAGGCCAATGGCAATTTCCCAGCCCTCAAAATCGCGCTGATCGAGAGTCGGCTCTGCTAACGACACTGGTCACCGTATCCGAAGGAGTTCCTGCTCCGAACTGGAAAGTCGTTTATCGTTCTTTGCAACCGCAAGTTGCGCTGTTCGCCAACGGGAGCGATACCGTGGAGGTTCGCACCAATGCGGATGGAAATGCAACCGCGGAACTGGTGCAAAACAATGGCGCCATCGGTACAGCCATCGTTGGCATCGAAGTGCTTACCCCCGCCGATAGTCAAATGAATACACCCGAAATGATTCTTGGTCGAGGTCAAACATCGGTCAGTTGGGTTGCACCTCGATTGTCACTATTTGCCGACGGACCTCCCGAAGCTGGCATCGGCCAAACGTTGCTCTACAATTTCCGCATTCTCAACTCGGGCCAGCTTCCTGCCACCGCGGCACAAGCGCGACTAACACTCCCCTCGGGAATGAAATTTCTGGATGCCTCGCTGCAACCTGCTAACTTTACTCCGAGCGGAGCATCGTGGGATTTCGGCACCTTGCAACCCGGCCAAGAAATCATCGTCAGTGCTCGCTGTCAGGCTGAGAGTGAAAGTGCCTATCGAGTCCAATTTGAAACTCGCGCTGAACCCAACTTGTATCAAGTGCAGAGCGTCAGCACAAATGTGTTCCGGCCCGCATTGGATGTTACTATCCGCCCCACAGAAAATCGTCGCGAAACTCAGGTGGGTGAAACCATCTTGATGGAAATCGATGTTCGAAATATTTCGAATCGCCCCTTAACGGATGTTCGCGTTTTGGTCGAAGCGGATCCGGGTATGGTGGAAGTCAATCGACGCGAGAACTCTGTTTTGCAAACGATTCCGATCCTGGCAGGGGGCGAAGTAAAACCGATCGGTATCAACTTCCTAGTGCAGCAACCAGGAACACTCCGCGCTAAAGTTTCCGTCAGCGCACCTCAGAATGCTTTTGCATCCGCTGAAACCAGTATTATGGGCGTCGCACAGCCGGCCAGCGGGGAGCAACTGCAAGGAGGCGTTTATCGAAATGTTGCCTCGTCGGTGGTTCAAGGTGAAGATGTTGTTTTTAGTTTACAACTTACCAATACAGGCCCACCACTGACTGGCATTCGTATTTTCTGTGATCCCGATATGTCACTGCAACCCAAGAGTATCGGTGGAGATGGATACGATCAGCAAGCCACTACCTCGACGCAGCGTATGACTTGGATCCTAGACCGCTGGGAAACAGGCCAGCAAAGAGTCTTCGCAGGTCGTTTCGTGGCCGCACAAGGTGGACGCACCTCTCGAGTCCGCTTCACCGTAACGTCTCTTGAAGGCTTGAGTGCAAATTACGATGGCGTCGTCGATGTGACACAAAGCCTCGGTGATGCGACTTCTCCCAGAACGCCCTCGAGTGATCCAGCCGGCGGCGATATGACCACACCGGCCGAAGGCTCGCTCACCCTTCAATTGATCGAGTCCGGCGACCCGGTCAAAGTCAATGCAGAATCTTCGTACCGCTTGATTCTAAAGAATAATACCACTCAAGAGGACAACGCGATCGACATTCAACTCAGCTTACCCGCTGGAGTCGATTTTGTTTCGATCGGTTCTAACTTGCAACAGTTGCGCATCACCAACCGAACCGCCGATGGTATTATCCGCCTGGAAACCATTAACTCACTGCGAGGTGCTGAAACCCTCACGCTTTCGCTCCGTGTCCTCCCGCGCCAGCCAATGACTATGCAGATCAAAGCTTTCACACGCTCGCTGCGTCAACCCAATGGTGTTGAAACCTCCGTGGAAACCACCGTCATTCCATAGCCAAGCCTTATTGGCTCGCAGATTCACTTTTTCAAAAATTAACCTTCTTCCAATATTCGCGCTCATGTGAAACGCTGGCGATTTAGGTATCCTTACAGGCAACTTCGTTTTGCAAGGATATTGCTATGCCGAACTCCAGTGCCCACCTATGTGTCGTCTCCTTCTTGCTCGCCGCTTGGCTGTACCCACTAGCCTTAGCCGACGACGACGGAGAATCTCCAGCGATACGCGTGATGAGTTTCAATATTCGATATGGGACGGCCAATGATGGTGCGAACCACTGGAACAAACGAAAAGAATTTTTGCTAGATACCATCCGCGCCTATGCCCCCGATCTGCTCGGCACTCAAGAAACGCTAGGCTTTCAGAAAGATTTTCTCGCTGAAAACTTACCTGGTTATGCTTCTTTAGGAGTTGGTCGCGAAGATGGTAAGCAGCAGGGGGAAATGACCGCGCTGTTTTATAAAGCAGATCGATTCGAGAAAATCGCAGAGGGACATTTTTGGCTCAGCGAAACACCAGAGGTCGCGGGCAGCAAAAGTTGGGACAGTTCGTTGCCACGAATGGTGTCCTATGTTTCATTAAAAGATAAGCTTTACCCCAACGCGCCCGCATTTCTGTTTCTCAATACGCATTTCGATCATCGTGGCGTCCAAGCTCGACTCGAATCGGCAAAGCTAATCGCCGCCAAGGCCAACGAAATCGCCCAAGGCCAACCCGCCATCCTAACCGGCGATTTCAATACGGCCGAAGGCAGTGAACCTTATCGCGTATTATTTGCCAACGCTGAACCGGCAACTGAAGCCTCTTCCCCAACATCGAAGACCACTTGGCTAGACACCTATCGCAGTGCTCATCCAGATAAAAACTCGAATGAAGGGACTTTCTCGAGCTTCAAAGTCGATTCGCAACAAGGGCCTCGCATCGACTGGATCGGATGCACACAGCACTGGAAAGTCTTTAATGCCAGCATCGACCGCACAGCTCGTGATGGTCGCACGCCATCGGATCATTTTCCGATCACGGCAGAACTCGGCTGGACTAAATAAATGCCTATCAGCTCGTTTTGAAACACCTTCATCGCTCGCAGCTATCTCTCAGAAACGTCGTGACGGTCGACAAAAAACTGTTGGTCGCATCATATATCTGATAAAATTAAGCCGATCGAAATCTTTGGGAACTGCGACTCGTCTCGACTCGTCTACCCTCAAAAATTGGCAATGACTCGGCGACAGCAATGCGGTCTATGCGACGGGTCGCTTGGCTAGGCTTACTGGTCGTTGACAGGTCGCAGACAGATTACGAATCGTTTAGCAACTCTTTTTCCCTCACTCAAGGTGCCACAAATGATGCAACTTCTTTCTCTGAGATGGCCTTTGAGCCTGTTGGCGATCCTAATTACATTGCTTATTGGGCCTTCGCGGGCCGTGTTGGGGCAGGGAGTATTGCTGGTTGAATCCGGTAGCGATGTTGGACTGCGTTTACCACGCCCTTTCCCACCTTATCCACCGCCTCATGTGCCTCCACCTAACCCGCCTGTGCATCAACTGTATCGCATCGCATCGCTGGAGGTCCAGGCGACCCTACGCAATGGAGTCGCGCAAGTGACGGTGAATCAAGGCTTTGAAAATCGCGGCAGTGTGCTCAGCGAAGCGAGTGCGGTTTTCCCACTCCCTTATGATGCCGCTGTGCAAGGCATGACCTTCCTGGTGGACGGGAAAGAGATTCCCGGCAAACTGTTGAATGCGGATGAAGCGCGTCGCATTTACCAAAATTATGTTCGCCGTTCGCAAGATCCAGCCCTGGTTCAGTGGATCGGAACTGGCATGCTGAAAACCAATGTTTTCCCCATCCCTCCAGGGGCGACGCGCGTGGTCACGATTCAGTACAGTCAAGTTGTCACCTATCGTGATGGGCAAATCGATTTGAAGTTGCCACTGGGAGCTGCCGGCTTTACCAGTGAACCGATCGATAAGGCTAAAATTGCAGTTCGCATCACCAGCGACAAACCGCTGGGTAATATCTATAGCCCCACGCATACCGTCGATATCAAGCGGAGTCCTGGAAGTGATGCTTGGGTTAGCCTAGAACTTTCGAACTACATTCCTCGCACTGATTTTCGGCTACTGATCGAAGAACGCAAAGGTGAGGTTTCGGCAAGTCTACTATCATATCGTCCCAATGCGGCTGAGGATGGTTATTTCTTGATGATGATTCATCCCGACTTTCCCGTAACCAAACAAAATGATGTTTCCAAAAATATTGTGTTGGTACTCGACAAATCCGGTAGTATGCGCGGCGAAAAAATAGAACAAGCTCGCAATGCTTTGCTGTATGTTTTGAACAATATTTCTGCCAACGATTTTTTCAGTTTGGTCCTTTACGATAGCCAAATTCAAACTTTCCGCGAAGCGTTGGTTCCAGCCACAGCCGAGAATCGCGATGCGGCGATTGCCTTTGTCAAACAAATGGAGGCTAGCGGAGGCACCAACATCGATGGCGCGTTGGATACAGCGTTTCGAACTCTGAAAGATAATGACCGTCCAAGCTACATCGTGTTCCTCACCGATGGAGAGCCAACTGTCGGGCAACGCGACCCACGGCAAATTGTCACCAATGCTGTTACTGCTAACAAACAACGAGCCCGTATTCTTTCTTTTGGAGTTGGGCATGATGTCAATAGTCGCTTGCTCGATCAATTGAGTCGCGATTGTTTTGGTCAAACATTCTTGGTCGCCCCTCAGGAAAATATTGAAGAGTCGGTTTCGAAACTCTACACGCGTATCGGTCAAGTCGCTTTGGCCGATGTTCGATGGCAAACCTTCTTGGATAATGGTTCGATCTACGATGGCTTCCGCCAAGTTTATCCTGCCAAAATCCAAGATCTTTTCTCAGGTGATCAAGTCACTTTGCTCGGTCGTTACAAAACTGCGATCAACGGCAAATTGCAGATCGAGGGTATGCTCGGCAAACAAGCTTTAAAGTTCGAACAGTCCGTCAAGCTGGAAAACTCAACGGGTAATGAGCATTCGTATATCGCCGCATTATGGGCAACGCGGCGAGTCGGCGCGATCATCGATGAAATCGATCTGGAAGGTAAACGCGAGGATTTGGTTCGTGAACTGGTGGAACTTTCTCAGCGCTATGGCATCATTACCCCCTACACCGCCTTCTTGGCAGAAGAACCCCAGGCCCGTTTTGCGGGGGCCGCTCGAGAAGTCCGCGCGTTCGAAAACCTAAAACGACTGGAAAGCCAAGCCGGAGCAGATGCGTTCGCGCAGCGCGGCCTCAAGGGAATGCAGGGGAGGGCTGCCAACCTAGCCGAATCCAATAGCGCCCAAGATCTCGCGCAGTCAGCGGCCGCCCCCGCAGACTCCTCTTTCGGAGGCCTTGCCGGTGGACAAGGCATCAATGTCCGAGGCGCTGGCCAGCCTCAACTGGAAGGCAAAAACGCTGCTCCAAAAGCCAATACGGTGCGACAAAGCGGCGATCGAGCATTCTTCTGGCAAACCGACAAATGGGTTGACTCAACCGCCACCGAAGAACAACTTAAGAAAGTAGAGGTCGTGGAACGATTTAGCGAAAAGTACTTCAGCTTGATCGAAAAACATCGCGATTTGCTCAGAACCTTGCTTGATGAAGAAGCCCCCATTCAGGTTCGCATCGATAACCAAGTTTATCAACTTTAGAAAATACCCAGGCTAAACCAGCTGGCTCTCGCGGTGCCGGTGAACCCGAGCGAGCCACACCTCCCCAAAAACCGGAAATCCCATAGAATGCTGCTGTGTTGGATTTGCATAGTATTCGATGTATGCAGTTTGATTCTGGCAGCCATTTTGAAACGGTGAACTTTATGAGTGAATTCCGTACTGAACATGATTCCATGGGCGATGTGCAGGTTCCAGCGTTAGCTTACTACGGAGCTCAAACGCAAAGAGCTGTCGAGAACTTTCCGGTCTCTGGCTGGAGACTTCCCCCTGCATTGATCCGAGCCATGGGATTGGTCAAATACGCTTGCGGTGTCGCAAACCGCGACCTCGGTAAACTAACCAACTCCGGCAAGAATCGGCTTAACCCTCAGCAAGTCGACGCTATGCTCAAGGCCTGTTTGGAAGTGGCGGAAGGAAAGTTTGCAGATCAATTTCCTGTCGATGTTTTCCAAACCGGCTCCGGCACTTCCAGCAACATGAATGTGAACGAAGTGATTTCCAATCGCGCGATTGAAATCATGGGTGCAGATAGGTTTGCTGTGACCAAGCCCATTCATCCCAATGATCACGTCAACATGGGTCAGAGCACCAACGATACATTCCCCACCGCGATTCATGTTGCTGTGGCGATGGAAATTCAGAACTTGCTGATTCCCGCGTTGAAAGAATTTCATGCTCAACTGAGCGCCAAAGCCAAAGCGTGGGATAAAGTGATCAAGATCGGTCGCACACATCTGATGGATGCAACCCCGCTGCGACTTGGACAAGAATTCGGTGGCTTCGCGCGGCAAATTGAACTGTCGCTGGGACGAGCCATTCAAGCGCTCGCTGCCGTGTGCGAATTACCTGTTGGTGGCACCGCTGTGGGCAGCGGTATCAATACCCATCCCGAATTCGGCTCCCGCGTAGCCGCAGAACTCGCCCAAAAAACGGGGATCAAGTTCATCGAAGCGGTGAACCATTTCGAAGCCAATGCCCAGCGCGATGGCCTGGTCGATTGCCATGGCAGCCTGAAAACCATCGCCAATACACTATTCAACGTAGCCAATAACATCCGCTGGCTCGGCTCAGGCCCACGCTGCGGTTTCTTTGAAGTGATCTTGCCCGATCGCCAACCAGGCAGTTCGATCATGCCGGGCAAAGTGAACCCCGTGATGTGCGAAAGCTTGATGCAAGTTTGTGCTAGGGTCATCGGCAATGATGCGACAGTTACCATGTCGGGCGCCACCGGCGGCAACTTTCAATTAAATATTATGATGCCCGTCATGGGCCAAACAACTCTCGAAAGTATTCAGTTGCTCAGCCATGGAACGCGGGCATTTATTGAGTTCTGCATGGAAGGCTTAGAAGCTAATCCAGACGCTTGCGAAGCTTCCGTCGAACAAAGCTTGTCAATGGTAACCAGTCTCAATCCACTGATCGGCTATGAGAAAGCTGCGAAGATTGCCAAGGATGCATTCGCATCGGGCAAGACAATTCGCGAGTTGTGTATTCAAGAAAAATTACTTGCCGAAGATGTGCTGAAGGCTGCTCTGGATCCGATGAGCATGACGGAACCTCAGATATAAGCTGCAAGAGCTTCACGTACAATTGTACGTGAAGCCCTTGTTTTGAGAACAACTCCGAATGAAAACGGACTCGATGCACCACGAAGAGCCTATTGGATAGCCGTCAGCCGACGGCGTTCGCTGCGGTTTCAGACTGCAGTAAAAGTCAAGACGATCACTATTGCTCGCTCTGGCTTTAGCCCCGTTTTTATGCCCTTTCGTATAGGTTCTAAGCTAGATTTGCTGCGTGTAGCGATGCAAAAATCGCTTCGCCACTCAGCGGAATCGTTCTTGCAAAAAGGTCAAAACATTTTGCTTTAATTCATCAATTGGTCGCTCCCCCTGCAAATGCAATTCGGGTTGCAGGGGGGCTTCGTACGGATCGGTGATGCCCGTGAAATGTGCGATCTTCCCTTCGCGAGCCATTTTATACAAACCTTTTGGATCGCGCTGCTCACAGATTTCGATAGGAGTGTCAACGTAAATTTCGATAAAGTCTAGCGCGTTCCCTCGCGACATCACCCATTGACGCACTCGATCGCGATCCACGCGGTAAGGACTCACAAAAGCCGTGAGCACTACCAATCCCGCTTCCACCAACAATTGACTGGTCGCTCCGACGCGGCGAATATTTTCTTGCCGATCCTCGGCGGCAAATCCCAAGCCAAATCGCTGACCAAAAGCCTCCCCATAGATCGGCTCAAGCAACTTCGGAGTCGCACATAATCCATGCCGGATGTTATCCCCATCCAGCAGGAATGTATGCACTCCCTGGCGATGCAATTCGACTTCGACCGCATTGGCTAGCGTGCTTTTGCCACTCCCACTTAAACCGGTAAACCAGACAACGCATCCACGCTGTTTCATCAGCGTCTCGCGATCTTGACGGGTAATCGATGACTGGTGCCATACAACGTGAGGAGAATGCTGACTCATAATACTTTTTTCAATCCACTCTGGAGTTAAAGTCACGCTAGAGGATCAACACAACGTCAGTGCATGCCCGCTAACTCACAAACTTGCGACCGCACAACCGACTGTGGACAACTCCAGACCAAAAAGAATAATGCTTCCCGGCACCAGCGCCCCACGGGATGATTGGCCATATAGCCCGCACCCTTGGCGGCCGCCATCGCGGCTTGAGTTGCGCGCAACGCCAAACTGTTCGAGTTTCTTCGCAATTGCTCTTGCGAGATACCAAGTTCGCCCGCAGCCAGCACCACAATCGCCGCCACCAACCGCTCCAGTTCCTGCTGCAATTCGATGGCCGGCTCCGCGAAATCGCTGCGCTGATCTGCCTGCTGTTGCAAATAGTCGATCGCGCGACTGGCCAAACCTAAAGCCAAGATTGAAGTATGCAGCCCACCCGGCCCACCGCTGGCTATCTTGAGAACTTGATCCACCGGTCCCGCCAACAAATAATCGCTACCAACAGAAACTTGCCGAAAATCAACCCGATCGGTGCAACTGGCCGATAGTCCCATCAGTTGAAAGCCGCTTCCAGCTTGCACGCCCGGCTGCTTGGTTTCCACAACCCCCAATATTTGTCCGCCAGTTGTGGTCGCAGCCCCTACGACGAGGAAATCGGCGAACGCACCCCCTGTAACCCATGGACAGTATCCTTCCAAAACGAAGGCTGGGCCTTCGGGATTTGCCAACAAAGGTGGCGATTCCAGATGTTGCCTCGAGGTCGTTAGATGAGAAAAACCGACTGTCGTCCAAGCTTTTCCAGAAACCAACAATTCACCCCATTGCCCCCAAAACGCCTCACTTGCGTGAATCTCCAGACGACGAATTGCGGCGTGCCATTGAGTCAGAATGAACGCGGTCGTCAAGCAGGACTTTGACAATTGAAAATAGGCTGCCAATTGCAGCGGTCCATTCCACCCTTCGCCGCCGTGCAATTCGCTGATAAGCCCCTTTAAGAGGCCGAATCGCGCTAAAAGCTCTAAAGACTCGCGGGGCCACTCCCCCAAACGCTCGACCTCGGCGGAACGTTTCTCGATTGCTGAGAAACAACCCGCATGAAGGGTGGAGGGAATTGCGGCTAGCCATTCGGAAATGTTCAAAGGATGGTCTCCCTGTGAAACTCTGGATAACGTTATATTACCTTATGTCCTTAAATTCGGCATCCTCCCGTGAGACCGTTCCTACTTCCCTGAGATTGCAATCAAGTCTTGTGTCTCCTTCGGCCGAATCGCTCGTTACGCACCGTCGTTAATGGAGTTTTGATGTAAATGGAGTTCGTCCCATCTGCTGCACCGACTGGCGAAGTTGGCTGTAGCGGTGATGAGCGACTTGATACTTAGGCGGACTTTTCCGGTCGCCCCGAAAGTCCGCTGAAACACTGGCCTTACAAATTGGCCCAACAATTGGCCCCCTTAAATAACTGAATGGATCTCTGGCACACAAACTGTTTTGTGATCTGAGATTTACCAAAAGACTCAAGGCAAAAAAGCATCGCGAAGGAAGATCATGGCACAACTTGAGAGCGTAGTTCGCAGTGAAGTTTCCAATACCCATAGTGGCAATGAAGTCGGTGGTGAGCATCTGTTCCAAAAATGCATGTCATTGGCCCAGAACCTATGGTGGTGCTGGCACCCGGAGGTAGCCAATATTTTTCGGGATATCGATCCTATTCGCTGGCGTCAATTGGACCATAACCCCATCGCTTTGCTTCGCGAATTTACCGCCGAACGCTTGTCGATTCGGGCCAGCGAAATGGTCCTGCACTCGCGCGTCAACTACGCTTATCGCCGTTTGCAGGAATACCTCGATGGCCAAAACACTTGGGCGAGCACCCAAGCTGGTGTTTTGGGAGCGAAACCCGTTGCATACTTTTCAGCCGAATTTGGAATGCACGAATCGATCCCCATTTACTCTGGTGGTTTGGGCGTTTTGTCGGGTGATCATATCAAAAGCGCCAGTGGTCTTGGTGTCCCCTTGATTGGAATCGGGCTCTACTACACCCAAGGCTACTTTAAACAGCACCTCGATGAAGACGGTTATCAGCGAGAAGAGTACATCGAAACCAAAGTTGAAAATTTACCGATTGTTCCTGCGCTCGGCTCCGATGGACTTCCGATTACCGTCTCCATCGACACACGCAACGGTCGCTTGATGGCCAAAGTTTGGCTGATGCATGTTGGTCGTATCAAGCTTTATTTGCTGGATTGCAATGTTGAAGGGAACAAGCCCGAAGACCGAGAATTGACCAGCCGTCTGTATGGTGGTGACGAACGAACCCGCATTCGCCAAGAACTTGTACTTGGCGTGGGGGGCGTTAAAGCTTTGCGTGCACTCGGTATTTATCCAGGCGTATATCATCTCAACGAGGGCCACAGCGCCTTTGCCGCACTGGAAGTGATGCGTGAAAGGATGCATGACGACGGCCAGACTTTTGATAACGCGTTGCGTGAAGTCGCCCGTTCGACTGTTTTCACCACACATACTCCTGTACCCGCTGGGCATGACCGCTTTGATGGAGTTATGATTGAGGAGCATCTCGGTCCTCTGCGAGACCAATTGGGTATCTCGGCCGATCATTTGATGAGCCTAGGTCGCGTTCATCCGGATGATCACAGCGAAACATTCTGCATGACGGTGTTGGCATTGAAGTTATCCCGCCGCGCAAACGCTGTGAGTCAATTGCATGGACATATCTCGCGTCGCATGTGGCAACCGTTGTGGCCAGATCGCACGGAAGAAGAAATTCCAATCGGCCATATTACCAATGGTGTTCACATCCAAAGCTGGCTTGCTTGGCAAATGCAACAGCTTTACGATCGCCATTTTCCTGCCGGTTGGCAATCACGGATGGGTGAGCCAGAAGTTTGGCAATACATCAACCAAGTCGATCCGGGGGAATTGTGGGAAACACATAACGCGCTCAAAAATTTGCTTATCTCGTTTGTCCGCCGACGAGTCAGCCGACAATCGAGGCGCCGTGGCGAAGCCGACGATATCATCGAAGCAGCTCGCAATCTGCTCGATCCCAATGTACTCACGATCGGATTCGGACGCCGCTTTGCAACCTACAAAAGAGCGAACCTTTTGGTCAATCAGGTCGACCGAATCGCCGATTTACTGAGCAGTTCCTCGCGACCGATTCAGATCGTCTATGCTGGCAAGGCGCACCCCAAAGATGAGCCTGGTAAACGTTTCATCCAAGAGATTGCCAATCTCCGTCACGATCCTGTCTTCAAAGGTAAAATTGCCTTCATCGAAGACTATGACATCAATGTGTGCCGGCATCTCATCCAGGGTGTCGATGTTTGGCTCAATAACCCGCGCCGTCCGCTGGAAGCTTCGGGAACTAGCGGTCAAAAAGTCGTCTTAAACGGTGGACTCAACTGCTCGATCCTAGATGGTTGGTGGGCCGAAGCATACAACGGACGAAACGGTTTCGCGATCGGTAAAGGCTATTCCCATTCCAACGATGCCATCACCGACAAACGTGATGCCGAGTACTTGTATCACGTGATCGAAAACGAAGTGATCCCAACGTTCTACGATCGCGATCGCGATGGCTTGCCCCGCAAATGGATCAAAATGATGATGAACTCGATCAGTACGCTGGCTTGGCGTTTCAGCGCTCATCGAATGGTGATGGACTACACTCGTCATGCCTACGTACCAGCCGCCGGCGGTCTATCGTGTGACATGCCCTTCCATGGCTGATCGAAAAAAAGAAGCCTACCCGATGGAATCTTGGCCAGTCACTCAAAAACAGCGAGCTTGTGCCGAGCCAATTGAGTTCTCATAAAGTAAATAAAAAGAACCAGCCTTCAAAAGCTGGTTCTTTTTGTTTGCCGGTGATGAAAATATCAACTTACTTGCTGGCTTTAGCGTCCTCCAAAGAGGCCAAGCCCGGGCCAGCTATCTCCTTCAACTTTTGGCTCTCAGCCAAGATCTGCTGATAGAGTCCTTGATTGGTACGGAACAACTCGCTCAACTTCGACCGTGTCTGCTGCAAGAGGTCGGTAAGCCGAGTCACTTCGCTGTTTACCACTTCCAGTTCCTTGCCATATTGATCTCGCTCCTTCTTTAGGTTTTCGATTTCAATCTGGCGAGCCTGCCTTTGCAAATTGCTGATTGCCAACGCATCTTCAAGCACCTTTGATTCACGTTGGAAGTAAGCGATACGCTCTCCCACTTCGAAATTCTTGCGGTCTATAATGCGAAAGACGTCATCGTAATCATTCAATTGGCGAACATAATACCGCTTGATCACTTTCGCCGTTCCATCAGCAATCAAAGCTTCCGCATTGACCGATAGAAGATCCAGTTGATCTCCAGCAACAAACTTGACATTCGTGTTGTTTTCCCCTGGACGCTTTAAGCGTTTATCGATACTGCGTCCCAAGTCGTCAAAGTACCCCCCATCTAACGCAGTGCTCTCTTGCTGACTGTCGACGTCAAACTGATACTCTTTCAAAAATTCGATCCGTTGCCAGACAACTTCGGGCGGATCATTATCGTTAGCGGCTTGCCCGTCGCGAATGTAACTATCGATGACCGCATCGCGCTCCGTCTCAGGCAACGAGGCAAACTTCGCCCGAATCTTCTCCGGATCAATGCGACCAAACAGTTCATCCTCAGAAGGTGCAGAGCCCATCTCAACATAGGCATCGTGACTATCCAAGGGCATCAATTCATAAAGCGACCACTGATTGGACTGATTGATCAAACCAGCGTATTGAGGCGACAACAAAATCGGCGTCAACGTGACCATACCCGCTTGATTGTCGGTGACCGTAAATTCACCCAAATATGCGGATGGCACATATCGACCAGCCTCATCGGCAGTCTCTGCGAATGCGAACACGACCGAGTCCACTTTCAAAGAATCACCGGTCGGTGGTGGAGGAACAGCGGCCGGCGCGTTGGGATCAGCAGGTGCGTTTTCATCTGCTGGAGGAGCAGCCGCCGCAGCCGCATTCAAGTTGAGTTGAACCACGTTATTTTGAGTTCCCACCAAACTCGCTGCACTCCAAACTCGGCCGCGGTCTACCACCAACCGACCAAGCGCATTTTGCAAAGGATAGAGTTTGGTGATGTCCAACACGGGATTGGTTAGATCACCATAGGTCAATTCGACCGTATCCTTCTCAGCCGCTTCCACTTTTTTGACCAAAGAGTCATGCAAACGAATCCAACCTACCCGTCGATAGAGCACGCCGGCAGTTGCCATCATGAAGGCTATGGTTTCCATAAATAGAAACACAACCAAGATGGAGTGAATCCAACCCAGCTTCTTCGCAGACTTCACCAAACAGAAGATGAAGGCGAAAAATAGGATAACCAAAAATACCAGGAACAAAATTCCAAACAAATCCATGGCGGGCTCTACTAAAAAAGCACTGAAAAGAACGTGGGTCTAGTCCGCGAGTTCTCAGCTAAAACGATGGAAAAGAATTGAGCACCGAACACAAGTCCAGATTTGATGGTAAGTTGGGAGTTTTAGGGTGTCAAGCTATCGGTTGCCGGATTGAGCGACTTCGCTGCCCAGAGAAGCTTTCCGACCCCAATTCTAACCGCACGACTAGTAAAGCTAGTGAACTTAGTGCAATTGCTGAAATCGTTATTAAGTTCACCTTCGTTTTATCCCGAAAGTTCGTTACAGCCGGATTTTCGTACCCTCCCTAGACGAAGGAGAAAGGCGGAACTGGCGCGACTTTACGCCAAGTTAAGGACCAAGTCATGCAATCATACCCCTGCAATTCGGGGGCCAGTGGCAAATTTCGCTCTAACCCCCTAAGCCCCCCTCAAAGAACAACTTCTGAGGGAGATCGTTTTGCCACGGGACTTTGCCATGAGACTCAGTACGTCTTTCAAAAGTGGTTTTGCGGGGCAATTCTAGTTCTCTCGCTTGGCATTAGCTTAGTTGGTTGTCATCGCAATCAATATCGAACTCAAGCTGACCAAGAAGCTTATTGCTTGATCGATGAAAAGCAGCGTGATTCCGGCGAAGCTGGGGCAAACCTCAGAATCAATGTTGATCGCCGCTCGCGAATGTTCGATCCTTTTAACCCAGACCGTCCCCCGATGCCCGAAGATGATCCGGCATCCGCTCGTTACATGGAAATGGTCGATGGCAAAAAAGGATATCCCTTCTGGAAAGCCAATGGCGTAACCAACACGGCCGAAAATCCTGACTGGTGGACTATGCTACCGTTAGATGAGCGGGGTATCCTCGTCCTGAATTCCGATGATGCCGTTCGCCTGGCCCTGCTACACTCTCCCACCTATCAACAAAATCTGGAAACGCTATACCTCTCTGCGCTTGATGTCAGCAGCGAACGATTTTTGCTGTCGACCCAATTCTTTGCTGGCGCTCAAATCGACTATGTCGCCGACGGTCCCGATCGAAATTCGGCCAACAATTCAAGCTCGCGACTGTCAACGGGGCCTTTTAGCAAGGGTCGTCGCCCATTCTCCATGCAGCGCCGCTTCGCAACCGGTGCTGATTTAGTTGTTGGTATCGCAAACTCCATAACCTGGCAACTCGCCGGCCCCAATAATCAATCCGCCAATACGATCCTTGATTTCTCTTTGATTCAACCGCTGTTGAGACAAGCGGGTCGGGATGTTGTTCTGGAACGATTAACGTTGGCAGAGAGAACTTTGCTGGCCAACGTACGAGCTTTCGAACAATATCGTCGGGGCTTTTATCTACAAGTAGTGACCGGTAGGCAAGCTGATGCAGGACCTTCCAGACGCGGTGGTTTGTTCGGCGGTGCAGGTCTTGAAGGCTTTACAGGTCTAGGCGGCGGTTTCGGTCGTGTGGCGGGAGGCGGCGGATTCGGCACAGGCTCCGATAACGGAGTACCTTCTGCTGGTGGTTTCATCGGGCTGCTGCAGAGTCAACTAGAGATCCAAAACCAGGAAGAAAATGTCGCGCGACTTCGCGACAACTTATTGCAACTCGAAGATACACTGCGTGAATTGCTGACCACGATCCCGGCAACCCAAGAAACTATTCCTCGACAACAACTCCAGGTATCGCAGGCTCAACAAGCTCTCTTCCGAGCACAGAGTTCGTTGATCAATACCAAAGCGGCTTTCGAACAACAACTCGACGCATTCAAGCGAACCATGGGTTTGCCGTCCTATCTTTGTGTCGAACTTCGCGATCCCTTGCTCAATCAATTTCAATTGATCAGCCCGCAACTGAAGGCTCAGCGAAACTCGGTGTCCATGATTCGCGACTCCGTTGGACGGGTCAACTTTCGCTTGCTTGAATTTAGCAAAATGGAGCAAGATCCAAATTCTTTAGAATCATTCCGCACTATGGTTCGCACTCCGGAGGTTGTCAAAACTCTCGTCGATCTCAGGGAGAGTATCGCACCGCTGCAAACGATCAATGAGTCGCTGCTGTCAAGCGATATCCCGCGCATCGAGGACGGTTTGAATCAGTTAGCCAATGCGCTCCCCCGACGCGTGCAGCAACTCGATCAACTCAAAACAAATTATGAAAAAGATCGCGATATGATATGCACACTGTTACCCAAGCCCGAACTGGATACGGCACTGTTCAATACACAGGAAATACAAGCCTTACCGGAACAACTTCGAGGAGAATTGGATCGTTTGCGAGCCAATGTGCAGCAATACTTAACGCGTTTCTCGACGCTCGATCAGCAAGTAGCCTTGTTGGCTAGTGATCAAGGTGCCGGCGCGAATGCAAAAGTCGAGTTCGAAAACATTCGAGATAAAGCCATCTTCGAAAGCCAATCCTTGATCGCAGCCATGGCGGAAGATGTACTCGCACTGCAGTTGATCGAAGCACGTGCAAGAACCGAAACCGTCTCCTTGCCCGATATTGAACTGGAACCTCGCGAAGCGGTGGACATTGCACGACGCAATCGCCGCGATTGGATGAACGCTCGTGCTTCACTGGTCAACAGTTGGCGAGCGATCGAACTGGTGGCCGATGATTTGGAAAGTTACCTCGACGTTGTCTTTAGCGGCGATGTTCAAAACGTAGGAGATAATCCCCTGGATATTCGCAGTACAACCGGCCGCTTACGTGTCGGACTGCAATGGGATGCACCGATCACACGACTTCAAGAACGCAACCGCTACAGACAAGCGCTTATCGAATATCAGCAAGCTAGACGCTCCTACTATCAATTCGAAGATGGTATCTGGACATTGATGCGATCGATTCTGAGAACCATTCGCGCGAACCAAGTCAACTTTGAACTGCAGCGATACGCTGTTCGCATTGCCGCTCAGCAAATCGTTCTCAATGAAGATATCCGCCAAATCAATGAAGCTTTGAGTCAAGCCTCCGGTCCCACGGCTGCCCGAGATACCGTCTCCGCGCTACAAGACTTGCTCGATGCCCAAAACTTTTTTATGGGCGTGTGGGTCAATTACGAAGTTCTGCGGCGAACACTCGACCAGGAACTCGGTACCATGCAGCTAGACAGCGAAGGACTGTGGGTCGATCCAGGACCGCTTCGCCCTGACACGGTGGGTGGCGAATTCGGGCCTCAAGCCCTGATGCTAGAAGAAACCACTCCAGTCAATTTACCCGAGCAGGCTGCAAGCGATGTTGCCAATAATCAACAAACTGACAACCAACGGGTCAATAATCAGCAACTACCCGCTGACACGATCGTGGACTTAGCCCCCAACCAGCCACCGGGTCCAAGCCCGCAACCGAGTTCCCCCGAAACCCTCATCAGATTACCTGCAACGCAAGCAGCACCTAGTCAGCACAATCCCAACTCCAACACGTCCAATACACCGGGAATTTCCCTATTCCCATCGATTCCTCGGCCGCAAGAACCCGTCGGTTTAGCTCCCTGATTTCGGGGCCATTGAATCGCCAAGTAAATCGCCAAGTACCTCCGGCCTCCGTCGGCATTTTGCCGGCGGGGCCGCGACCCAAGCACCCCCTCATGCAGCCTATCCAACTGGGTGCCTAGCCTATCCAACTGGGTGCCTGACACCGGTTTCCGCACTCGCCAACCGAGTGCCTGACACCAAGTTCTCCACCACTTCGCACCGAGTCTACTGGGTGCCTCACCGAGTCTACTGGGTGCCTGACACCCGTTTCGCCGGTCGCCAACTGGGTGCCTGACACCCAAATGTCACCAGTCAGGCCGCAGTCACGCCGCAAAACCCCACTTTATAACCACCTAAAAGTAAAAACTACCCTAAAAACCCCATAAAGAGAACCTCTTTCGAATTAACACGAAATAGCTGCCTCAAAACAACTAAACTGAAAAAATTTACCTGGATAGGGGTAACGTCGTTGCAAACCGCCCCAGACAACAGGACTCGATTCCTTGACTGAACGAATGCGACGCAAAAAACGTTGAATGCGAAAGTTAGGTTCACATGAGTTAGTCAGCCCCCCACCATTGGCGTTTTTTCCACTCTAACGTCAACTCAAAAGCCGTAGGGGGGAGAAACTAATCGCGGGCAGCGGTGTTAAAAAAGGATTGGGGTGTCGAAAAGATTCGGTGCCCGCCCCCGTTTTGTTCGAGTCGATGTTCAGGTTTAGTTGCCCTTACACTACACTGGTAGGCGTACCTGTGGCGAATGAACGCATGAAAGCCAAGCCCCCCCAGAGAATTTGCTGAGCATCGACCTAAGTTCAACAGCAATGCCACAAGCCCTAAACATCCTCGTTGGCTCGATCCCCTCACCCCAAAACTCTCTCCATCCCCTTGGGAGATCAAGCATGAAGAAGCTGCAATTGCCAAGTGTCAAATTCCAATCTGACGACCAAAAAGCGCGTCGGCACCATGAGCACCGTCGTCGCGGCAAGGCAATATGGATCTCACTGGCGGTTATTGTTGGCTTAGGTGGTAGCGTTCTCGCCTACCGCGCGATCACCAGTTCTTCCTCCTCCGAGGTGGTCACGGAAATTATCACCGATGTTGTTCGAAGAGGTCCTTTCGACCATATCGTTCTAGAAGATGGAGAAATTGAAAGTAGCGAAAATCAAGAAGTCATTTGCCAAGTAAAATCACGAGCTGGTAGTGGAACGCCCATTCTGTGGGTAATCGATGAAGGGACCTATGTCAAAAAAGGGGATAAAGTCGTCGAACTCGATGAGTCGGGACTTCAAACAGAAGTCAAGAGTCAACGTATCGTCGTCAATACGGCAGATGCGACCGTAATCGGCTCGGAAGCTCAACTCAAGCAAGATCAAATTGCGAGACAAGAATACTTGGAAGGAACTTACAAGACCGAACGCAAGAACATTCTCAGCGAGATTGCTTTGGCCGAACAGGACTTGCGCAAAGCCGAATTGCAACTGGGGAGTGCCGAGCGATTGGCGGCGAAAGGAACGTTGAAACCGTTGCAAATCGAGGCCGAAAATTTTGCCGTTGAGAATGCTCGAAATAAACTCGACTCCGCGCGGTCGAAATTGGAAGTACTCGACAAATACACCAAAGAAAAAATGCTCGTTCAATTCGACAGCAACATCGAAAAAGCAAAAGCGAAACTCGACTCCGATCGCAACACACTCGAGGAAGAAAAAGATAAGCTGACCGAACTAGAAGAACAAATTCAGTACTGCACCATCACAGCGCCAGCCGAGGGGCAAGTGGTACATGCCAACAAGTTTAGCAGTCGCGGTAGTTCTGAATTCGTGGTCGAAGCTGGAGCACTCGCTCGCGAACGGCAGGTTTTGATTGTGCTTCCCGATCCAACCAAGATGCAAGTGAAAGCTAAGATCAATGAGTCCCGCATCACTTTAGTCACTGAGGGCATGCCTTGCAAAATCCGCGTCAACGCGGTTGAGGGAGATTTGCTAGGACAAGTAACGAAAGTCAACAAGTATGCGGAACCAGGAAGTTGGTTCAGTTCCTCAGTGAAGGAATACGCAACCTATATCCAAATCATTAATCCTCCGCCCGTGATTCGCACCGGAATGACAGCCGAGGTTCGAATCTTTGTCGAACAACTCAAGGATGCTCTGCAAATCCCTGTTCATGCAATCTACGAACACAAAGGCCATCTTTTCACGCTGGTAAAAGTGAATAACAAGTATCAGACGCGCGAGGTTAAGATCGGCGCGAGCAATGAAAAGATGGTAACGATCAACGAGGGCCTTAACGAAGGTGAAGTGGTCGTTTTGAATCCTCGTACTCACTTGGATAAAATGGATCTACCCAAGATCGAGGAAACGCCCGAACGTGGTGATTTGGAAGAGATCGCCAAAAATGCACCACCCAAAAAAGAAGGAGCACCGCCGAATCAAAAGCCTGCAGGTGGAGC
>JBIKMB010000252.1:0-8219 GCA_044359485.1 Pirellulaceae bacterium | reverse complement strand
GCCCAATACCAACCAGGAGAGTGTTTCCAGAAAGGTTGAACACCGGCACCGCAGTTCTGGCCACCACTTTTTCTGTATTAAAGCTCGCTATTTCCGGCATTGCATCAAGGTCATGGATGACGCATGCAGTGCCTGACATGATGGCTAGAAGCCCTTGCTCCTTGCAGTAAGCTGTCGATACTGATGAGAGAGTCGAAACCGGCATCGTAAATACTAACTGCCCGGTTGAGACGTCCCAGCGGTTAACAGCGGGTATTTGCTGCTGTGCATTTAACGTGAGCCGCTGGTAGCCAAACACACTCTTTCCATCTCGGTGGAATCGCACCCACCAAACGGGATGTTTCAAGTCGCGGATAGTTGTTCGGATCTGCCCTGTCGTCGCATCTCGCACTTCGATCTGACAATTTGAGTTGGATGACACTAAGGAAGTTCCGTCGTCACTGAAGTCCAGTCCGGTGATTGTGTCCGTCGGTCTTCCGAAGACAAACGCAGGTCCAGATAGTCTGTCGCTACGGGCTTGCTCTGGGCCTAGTCCTGCCAGTTCTGCATCGGGGTTGGTGGCAGGAGTCCAAGAGTCGAGCAGTTTCCGGTTCTCTACGTCCCACAGTTTAATCGAGTTGTCCAAGCCGCCAGTGGCCAGCCGCTTGCCATCGGGGCTTAGGGCGATGGCAGTCACTTCCATCGTATGCCCCTCAAACGTGAATTCAGACTTGCCAGACGGAACATCCCAAATACGCGCGGTTTTATCCAGACTGCTCGTGACGAGTCGCGTGCCGTCAACACTGAACTCGATCGCCGTGATGCGGTCGGTGTGTTCTTCGAATGTTGTCACCAACTTCACACTTTCGATGTCCCAAAGTTGGACTTTGCCAGGTACGACCGATGGAGTGGGAGGCGCGCCAGGAGCAAGAGCGACTAATCGCCGGAGGGGACCGTCGGCCACCAACGCGAGCGCGCTTCCATTCGGTGTGAACGTCATTAATTCGACACTGTCAGCAAACTCGGGTAGCGTTGTCTTCACCATGCCAGTCGAAACCTCCAGCACAGTCACCTTGCTGGTCGGTCGACGACCAGGGGAACGCAAAGTTTCCGCAACGGCGACCCACTTGCCATTGGGACTGATCGCCAGATACTGGCCGGCTGGTACACGCAGCGATGCGTATTCACGCCTCTTTGCCGACTTCTCAGCAAACGCCCACGCGATATCTCTTAGCGATCGCGGGCATGCTTCGGCGTCATTGAGTAGTTCTATCGCCGCCGTTGGATCTTTCTCGAGGATCGCTCCCACTCGCTCCAATTGACTGGTGAACAGAACCGCTCGGGTGCGTTCCAGTTGCGCCTCGCGCTCCTGGCGAGCCCGCGCTTCAGATGCTGCCAGTTTGCCATTGCGATCTGCCAGATTCTCGGCGATCACGCGTTGATTCTTCTCAGCCTCACGCGCGTCCTCCGCTCGCATCATTGCAAAGCTCGTACCGATGATGCCGGCTACCAACGCTAGTAGCACAAGGGAAGCTGCCACCACCTGTGCTTTATTTCGAGTGACGAATTTTTGAAGCTGATACCAGCGACTTGGGGGCCGAGCTTCGACTACCTCGTTGGCTAGGTATCGCTGAAGATCTTGCGCCAACTCGTTGGCTGAGTCGTACCGCCGGGTTCGATCCTTCTCGAGCGCCTTCATCACCACCCAGTCCAATTCACCTGTGAGCAAGCGGGCGAGTTTTACTGGTTCGATGCTTCGGTTGGCTGCAATACTTGGCAACGTATCGGCCGTACTCAACTTGGCGCTGGGCCTCGGCGGCTCCACTTCTCGCACCATTCGCAATATTTCCAGGATCGCACCACGCTTGAACTTGGAGGCGTCAATGGGTGGTGAGCCGGTAAGTAGTTCATAGAGCATCACTCCAAGGGCATACACGTCGGTCCTGGTGTCAATGTCCATCGAAGACGGGTCGGCTTGTTCCGGACTCATGTACGCAGGCGTACCGACGATCGCTCCCAAGTCCGCGAAGCTCATGTCGGTCAACTTCTGCTCGGTGGCCTTGGCTACGCCGAAGTCAATCACCTTGGGCGTTGGCTTGCCATCGATTTCCGTGACGAGCACATTTCCAGGCTTCAAGTCGCGGTGGATGATCCCTTTCTGATGCGCGTGCTGCACCGCTTGGCAAACGGACACGAACAGTTGCAAGCGAGCATCCACGGAAAGCCGCTTCGAATCGCTGTATTCTGTAAGTGGGATCCCTTTCACTAATTCCATGACGAAGAACGGTTGACCCGACGCGGTAACCCCGCCGTCATAGATACGGGCAATGTTCGGATGGTCCATCAACGCGAGCGCTTGACGTTCTGCATCGAAGCGAGCTAGAACTCCCTTTGAATCCATGCCGGTTTTGATCAGTTTGAGCGCCACTTGACGTTTCACTGGCATGGCCTGCGAAGCCAAGTAAACTGCTCCCATTCCCCCTTCGCCGATCAGTTCGACCAGAGTGTATCTTTCAGCGATTACCGTTCCCAGGCCGGTTGGAGATGGGTAGGCTGACTGGCTGTTGTAGTTTTCCTTATCGTCTACTGGAAAATATGCTCCAGTCCGATTGTTCACGGTGTTGTCGATCGCGTCAGGTAAGAGTGGCTCGTGCGCGCAGGTGGCATCTGAGCCGGAAAAACGAGTTGGTTCCGATTGGCCTGCCAGCAGTGCCTCTAGTTGTTGCCTCAGATCAGAGTTGCCAGCACAGACGCGATCCAGGTAGGTCGACCGTTCGGATGGGTCGGTGATTTTGATGGCCTCGTCGAATAATGCCATTAAATCTGGATTCTTCTCGGACATGGTCGACCTCCGCGATCAGATTTTCTTTCAACGCAAACCTTGCTGACGACTGACCATGAGCGTAGCAAGGGGCGAAATGAAAAGTTAAAATCATTTAGTAAATGCGAATTCGGCCCTATTCTTCAGTAACAGGGCATGGTACCCAGTCGTATCGTGGAGACTATCAGGTTATTGTTTGCGAGGCAAGCTTTAAGCAGACCGCATGCTCAATCCACACTTCACTTTGACAGAACGCCAACCGGAAGTCGCGGCTATCGAATCCGTTCACTCATTCACGCGTTAGCATAAAGCACAAAATTCCTCTCCATGAAAGTTGATTTGCCGTGAGCAACATATCCATCCATGCAGTTTTCATGTCGGTGGTCATCTTGACTCAGACAGTTCCTATAATGGACTATCCGTATAAAACGGATGAACCTCAGAAGACCGGTTGGCCCTTGACAGTCGAGGAACGAGCTTACGTTGTCGATAGACCCGAGCATGATCGCCGACCAGGTCGTGAATCGAATAAGTATCTGCCAAAGCTTTGGCCTCAGGTGCCAAGCGCGGGACACTTCGGCGGCGATGCGTGGCTGAAGTTGCATGAAGCGCATGTAAAGACCGTACAGGCCAATCAGGGACCGCTCGATGTGTTGCTTGTCGGCGACAGTATCACGATTCAGTGGGGCGAATCGTGGAAGAAGCACTTCCCCGACCGCAAAGCGGTGAACATCGGCATCGGCGGCGACAAAACGCAGAATGTACTTTGGCGTCTCGACCATGGCGGAGTCGAGGGACTCCAACCGAAAGTCATTGTGCTCATGATTGGCAACAACAACATGTTCTTTACCCCCGAAACTGGTATTGAAGCCGCGGCGCTCGGCATTCACATGTGCGTCAAGAACCTGCGTGAAAAATTTCCTTTGGCTGCGATCATTGTCGCGAAGATCCTGCCCGCGCACGCTCCAGGCAATCGCTTCTACGAAGATAGCAGGAAGACCAACATCGCTCTCGATACATTGAAGCTCGACAGCGATCCGAATCTGCGCGTAGTCGATCTGTGGAGCGACTTCACCAATGCTGACGGCACGATCAAGAAGGACCTTTTTACAGCGGATAACATCCATCTTTCACCCGCAGGTTATGCAGTGTATGCGGAGAAGCTGAAGCCCCTTCTGGAAGCTTCTTTCAGCGGAAAGCCAATGCCAGGGACTCCTGCGATACCTTGAAAGGCCAACTTGTCACCGGCACCAAAAAAGCCCACCGAGGAAAAAACCGCAGACGCAACGCCCAAAGCGGCATAAGGTATCTTTCTGCCATCGAATCCCGCGCTACAATCTCGTTTGACTTGCGTGATTTGAGCACGCACAGAACAGTCCACTGCACAATCAGGCGAACGATCAGGCAAGCGATCAGGCGAACGATCAGGCGAACGATCAGGCGAACGATTAGCCGAGCGCGTTAGCGTCGGTTTTTACGTTTCCAACGGTACTAGGCTAGGGCCAGCAAAACCTAGAAAACACTGCGTAAAATTCTAATAGGCCAACGTTTTGAGATGTCCGCCGACCCGTGTATTTATGGTTTCCTTGCTTTAACGTAGGGGCAAACACATTTTGATATCCTTAATGCAAGTGCGGATAGACAAACGGTGCACACGGGGCGATGGGGATCGAGATGAAAACAAGACTAGCTGGTTACTTTTTTTCGCGTCCAGATGCAATGGGCATGATTCCAAAAATTCTGGCATCTTCGATAGAGATGATTTGCGTATTAGGGTCCTCGCCACTGATCATGACATCCGCGTGTTCCTTAAGACTCTGGTTACCTGCGCCCATTGCGGCTTGAAATGTTTCGAACGAAGCTTGAAATTCCTTTTGTTTCAGTTTGTCGGGCATTGTCGGTAGATCTTTGATGGGCTTGAGTTTATTATTTCCTAGCATAGTTGTTTCCAAGCCAAACAGGTCGCTATCTTCGGCGAAGAGCTCCTCGATGTTCTCGATCGGTTGGTTGGTGAGTCGGAAGGCAAGGAAGCAATGCCCTGGCACCATCACCAAATGCGCATCGATGCCGATCTTTCGCAAAATAGATGCCATGAGCACGGAACCATCGACACAATTGGCTTGCGTTGCATCGATACTATCATCCAGGAATCGTACGGATTGGCTGACGACAAGTTTGGACGGTACGGTGGAGGAAATGTCGCTGTACTTTATGCCACGTCGTTGGAGAACATTCCAAATCGCGAAAACCTGGGCGATGACTTCGTCTGGGTTGTCGGATTGATAGCCTGTGAAGGAGTTGACGAGTTCAGACTCTAGTGCCTCCTTCAATATTCCATCTATCCACGGGTGGTTTTCGTTGACGTAGGCAGCAAAAACCCAAGATATGTCTGTGAATTCCGTACCTTCTTGATCCGCGAGCACATAGAAGGGACAGTCGTTGATCGATCGGATGATGTAGTTCTCTGTTTGCTCCTCCAGTTCCTCTTCATCTACGGTAACTTTGAAGCTGACGACCACCGGTGTTTGTTCCTTGATCTTGCGCAAAGCTTCGAAATCCCATTTCAATTTGGGAACGATGCGCACCTCCTCATAGCTATCTTCGATCACGCCAGTCCATATAGATGGTTTAATGAAACCATCTATTGTGATTTCCACGCTTATATTTGAGCCCTCCTCGACATCGAATAGCACCACGCCCAGCCACCCATTCTCATCGCCAAAGATGGGACTCTCACCTTCCTCGAGTTCGGGATCGTCATCGGTCTTCTTATCCTCGGCTGTCTGAGTTTCTCCGTTCCAATCGACGGTCGCCATAGAAATAATTGCGCTGGGGAAAAGGTCTTTTTCCGTAAAGCTCCATGGCTCGAATGAGGTATCTGTCGCTTGAAAGATCAGAGTAGACAGTAAAATGGGAATCATGATAAAGCTCAGCACAGAAAGCTAGAATTCCAGGGACGCCACCAATCGCTTTTTAGGTTGGTATCCATTTTATGGCATGGCCCAACGGCAGAACTGTAGCTCAGGATTTGCAAGAAGCTGGAGAGCGCCGTAGCGCCGACACATTGTTGAGGCAGCCTAATTGATATTGAGCCTCTGCCCAACCGCTACGATCATTGTAACCCACAGCATTGGTTCGATGGATTTTGGTGACTTGGCAATCAGCCGTACGCGTCAGCGTCGGTTTAATCATTCCATCGGTGCCCGGTCCCAATCTCGTTTGACCCCCATGAAATGCAACCTCACCGATCGATCCACCGTACGATCAGCCGAACACTTTATGATTATCTTTACCGGCTGAACCAAATGAATTTACAGAAGACCACCGCTGAGTTAGAGAATTAGGAAGCCCATAGCATTCGACTGGACGATACGATTCGAGTTTTGTCGTCCCTTAAAGAATGGTTGAATTGATTCGACCTAGAAAAACTCTGGGTTATCGATTTCGATCTGCTTTTCCATGTTTCGCAGCGGAATCAAAACACCATGGTCCGGCATTATCCTCTCGGCAGCTCGAATGCATCTCCATGCGGTATAGGGATCCCATTCCATGAGGTACAAACGCCAAAGATCGACATAGGCTCCCACGATGAGTGGATCCGCTTCTAAACATGCAAGCAAATTCTCCTTAATCGGCTCATCGTAGCGTCGGTCCGCCATCGCTGCATCCGCAAGGTAGTAGTTTGTTAAATAAGCTATCTTGCTCTGGTTCGATTCCAATGTGCGTTTGGCTTCTTCAATCTGTTGTAAATCTCGTAATCGATAAACCATGCGTCGAACGTCGCGATTGCCCAGTCCGCCGCAACGCTGTAGCAGTTGCTGGTAAGCGACTTTATTGTCGGTTACTTCTAAGAAGCGAAGCGCAGCCAGAACGGCTTCATCAACGTGATGTGACGCAAGAGCCTTGTCGATCATCTCTTCAGACTGTTTGCGGAGAGCGAGCCCATCCGGGATCGAGTATTGTTGCAGTCGATTCAGAATCGGTTCCAGTTGCTTGTCGTACACTCGCGGTACATATTCTGGTGGAATTTCGACGACATGCTCTGCGGGTTCGAACATTGCACTTTCCAGCTGATAGGTCTCCCTGGTTTGTTCCCTGTCGTCCCGCGACTGAAACGACAGAAACATGGGCACGCGGCCCTCTGAAACGATGGCTTGACGTATCTCAGGATGAATTTTGAAATGATGCGCGAGAAAGCGTCGGAACATTTGTTTGTGCTTATCGCTTAGTTCATTCGGCGAGCCTTTGAACGCCACAACTTCCTTGCCATCGTGCTCGAATCGAAGCATACCCTCGACTCTGTTGCGTTCGATATTCGTTTTTTGGTTC
Source organism: Pirellulaceae bacterium (assembly GCA_044359485.1). Lineage (GTDB taxonomy): Bacteria > Planctomycetota > Planctomycetia > Pirellulales > Pirellulaceae > JAFLCP01. The sequence continues at coordinate 1,090 of JBIKMB010000252.1, read as the reverse complement.
TCGAAAAGCTGAGTCGCTTGCGGATGCGACAGTCTGAATAAACTCTCTAGTTCGAATCGAGAACAAGTTGACTCGGTCGTACTTAAATTGATGGCTTCCTCAGCACGGCACAGGCCATGGCGGTTTACCATTTCCGAGTTAAGAAACCATACCACGGCATGCATGGGCATTTCCACATGCTCTTTGGTACCGTGATACAATTCCACCTTTGTTTTCCTCTTCGTTGTGTACAAAGTCGTGATATCGGGCTCCCTAAACTCATAGCTTTGAGTCCCGATTATCAACGTGACGGTCTCGGACGATGCGGTTGATTTCTCGAGATAGGGCGCCGTCTCTTCGGTCTGACGTTGAAACGTCATCTGCCAAGTTCCAGAATCGGTTTCTTGCGACAGAGCCCGCTCACCTGTGATTAGATGGAGGAGGATGCATAAGCTGGCGAGACCAGTTCCGAATGCATGGGAGCATTCGAAAATAATTCCACATCGGCACCGAGAAAGCAAAAGTCTTCGAGAAATCATATTGAGGCATCCGACTAAACGTTTTACCAACATCATCGACTCTGACCCCAATGAATCCTTGGAAGCAGAGTGAACCTTCAGCGATTGTCGGATGTGCAAATTCTGTACCGCAGCAAAGTTGATTCCGCAGTACTTCTCTCATTGCTATGAAAAGTGGATCTGCAAGCTAGTTTGTGCATGGTGGAGCATGTGTCAAATGGTCTCAGTGGTGCGCCGTGCGGCGTCGCGCGCCAGCTACCAAGATGACGTATCGCAGCAATGTAAAGTCCCCGATCGCGATCGCGGCTTACGCGGGCCCCAAGTTCATTTCCAGTCGTACAAAGTCGACAGAGGCAGGGTTCGACTCGTTCGGGTGACAAGTCGCGACTCCACCCACGTTGCAAATCAACGCGTATCTCTTCGCCTCCAAAAAATCTCGAGACCTATCTCAATATTCATAACCTCGCGGTCAGAATGGAGAGATACGAGAGAGTTTTGGGGGCTACAAAAGTGATTACGCCACCGTGATCTATTTTTGAGCAATAATCCCCGGGTCAAGAGACTTTGAGACTCGGGAAAGTCGGGTGCAGAAC
>JBIKMB010000251.1:0-8223 GCA_044359485.1 Pirellulaceae bacterium | reverse complement strand
CTCTCGCATCGAAGAGTACTTTCGATCATCGCTTTCCTCAAGGATGAAAGTGGGGCAGCAGTACTTTGGCTCTTCAAATATCGTATTTCGGTGTTTGCGCAGCACTTCACACAAGTTTCGGTTTGAGCTTCATGAAACTGACGTTCACGCTTACGACGACCTGAACCGTGTCTTCAGCTCACCGCCTATCCATGCGGACAGGAATTGAGAACAACTTAGTTGGTGCTTCTCGTATTGTGAATGTCTTGAATCGTAGAGGATTCCCGTCCGTTCTAGGATCGCCGGCTTGCCCGTGAACCGTTGGTACCGATCAACGATGACGTCGCTGTAGAGCGGATCGAGTTCCATCAGGAACGCATGCCGACCGGTCTGTTCGGCAGCGATAAGCGTCGATCCGCTGCCACCAAACAGATCCAGCACGTTCTCACCTGGTCGCGACGAGTACTGCATCGCCCGGACAGCGAGCTCGACGGGCTTCTCGGTCAGATGGACCATCGACTGCGGATTGACCTTCTTGATCTGCCATAGATCCGTGGCGTTGTTGGGCCCGACGTACACGTGCGCAGCCCCTTCCAACCAACCATAAAAACACCACTCATGCGCGCCCATGTAGTCTTTTCGCGTGAGCACTGGATGCATCTTGTCCCAGATGATTGCTTGGCTGAAATACAAAGCATGCTTCTTGAGGAACGGTGGGTAGTTGCCGCAGTTGGCGTATCCACCCCAGATGTAGAAGCCACGACCTGGGTCGAGCACTCGGGCAATGTTCCCAAACCACGCATCGAGCAATCGATCGAACTCCTCGTCCGTGACGAAGTCGTTGGCCAATGGGCGATCCTTCGCTCGGAGCTTCTTGTGCGTAGGAGGATGCTTAGGTTTGCCAGTCTCGTGGTCGACACCAAACGACGCTGCGTTCCCTTGTCCACCCTTGAGTTTCTGCGAAGCGCTGTCGTTGGAAAACGAGGACAAGCCTGCAGCGATCGCGTTGTTCGATCGCGGTTCAACCTTCACGTTGTAGGGCGGGTCTGTGTTGACCAATTGGATCGTTTTACCACCAAGGAGTCGATCGAGATCCTCGGGTTTCGATGAGTCGCCGCAGAGCAACCGATGGTTACCCAAGATCCAAAGATCGCCAGGTTGGGTCACCGCAGCATCCGGTGGTGCCGGCACGTCATCCGGATCGGTAAGACCTTCTTCGACGTCGGTCTTGAGTAGCTTGAGCAGCTCATCGGAATCGAATCCCAAGAGCGACAGATCGAAGCCGTTGGTTTGCAGGTCGCCCAGTTCGATTGGGAGCAGATCGTAGTTCCAATCCGCGAGTTCTGCGGTCTTGTTGTCGGCGATGCGATACGCCTTGATCTGCTCGGGCGTGAGGTCTTTGGCAACGTGGACGGGTAGTTTTTCTAGTCCCAGTTTCTGAGCCGCTTTGAAGCGAGTATGTCCGCAGATGATGACCCCATCGGTGTCGACGACGATCGCTTGGCGCACGCCAAACTCACGGATCGAAGCAGCGACGGCATCGACAGCGTCATCGTTGATGCGGGGATTGTTCGGGTACGGACGAATGCGATCGAGATTCCAAACTTCGATTTTCATCGGAGAGCCTTTCCAGGGGAGAAACGAAACGGAAAGGGTTCAGTCGATGTGTGTTTGTTTGGGTGTTTAGATTGGTTTTGTTGGATCGCTCGGTGGGTTGATTGCGTGGAATTTAAGATTCCCACGCACAAAACAAACTCTCTCTAATTTGGTGACCGTTCCCACGCCCGAAAAACCCTGGAAAAACGTGGGTAGGACCCATTCAAGAGCTTGTTTTTTGAGTGCCAGTTTGGCACTTCGCGCCGGAGGCCCACAAAGGCCCCATTCACGCGTTGTGTTGTATTGTTGGCCGTTGACTGCGATCACGCAAGTGCATCGCGTCTATTGGGCCAAATTTTGCGTCAGGTTTGATGCGGTGGTTGTGATGTTGGCAGCGAGGCTTTGATGCGATGATCGATGACCATCGAAGCATGATCGATTCCCCCTGTTGGCTCGATTCACCATTCACCGGGGGGGGCGCGGTCTCACACGTATGCACGCTCGCACGCGCGTACGCGAACGTGTGTGTGTTACGTGTGTGTATGGGTGGGAGAGAGAGAGTGTGTATATATAACTATTTCTTTGCGTGATACCGTGAAAGAAGAAAGAAGTTTTGGCCAACGAATTTACTGGTCTTTTTGAAACTTCTTTCTCTTTTTTCACCTCATTTTAGCCGTTGAGCGAGTCCAACTCCGTTCCCCGTTTGATGGTGGTTTTGAGGGATGCCTTTCACCTATAAATCGATGCCATCGTGCTCGGACGCGAGTTGGCTCGATGGAACATCTCAGGAAAGGTCAGTCTTCGAAAACCAGTATCGTGCGTCCTGGGGAAGTGGGACGCAGAAATCTGTGATGCAAGTTCGCGCCTGCTCTCGCCAAGTTTCATTTTGGAACTTGCGGATTTTTGATTGTGTATTCGCGACAGGGCTTGTTTGATCGCTTAGACTATAGGGCCATGGTCACCAGCATCACTCCAATCATCCAACAGTACACACCTCCCGCGCAAGTCCGCGTCGGCGACCGGCGAGCGTACGTGACGTTGGAACCGGACGCATACCTGGATTCGACCACCTCGGCAACGCAGTTGGCTATGCAAGCGCATGCCGGTCCACAAGTCGCGATAACAAACAGCACTGACAGTTATCATCGCAACCAGTTTGGAGCGTGATTTCATGACTAAATCGAAGCGTTTTGTGCGTCCAATCCAAAAAACAATTATCGTCTTTGCAATTTGGATTTTGAATCCACTGGTAGTTTTCGCCGACGGTTTTGTGTTCCAATGGAGTACAAACGGGCAACAGTTAGCACTTCGTAGGAAGGTCGACGACTCTCCGTCATCAAGCGAGGTCTTGGATATAACGGTTTTCGAACTGGTTGAAGATGGAACGAGATTGCGTAGACTGCACACGACTACACTTCTTCCTGGGAGTGAACCGCTTGCAGTAAATGTTTCTCCTTGTGGACGATTCATCGTGACGATGGATGAATGGTCGGGTGCTGGGAACACTGATAGGGCTCTAGTTATTTATGATGCATTTCGCAAGGAATCAACCTCCTTACGCCTGGAACAGTTTCTAGATAAGTCGATGATCGAGAGACTTCCTCCACATGGTTTTGTCAAGGGTGTGAAATGGCGAGATTGGGGTCGATATTTCACGACCTTTGATCATTTTTCGATTATGGAAATGAAGTTCTACCCATCTTCTATCGCGAAAGTCGAATCGTACTTGACCGAGCCGAAGTCGGATAGTTCAAAGCAAATCCCATTTGTCGAGGTTGATTTGATTGAAAGAACGGCGAAGGTAGTACCCACGAAAAATTCCGTTCCAATTAATTTGGAACGTGAGATTGCTGCGCACTCGAAGTACCATTGGACTGCGGTAAGCGATTCGTCGGTGCCTTCATCGCTAAGTCTGCCTTCTCGACTTGAAGGCAGTGCTGAAAAGGGCTCAACAGTCAGGATGGTTTTCTCGTTGGAAAGAACCGGTGATTATCAACTATTACGAAAGGAGTAAGTGTTATTTTTCACAGTTCTTTGTAGCGAGCGGCTCGTTATTCCAGGAGCGATTACCATCGTAGTCGTAGTTGGAAATCGGACCTCGAATCCGCTGAGCGCTCGGGTTGCGAGCGATGATGCGAACGCCTTGTCCATTCGGTTTCAAGACCGGCTCAATGGTGCCGGAATCGTCGAGCTGAAAGAGGTCGCAGTTGGCGGAACCGGTCGCAAGACCAGAGCGACCAGGGATGCCACCGCTGGGAACCTTCACCAGGAACGCAGGATCGGCCGGCTTACCAACGCGAACGACAGCCCACTGGACGCCCGTTTGATTCGCATCTCGTCGCCATAAAATTTGAGCCGATCCGTTGGGCTTCGACTGGAGTGTCGTACCTCCCGAGTCGGCGACATCAGCATATTGATGCCAGGTCTCTTGAACGTTCACAGTTGAAAGTAGAAGGATGGTTGGCAGCACTGCTCCGAGTCACAACATTGTGCACCTAAAGACTAACGCTCCATCAGTCAACGACAGTCCGCCAGAGCGGTGAGGGACCATGGGCCTGGCCAGAAGATGGATGACTATATAGTGCTGCAAGAATTTCTGGAGAAATGCCTTCGATAACTGGGCGCTATGAGAAAAGAATCCAGAGTCTCGCCGTTGCTTTTACCACCAGGCACGAATGGTGCCATCGCGTACCATTCGTGCCCAATGTAATTCTCATCTGCATGGCACAGTCACACCGCTCGAAAGACTACGCCTCCGAGCAGTCCTTGATCAATCGATACCCTCGGCCGGCTCGGCCTTGGGTCGCTCCCGGTACCAGCACAATGTCGCCTTGCTGCTCAAGCGTCGTGATGATCTCGTAGAACGCTTTCGCGTTCATCTTCATCCGCTTGAGCAAGACACTGTGTGGTAACGTTCGATCAGGAGCCGTCTGCAGTTTTCGGATCAGCCGAAGACAGTCGGCATGATACGGATTCTCAGCCACGTGGCTGCCGGCCATGAAGAGCATGCGCCGCGTTTGATGCATGACAAACTCGGTGGCCCACACAGCAGCATCGGAACCAATCAGCGGCTCGGCGTGGTTCTCACTGATGGCATACAAGAGGGCAAGTTTCCTCGCTTGCTCATTGATTCGTCCCCACACCGTGGTACCGACTGAATCGTTCCGGCCTTCAGCCTTGCGATACTCGGCTTCAGCTGCGAGACGGTGATCTCCGAGGATTGCAATCGCCTCTGCGGATTGCGGCACGATGTTTGGAACCGGATGCCAGGACTGGAGATTCCCATTTCCAGGCATCAATTCCTTCCACCATTTCGCCGTCGCGATCACTCGCTCAGGGATATCCATGACCTTTGCTTCTTGGCCCGCCCCTCGCGCACCACACTCCAAGATAATCATCCGAGCGAAAAACCCGTTGGTAAGCATCCGCTCTGATAGTGCCTCGTAGTAATGGTTCGGTATCGCGGTACCGAAGACCACCAGACTCGGTTGGTCAATCGCCCCCGGAGCTTCCTTGCCAGCCTTACGACGCATCGGGTAAACCGAATTCGCGGTGGAATACATCGTGAGCAACGTTGACATGAGGTTTTCATGCCGCCCGTCTTTCGACTTGCTCATCGACTGTAGCATCCCATCGATCTCATCGGTTTGAAACAACATACTCGGCGAGAGATACAAAGCGTCCTGTATCCCTTCACCGCTGGAGAATCGCTCCCCAAGACAACCGGCTGCGCCGATCTCAAAGAGGATTCGCGTGTTGAGCTTCCGTGGCCAATCTTTACCTGCGGAGGAATGGGCGAGTCCAAGCAGATACAAATTGGTCCGGTTGTCACCTGGATCTCGAACCTTTCGGCCGGCCAGGAAGGCTTGCAGAGCAACAGCACCACAAAATGCCATCACATGGTTTGGGTACGGCGCGGTTGCCAGACAAAGGTCCATTACCTCGGAGACAAACCCAGGGATGCGCAGCATCTCGAGCGGTACCGGTCCCGGATCCACGATCCCGTTTTTAACCGTTGGCTCGGCCAAAAACTCGTTGGGCTCGTGGAGGCAAATCACGGGCGGATTCAACGGATCGCCTCCGTATCCCTGCTGTCGTAACATCCGTGCCGCCATCTCGAAATCACCACCGAACTCAAGCCATGCGTAGACCGCAAACGGGCTGTACGCACGATTGGGTTCCAGCGGAGCCGCATTACCACTGAAGACATAGAACGACTTGTCTTTGAGCGACGCTGACCAGCCGTTGGTCTTTCCTGGTCGACGCCATAGTTCGTTCTCGCCACCTTTGACCAGCGTCCAGCCATGCTTGACCAGCAGTGCTCGAACGTCGCCGCGGTTGTTGAAATCATCACCAGGGCGATTCTCAGGGACGAACTGCGAATCGACAGGTACCTCGGCTGTGGGCAAGTACTCGTTGAGTGACCACGCCGTTTCCAAGAGTGTTTCTCGCTCCTGCGCAGTCAGTTCTGGAATCTCAGTCAGCGATCCTTGCTCGATCGTGTACCCAAGCGTTGGAGCACAGAGAAACAGTCCCCCTTCGCCACGAGTCTCGATCAAGGTCACGAGCGCTCCGTCACGAAAACCCATCGCTAGCTTCATGTTGCCGTTGATCGGTTCCGAGCAGCGATAGATCACGTGCTTGCCACCGGACTGGCTCGTTTCGATGACAAGGCGAGCAAACAACTCCGGTGGGATTTGCTGTTTCCATGCCTCGAAGCGATCGCCACCTCGGTCGAAGTCGAGCATTTCAAGGTTACCGCTGACTTGGCCTGTAACCACGCAGATTGCATCTTCTGGTTTCGAAAACCATTCGACGATCTGTCGCTCTTGCGGGATTCGTAGCTGAAAGTTCTTCCAACCTGGAAGCCTTGGACGTTTCTGCAAGCGAACTGCCGGCAGGACCGACAGACCACTTTCGCGGTAAGCCAAAGCGGTTGGAAGCAGAGATGTGAAATCGGATGACATATTCAAAATGGAATCTCCTCGTCTGTAAACTCATTGGAAAAATGTTGGTCGCACGGTTCGGGCATCGGCCCGATCTCGTAGTCAACGATCCGGTCGTACTCTTCCCCAGAGACACTTCGAACGACGATCGCAAGGGTTTGCGCTACGGCACCCCCTTCGATCCTCGCGAGTGCCTCGGCGGTAGTTGCCGGAACCGGATCGGGGGATCGCTGTTTCCACCAAGCCACCGCACGCTGCCGTGCGTAGCCTGAGTGCTCAAAGCAAACCCACTCGGATTTGTGGTTGCGCCAGCCGATCATGTAATCGACTCGCATCGATCGCGGTGCATCGTCGCTGGCCCCACGTTTCAGGTGGCTGTAGTAATGTGTGTCGGTGACTTCGTAGCGCGTGTTGGTGATTTGGCCAGATAGGATCGGTGCTTGGGTCGCTTGGGCTTCGTGGTTGTGTTTTTCAGGTGGGGGAAAGGTAAAACCGCACTCTGGGCAATTCGCGTACCCCATCGCGATGAGTGCGTTGCATTTGGGACATTGCTTCGCCGGCGCTTCTCCAGTCGATTGGCTTCCTGCAGGTTTGATCCGCAGGCAATCGACCGGTCCGTGCCTTAAAACATTGCCACCAAAGTCGAGGACTAAACAGTTCTCTTTGCTTGGGTGAAGCCTGAAGCCGCGACCGACAGCTTGGTAGAACAGACCAGGAGAGGTTGTCGGCCGTACCAATGCCACGCAATCGATGTTGGGTGCATCGAAGCCCGTGGTCAGCACGTTGACGTTGCACAGGTATTTCAATTGGCCACTGCGGAATCGCGAGAGCAGTCGGTCCCGATCCTCCGAGGAGGTTTCGCCGGTGACGAATCCGCACTGGATGCCGTGCTTGTCTCGAAGGGTATCGACGATGTGGTTGCCATGTCGAACGCCGCTTGAGAAGATCAGCACGGCGTTGCGGTCGGCCGAGTACTCGACGATCTCGCGACAGACGGACTCGACCAGAGACTCGCTATCCATGAGGGCTTCGACTTCGTCGGCTACGAATTCGCCAGCGCGAATGTGGAGCGATCCAAAGTCGATTTGCTCTTTGCCAGACTTCGAGATCAGCGGACACAAAAACCCATCGCGGATCAGTTCCTTGATCCCAACCTCGTAACAGATCGTGTTGAGGATGTTCCCAGGGGCGCAGATCTCACCGTCCTTGAGTCGAAACGGTGTGGCCGTAAACCCGATGATGCGAAGGTGAGGGTTGACCTTCTTGGCATCCGTGAGGAATTGTTGGTACATTCCCTCGCCATCGACGGGGATCAAATGCGATTCATCGACAATGATCAAATCGAACCGATCGAGCTCACAGGCACGCTTATAGATCGATTGGATACCGGCGATGATGACCGCATTGTTCGTGTCGCGACGCTTCAGGCCTGCCGAGTAGATACCGAAGTCCACCTCGGGGCAGACTGCGGTTAACTTGTCGGCGGTTTGCTGAAGCAGCTCTTTGACGTGGGCCAGCACTAGGACGCGACCTTGCCAGAGCGTGACCGCATCCTTGCAAATCGTAGCCATACATGGAGTTTTACCCCCCGCGGTTGGAATGACCACACAAGGATTGTCATCGCGATCACGCAGATGGTTGTAAACCGCATCGACGGCCGCTTGTTGATAGGGTCGAAGTTGCATGGTGTTACTCCCATCTC
>JBIKMB010000448.1:0-8247 GCA_044359485.1 Pirellulaceae bacterium | reverse complement strand
ACACGATCTCGATCGGGCATCCTTAATAGACTTTATCCCCCTGGTGCGAAGGAATGCTTTCGAGGATAGAGCCGATTTGGTTTTTTTGTCGCATGGTCGGTCGCACTTGCAGGCAGTGCCCAGGGTTATTTTTCATTTTCAAGCACAGGTTCGTGGGTGATTACGATTCGTAGCTACTTGTTTCGCAAGATGATAGCGAGGAAACCCAATTAGAAATATAAGTTTCCATCGAGGCTCGAGTTCTTTAGTTATCGAGAAATTTAAATCGCGTTAATGTGATAATTCATATATCCCCCTAATGGCTTCTTTGCGAGAAAAAATTCACTCCGATCGGGGGTGGCTACAAATTCTTTTGATTTTTTCATAGCTCGATGTGACCAAAGGTGTCAAAAAGTCTGTTAGATTGCATTCTCGCTTACTAGAACTTAGTCGCTAGAGTGTCAAAGAAATGGGGGGATTACCTATGAAGCTTAAGGAATTACAAGGTTACATACAGTCCGCTGCTGCCTTTCGATGTGTTGCGGAATTGCAACCAGCGGGGGGGCTAGGTGACAAAGTTTTTCCGCCTACCTACGCGGACGCGGCTTATGCACAAGAATGGCGTATGGTTCCGGGATATGAGAAACCGGTTCGCTGTGTCTTGTTGGATTCCGTTCAAAGCCAAGCCAACCGTGCTGAGGAAGCTCTGCAAGATGCCATCGATGATGGACGCATTAGGATCCCAGTAGTAGAAGTCGACTTTACCGATATTCCGATTGTGGAACCGGGCTCTGCTGACGAAGGTCTTTACGAGCCGATCGGCCGTGTCACAAGCTTAGAAGCTCCGCATCGAATTGCAGATGCCATCTTACGTGATAGCGAATTGGATGGAGAGCCATTTCGAAGTACCGCAGAGGGTAAAAAGATCGTGATGGCGACGCTTCGAAATGCCACTCCCATCTTCGAGCTTTGTCCCACAGCATTAATTTATGGCATCTGGGATTCAACGGGACCCAAGGGTGGGCTTGGAGTCAAGTTTCAACGAGCTGTTGTCTCTGAAATTATTGGTGTCGACGCTGCCTTGGGTAACAAAACTAGCAGCCGTATGGATCCACTTGGCATTACGCTCAAGGCCGGACCGGTTTATGAAGGTAAAGATGGCACATGGACAACAGAGGCGACAGAAGCCAAACTAGATAACAAGAAGAAACCGACCTTGGTCGGCAAAGAGGGCAAACCATCCGAAGTGAATCACGGGAACATTGTTCCATCTTTATCCGAAACTTCGCGCGATCCTTTGAGTGAATTCGAGCGAATCTATGTTGCAGGCGGCGTCACGATACGCAGCGCAGAACAAACGACTGTTATCTCTCTTCCTGCTCTGCGCCGACTTCGTTTTCCGCTTGCATCCAACGTAAAACCTTCGACAGAAGCGAATCTAGCCGCTCAAAGTGTTTTGGCTGCTTTGGCTTTGTGTGGTTCGGTATTGGCAGCAGAAAAAGGACTCGATCTTCGTTCTCGTTGTTTACTGGCCCTGACTAAGAAGCCTTCCTGGGAAGTTGTGGCAGGTGATGGATCCGATCCGAAAAAGTTTGAATTAGATGCCAGTACATCGATTACCTTGTTGAACGAAGCCATTCAAGCGGCAAAAGCAGTCGGTCTACCATGGCGTGATGAACCCCTTATCTTAAGACCAGCCAAGAAACTTGTTGACTTGATTCGCAAGAGTCAAGATTTAGCTGTAAAGAGTGGTGCTGATGAAGAGGCTGATTCATGAAATGGTTGACTCTAAAAATTGAGTTTCTCACGGGACGCTATGTTGCGGCCTCTGTTGGAGACCGTGAAAAACCAGAATGGCCGCCTCATCCCGGTCGAGTCTATATGGCGCTAGCGGCCACATGTTTTGAACGTGATGAGAACGAGGACGAGGTGCAGGCTCTTCAATGGCTTGAATCTTTAAAAGAGCCTCCAATTATCGACGCTTCAGATGCATGCGGTCGCAGCGAAGTAAAATTCTATGTCGCTACCAATGATAAATTGACTGCGACTAAATCGATATTGCAGGCAACCCCAGGATTAATGCGTTCGAAGCAAGAGCGCATGTATCCAACAAATATCCCGTACGAGTCTTGTTGCTTTTATCATTGGCAAGTCGATGCAAAGGTTGAAAAACACCTAGTTGCGTTAAACGCGATTGCCAAGGAAGTCATTCGCGTTGGACATTCGTCTTCTTTGGTGCATGCGTCATTTTCGTTGAATGAGCATGTTGATTCGGTAGAAAAAACATTTCACAGAATGCAACGTTGGCTTCCCGCACGGCGAGGTGGTTCACGGAAAGTACGAGTCGCCGGCGAAGGCGAGTTCTTACGATTGAAAGGTGCTTGCCGAATGGGTCTCATTGACCAGTTCGCAGAACTTAAGCAGATTATTGAGTCGACTAAAGGCCAAGAGCAAAAGGTAGCCAAGCAAAAGTTCGAAGAGGTTTTTGGTGTTCCATATAAAAATGGAATCCGCCCTCCTGAACCATCCCCTGCAACCATTTCGCTTTGGCAAGGATACGAACAGCCAGAAGCCATTTTCGATATGAATCGAACAGTGATCAAAGGAGCGATGTTTGATTCGGAACTACTTGTGTTGATAGAAGATAGAAACAGTGATCAGCGCAATTACACTCTGTCCGATACATTAGCTATAACCCGTCGATTACGTGATGCGGTAATGTCCGGCTGCAAGAAGTCACCGCCGCCAGCATGGATAAGCGGTCATGACGAGAAAACGAGAGAACCAACGAAAGATCCTCATGTTGCATTTATACCATTATCGTTCGTTGATCATAAATATGCGGATGGAAGCATAAAAGGATTAGCCATTGCATTTCCAAAGACCGATATTGTGTCATTGCACGAACGAGGTGAAATGCTCGGTCCTATCTTTTATGAAATGAATGGAGCGCCACGAAAGATCGAGTTGCGACTGGGGGCTTCGGGAAGTTGGTCAGGCCATATTTCAGAAGGTGGTACTCTTGCTAAATCTTTGCAGCAAGAAACTTGGATCAAGCCGAGCCATAAATGGGCAAGTGTTACACCAGTCGTATTGGACCGTTTTCCAAAGAATTCGCGAATGGGAGATCGTAAAGGTTGGGAGCAAGAAGTTCGGGAGATTGTGTTGGAGTCTTGCCTAAGAGCGGGTTATCCTGCCCCAATTGCGATCGATCTGGACACGACAAGTTGGCTTATGGGATCGCCGCGAGCCTATCCCAAATCGCGTCCGCTTCGAACGGGAAATAGCCACACAGAGTTGGCGGACTTAGGTGACGGATTCCCTGGTTTTCCTAGTCGCAGTGGAAAGCCACCGAGGTTGCAAATTCATGTCCATCTAACCTTTGACTGTGCGGTGATGGGCCCAGTCCTTGTCGGTGCTGGGCGTTTTCTAGGCTATGGATTTTTTAGACCGATTTCGAGGCAATAGTGTGCTATGGCAACAGATCATGCGAACATGTTGACTCCTGAAGACTTCGATGATTTTTACTACGATGTTTACAACCGCCGCCCATTCGCATGGCAAAAGCGACTTGCCGCGGAGGTCTGTTTACAAGGTTGGCCTGATTTCCTAAATCTGCCTACTTCAAGTGGCAAGACGACTGTCATAGATATCGCCGTTTTTGCTTTGGCGCACTTTGCTGCAAATTATCAGCGGCACGTGAATATTAAACCGACACCAAGACGCATTTTTTTCGTCGTAGATCGTCGAATTGTTGTAAATGAAGCATATCAGCAAGCGCGAAGGATGGCTGAAAAACTCCGTTCAACGCTGATTCTAGCCGACAGAGATGAGTCGAATACAAATAGTACTCTTCGTCGCGTAGCCGCATATTTGCAGCAGTTATCGGGCAATGCTGCTGCTCCGCCCCTGGATTGTTTCGAATTGCGGGGGGGGATTTTCCGTAATGACAACTGGGTGCGATCGCTTTTGCAGCCAACGATCCTCACGACTACAGTCGATCAAATCGGTTCACGTTTATTGTTTCGAGGTTATGGTGTTTCTGATCGAAACCTTCCGATCCATGCGGCGCTTACGGCGAATGATAGTTTGATCATTCTAGACGAAGCTCATTGCTCGCAAGCCTTTTCTCAAACCATCGCTTGCATTAAACGCTATCGATCTACCGATTGGTGTACTGAATCACTTGCAACACCTTTTGCTTTTGTGCAAATGACCGCAACGCCACCGAGCGACTTACAAGGCAAGCAGGTATTTAGATTAGAAGAAGCTGATTATCAAACAGATAAACTATTGGCGGAACGCCATGGTTGCGTGAAACCAATTACTCTTCACATCGCGGAAGGGGCTAAAGGAAATAAGATGGTTCCCGCCCTCGCGAAGAAGTTGTGTGAAAAGGCAAATCTTCTTGCGAGCGAAAACGGGTGCAAAAAAATTGCGGTGATCGTAAACCGTGTTAATGTGGCTCGCGAGTGTTTTGCACTGCTATCCGCTAAGTATTCTGGTCGGGTTGATTTGATGGTTGGCGCAATGAGACCGATCGATCGAGATTTGCTCACCGACAAGTTACAGGAGCAATTTGGTAGTCGCATTTCAAACGAAGAAGAAACCGAAACTCGTTTCGTGGTATCGACGCAATGTATCGAAGTAGGAGCGGACTTTGATTTCGATGGAATAGTCAGTCAATGTGCGAGTCTTGATGCACTACGGCAACGATTCGGGCGACTTAATCGCTTGGGGAAATACGCACATGCTTGTGGTGCTATCGTAATAGCAGAAGAGGATTTGATTGCAGAAGATAAACTAGACGATGAAAAAACGAAACATCCGATTTATGGTCATGGACTCGCCTTCACTTGGTATTGGCTAAACGAAATAGCCGAATCCCAATTGAAGCAGAGCAGCCAAGGAACAGGAACAACGGTCGATTTTGGTATTTGGGCGTTAGATGCAAAATTAAAAAATGAGGAAAACCAAAGTCGCTTGTTGGCACCCACTATCGATGCACAAGTTCTGATGCCGGCCCATCTCGATATGCTGTGCCAAACATCACCGCGTCCATTCTTAGAGCCAGAAATTTCTGCGTTCTTGCATGGCCCTAGTCGCGCAGAACCCGAGGTGCGAGTATGTTGGCGAGCTGATTTGGAGTGGACAGGAACACCGAAGGACCAAGAGCTATGGAGTGAAACGGTGAATGCTTTGCCCCCCGCGGTGGGTGAATTGCTTACGGTAAAGCTTCGTATTTTCAAGAGTTGGTTAAAAGATGAGCTGAAGCAAGACGATTCCAGTGACGTTTTGGGAGAATATGTCAACAACGAAGAGGTCATTAAGCCAAAAGTCAATGCCATTTCCCGAGTGCATGCCATACGCCGGGTTTTGGCATGGCGAGGAATTAAAGATACCGACGGGTTTGCAGTTCCCGATACGGATCTTGTCGATGCTTCATCAGCTTGGCGAGTTAGACCATATGATATTGTTGTCATTCCGGTCGAGTGCGGCGGTTGGGATGAACTGGGATACATTCCCGAGTCCCCGCAGTTGCCCGATCATTCTCCGTCAGAAATTTACGATGCGATGATGGATTCATCGGCAGAGATGTCCAGGCAGCAGGACAGCCAAGCTTTATCTCGTTTGGATATTGCTGAACAAGCTTGTTTGTTAAGTCGGGCTAAGACCGTATTTCGCGCGCATGCAAAATTGAAGCGAGAGGGTGCTTTGCGACAACTCTCTGAAAAAATGCTTAAGGAGTTTCGCAAAGAGGGTACAGGACAAAAGGAAGCGAATTGGTCGTTATCAAATTGGCAAGCGGAATTATCCGAGCTTATCGAATTAAACAGAAAAGCAGAGGGTAGCGGGGAAAAACTTCCCACGACAGAACAGCGACTGCTTTCGTGGAGTGCTGGAGCACAGTCTAAGACCAAGGGATTAATCTCAACTTATCCGAACGGCGTAATCTGGATTACTGAGCGACATAATGAAATGTTGCAATCGATTGCAAAATTGCCTGAATCGTGTTTTGACGGGGATGATCTGAATGCCAATCAACCTCTAAGTTTATTGCAGCATAGTGCCGATGTATTGGCGGTTGCAACAGACCATGTAGCGCAGGCGAGGTTATCTGATCTTGTAGAGCAATCCGTGAAACAAGCCGCATTGATGCATGATATTGGCAAAGCGGATCCTCGATTTCAAGCGAGGCTTCGGGGTAAACCGCTGAGTATGATTTATATGTTGCCGGAGCTATTGGCGAAGAGTGGCGTGGATACACCTAAGTTGACGCCCAATCCTCTGCCTAGTGGTTTTCGTCATGAAGTCGTTTCCGTTGGGTTATTGGATCATTATTGCTGGGATATCGATGCCGAAGACTTGGGGCTTATTCGATATTTGGTTGCCGTCCATCACGGTTATGGTCGTCCTTTCTTTCCAACGGTTGTCGACGAGACGCCGCCAGCCTTGGATGTGAGAAGCATGGGAGGGCAATTCGTCGAGTCGGCTGTACGAGAGCAATGGCGGCAAGAGCATCGCGTGGAGGCTGGCCAGGGGATGCGGTTTTGGCAGATGAATCGTCGTTTTGGATGGTGGGGTGTGACATGGCTTGAAGCGATAGTACGATTAGCGGATTGGAATGCATCGGCTTATCCTGGACAAGGAGATATCAAAACACTTACTTGGCCAAAATCAAAATCGGATTCGGCAAAAGACGAGGCAGCGCAAGTAAGTCGATTTGAGTTGATTGGACTCGACGGAAGCAATCCGTTAGGGTTTTTGGCAGCCTTGGGCTGTTTGCGGACTTTGACGCGCAGTGTGCCCGCCTATGCTTGGAGGTTGCATTGGGAAAAATTGTGTGGTGGTTGGCGACCGGTCGTGACAGCAATTGGTACCGAAAAATTGGACCTAGATCGTTTTCTAGTGTTATTGGAGGGGGGATTTTTAGCGTTACCAGAAGAGCATCCTGCCTTGCGATTAGCACAGAGCGAAGATGGCTTGAGAATCGGGGATCGGTTTAGGCAAGTGTCTAAAATGGCAACTGGTGCGAACCGTGAAGACGCGGATTGGTTGAGTTGTAATGGTTCGGATTTGTTAATGGAGGAAGCAATATCTCAATTGCAGACTTCACGTCGAGATTACCATTCGATCAATATCCGTGGATTACTCAAGGAAACGACCCGTGAGCATTTGGTAAGAACGCTGTTCAAGTCCTGGGATTATGCGGATGCATTGGCCGGAGTATCGTTGCATTTAGAGCCGCGTGAAGATCGTCGTCATGCTTATCAATGGCATAAACCTAGCGGCGATCCTACGCGTGGAGTGAGTGGTGGAATGATCGGCGCAAATCGACTCGCCCTTGAAGCTTGGCCCTTATTTCAATCCTTGCCGGAGGGCGAAAAATTGCGGACGGTGGGGTTCCATGGGACCCGCGTGAGCGACACCAAGTGGCGATGGTGTCTTTGGGACGGTGCCTGTGACCTTGATACGATTCAGTCGCTGCTAAATGCTGAGTTTGTGCATGCCGCTTCTAGGAGTGAAAAAGAGTGTATTGAGCGTGGCGTACCTGTCGTCTTTTATTGTTCAAGAATCCTTGTGGGGAAAACTCCAAACCTCACGCCGGCACTTGCTCTCGAGTCTACTTTTAGGTGACCATTTTGATCGACGCAGTCTGACTTTGGAAAATTAATCTATTTTACAAAGAGTTAGAAAAATACCGAAAAATAAAGTTGTTTTGATCGGTTCAGTCGGAGGGAACTCTGCCCCGATTGTGACTTCACTGCGAAACAAGAATGAGACTTTTACAATCTTTGTATGTGCGGGTGGATCCACAAAAAGCAGTTCTCTTATTCAGATTATCGGCGAAGGTATTTGCATCAAAGCGAATTAAGCAGGATCAGACGCCTACACTACCAAATAATCCGAAACAGGTCGATTTGTCGGCAGATGATTGCGATACTTTATGTGTAGAAGCAGATGATCCATGTTCGGTAATGAAGCTTGTAAGGATCAAGCTCGGTGAACTTCGCCAACGATTTCCAGGATCGATTGATCGCAGAATGGGGAGGACACGACACACACATGAAAGGGGAAACGAGGCTTCAATGAGGCCGCGATCGATTGATCGCGGAAAGAACTGACGATCAAATCCACGGCTTACCTCCTGCGGAGCTTCAATGAGGCCGCGATCGATTGATCGCGGAAAGTCGAAGTAATCGAGGCGGATCGTCTAGCAGGCGACGCTTCAATGAGGCCGCGATCGATTGATCGCGGAAAGTCGCG
>JBIKMB010000250.1:0-8291 GCA_044359485.1 Pirellulaceae bacterium | reverse complement strand
GCCCGCTGTAAAGCTTCTACCAATATTCCATTGGATCCGATCTTCAAAACGGCCGAGCCAGAATCCACCGTTAACGATTCCGGGTTGTACCAACGATAAACAATGTCACCAACTTCTGCGCAGAGCAATTCGGCCTCATTGTTATCGGTCCAGCTGGTATCGCGGTTCTTATTGGTCAAAACGGCGATGGCAATCGTACCCTTCGGTGTCGCCAGCAAGCCGGCATCGGTTCGACATTCGTTGACCGCTCCTGTCTTATGATAAAACTTTACGCCGGCTGGCAATTTGCGAGCGAGTTTACTTTTGTCATCACAAGTAAGCAGGTGCGCGAGAATCGCCTCGCAGGAATTAGGGCTCAGCAACTTTCGTTGATGCAATTTCTCTAGCAGCAACACCATATCTTTGGCTGTCGTACTCCCTAAACCAAACTTCTGGCTCCGTTCGACGGCAATCGAGGTGTCGCGGCGAAAAACCTTAGAATGAATTTGTGTTTCCGGAAAACCCATCTCGGTCATCGTCTTGGCAACATTACTGATACCGATCTGATCCAAGACCAAATTAGTAGCCGTATTGTCCGAGTAGGTGATCATGAGTCGGGCTATCGTATGCAACGATAAGACGGCCTCTGCATTAAAGTGTTGCGTGAGTATGCCAGACCCGGGAACTTTATCCGTCTCTTTCAGAGTAATAGGCTTATCGAGCGTCAAAGCCCCCTGCTCTGCTTGACGGTAAAGTTCAATAAGCACAGGAAACTTGATAAGGCTCGCCGTCGGCATCACCACATCGCTGTGATATTCGAATGTTTCACCTGTATCCAGATTCTTGATCATCACGGCGACATCACCGCGATGTTTTTCTAGAAGCGGTATCAACTCGGCGTTGAGTTCTTGTGCAAACGAGGCATTGCTTAAGAGGAACAAGCAAGTTGTGCTGAGTAGCCAGAAAGCATAAATCCGGCAATGAAATCGTATATTGAGGGAAAGCATAAGTGACCGCGCGAATCGATAATGATGTATAATGAGCATGTGAGATAACAGCCCAATCATAGCAGAAGATCAGGCCAATTTCTCGAGGGAAGCGTATGGTCATGGTTTGTTCTAACCTATTCGGCAAACGGTTTTTGGCTGCAGATCCTCGCGGTCACAAACGGCTAATTCCCATTTTATGGATGGCGCTGACCTATGTTTCGTTCGGCGCAACGCTAGCCAGTGACGACCCTGAGTTGTTGTTTGTTCGACGAATTTTGCCGCTGCTCCAGTCCAAATGTGTCGCCTGCCATGGAGGAGCCGATGTTTTAGAAGGTGAACTCTCCTTGGTCGACAGCGGTGGGATCCAGCGCGGAGGCGTTAGCGGAGAGTCGCTGATCGTTGCTGGAAAGCCCGAGGAGAGCCCTCTTTTGCTGGCAATGCTGCGCGAGTCGGATGTATGGTCCGCGATGCCTCCCAAAGAGGCTGAACGATTAACCTCTCAGCAGCTCAATTGGGTCAAGCAGTGGATAGAGCAGAATGCTCCTTGGCCCGATGCAGAGCGTATCGCGGAGATTCGCCAGCAATATTCGGAACAGTGGAGTCGCGATGATGGTGTGGAGGTTTCTACCAGCGGTGGCTTAAGCGATGACTGGACCAAACGACGTTATGATCCAAACGGACTCTGGGCTTACCAGCCTTTGAGAAAGCCACAGACTTCAATACCCAGCGAAATGGATGGGCCGGAAGCCATTGATCATTGGATTGAGAGTCGAATTCCCGCGGAACTGCCCCTCGCTCCTCCTTGCGATCCGGAAACGTTGATTCGCCGCGCCTCCTATGACTTGACCGGTCTTCCGCCGACCCATGAAGCGATCCTCGCTTTTCAAACCGCTTACGCCGCGGATCCCGATCAGGCAATTTCCCAACTGATCGATCGCTTGCTGGAAAGTCCACACTATGGCGAGCGAATGGCGCAGCATTGGCTCGACGTCGTGCGTTATGCTGACTCGGCCGGTTTCGCGAACGATTATGAGCGTGGCAATGCGTGGCGATATCGCGACTATGTAATACGGGCCTTCAATCAAGATATGCCCTACAACCAATTCGTGATGCAACAAATTGCAGGCGATGAAATAGAAGGTGCCACAGAGGAATCTATGATCGCCACAGGTTTTTTGCGCATGGGACCGTGGGAGTTAACCGGCATGGAGGTTGCAAAAGTTGCAAGGCAGCGATTTTTGGATGATGTTACCAACAGCATCGGTGAATCTTTCTTGGCCCATTCGCTTCAATGTGCACGATGTCACGATCATAAATTCGATCCGATTCCAACCCGCGATTATTATTCAATCCAAGCCGCGTTGTGCACAACCCAACTCGCGGAACGCAACATGCCCTTTCTCGAATCAGAAAATCGAAATGGTTTCGAGGAAGAGAAATACTTGCAGAAAAGACTCGATGAATATCAAGCCATACTGGCTCGACTGGATGAAGTGCTGCTGAGGAATGCGGCTGAATGGTTTGTGCAAAATCGTAAAGATGCAGCGGTGTGGGAAAAGACGCTCGCACAAGTGCAAAATAACAAGAAGCCAGCAGCCGGAAAGTTGTTTCAAGATACATTTTCACAGACCCGCAATGCGCTGGGTCGAGCGGGTGTGCCGGAGGAGAATTATCCGCCGAAGTTGGTTGGATTCACACCGGAGCAGTTCGGCTTAGAGCGTGTAGCGCGCAAAGGTATCGAACGCCTGCAATGGGAACTGGACCGTTATCGTCCGCATGCACACTCGGTTTATTCCGGACCCACGCCTCAGTACCGATCGGTAACGGCACCGGTGAGAATTCCAGCAGATGTATTTCAAAACGCGGAACTTGAGAAACCGACTATTTTGATTGGGGGAGATCCCTTTGCTCCTGGCCCAGAGGTATTGCCCGGCGTATTGAGTATCGTTGGATATTTGGGACAACGTCCACTTACCACCGAGATGCACGGGAGAAGACTCGGACTAGCGCAGTGGATCGTCCATCCGCAGAATCCACTCACAGCCCGCGTCATAGTGAATCGATTGTGGATGTGGCATTTCGGAACGGCTATCGCTGGAAATCCGAATAATTTTGGGTCGACAGGCAAGCGGCCAACGCATCCGGAATTGCTGGATTGGTTAGCCGCATCGTTCATCGAGAATGGATGGTCTATCAAGCAAATGCATCGCTGGATCATGCGGACTCGGGCCTACCGCCGCAGTTGTATTCATCCACAACCGGAGCTACGCGAGCGACTCGATCCACTCAGTACAAGCTATGCCGTTTTTCAGCCGCGTCGCTTGAGCGCCGAAGAGATACGAGATTCCATGTTGCTTGCCAGTGGTGAACTCAACCTCGAGGTGGGTGGAATTCCTTGTCGTCCGGAAATCCATTTGGAAGCGGCCTTGCAACCACGTCAAGTGATGGGAACGTTCGCTGCAGCTTGGGCACCCAATCCGCTCCCCGAGCAGCGGAATCGAAGGTCCATTTATACGCTGCGTTTGCGGGGATTGGTGGATCCATCACTGGAAGTCTTCAATACACCTCCGCTCGATTTTTCCTGCGAACGCCGAGAAGTCAGCACCGTAACTCCTCAAGTCTTTTCCCTGCTGCATAGTGAATCTAGCTATAAGCGATCACTCAAGGTGGCTCAACTTTCGATCCAAGAGGCGAAACAAAATCGTGCGAATGCGAGTCTGGAAGATGAGCGTTCCGCCGTGGTGCGTCGATGTTTTCAGCGAGTTCTAGGACGCGACGCGACCGCCATGGAAATTCGGTATGGATTAGAACACTGGGAGAAGATGCGCAAAATTCTCGAGCATGCCGAGATTCATCTGCATTCTCAACCCTTACAAGTGCAACGTGAGGCGATTGAAGAGAATACGGGTGAGCGATTTACGTTTATAGAAAAGATTTATTCGAATCATGACTTTATACCAGATATAAAGCTGGATGAGTGCGATGTCAATTGTCGAGCGCTAGCAGAGTTGTGCCTGGTGTTATTGAATAGCAACGAATTCATATTTGTCTATTGAAGCGTGTTCAGTCTATGAAAGACGTTCTATGAAGCCCATCTTGCGAGTCGAACATAAGCAGCTTCTGGGTTCAAGCCAAAGCGTGGACCGTCGCGGCTTTCTTTACGGTTTAAACGCTTCGATCGGCGCTATCGCACTCAATGCGATGCTACAGCAAGAGAAGTTGGCTGCTCAGGAGGAGTTGGGTACATCGGCCAAAGCGTCGCTGGAAGCCCGAGTCGGCCATGTGAAGGCCAAGGCCAAAAGTTGCATTTTTCTGATGATGGAAGGTGGTCCTTCGCATATCGATACTTTTGATCCCAAGCCGCATTTGCAAAAAGTTCATTTGCAGGAATTTGTGCGTGAAGGGAAGCAGAAGTCTGCTATGGAGAGTGGAAAACGCTATTACGTCCAAAGTCCATTTAAGTTCAAAAAAATGGGCCAAAGTGGCGCCGATATGGCTGAAAACTGGGAAAACTTGGCCACGGTTGCTGATGAGATATGCTTTTTTCGCGGTTGTCAGGTCGATAGTGTCAATCATCCGACGGCGATGTATCAGATGAATTGTGGCAATCGATTTGGTGGTGATCCAGCCATAGGTGCTTGGGTGACTTATGGGTTGGGTTCGGAGAATCAGAACTTGCCTGGGTTTGTGGTATTGCCCGAAGTGAGTTACCCGCAAGGTGGCGCTGCCAACTGGAGCAATGGCTATTTGCCGGCGATATATCAGGGAACCCCCCTGCGTCCCAAAGGTTCTCCCATCTTGGATTTATCGCCTCCACCAAGCGTGAGCCAAGAGCAACAGCGGGCGAATCTTGATCTGTTAGCGACGCTTAATCAGCAGCATCACGAGCGTTATTCGTGGCACAGCGATTTAGAAGTTCGGATGCAAAATTATGAATTGGCTTTTCGCATGCAAGCCCAGGTGCCCGAATTGCTGGATCTGAGTCGTGAAGACCAGCGGACACGATCGATGTACGGTTTAGGCGACGCAGCCACGGATGCTTTCGGTCGAAAATGTTTGCTGGCTCGAAAAATGGTTGAGTCTGGTGTGCGCTTTGTTCAGCTTTATCATGGCACATGGGATAGTCATGATTATATCGAAAGGGCGCATGGCAACCTCGTCAAGGGAGTCGATAAGCCGATTGCGGCGTTGATTCAGGACCTCAAGCAACGCGGATTGCTGGAGAGCACTTTGATCGTCTGGTGTGGAGAGTTTGGGCGAACGCCCGACAATGGGATCCGCGGCGGTACTGCTTACGGACGTGACCACAATCCTAATGCGATGACGATCTGGCTAGCAGGCGGTGGTTGCAACGCTGGACATACCATCGGAGCGACCGATGAGCTGGGGATGACCGCGGTTGAGGAAGTGCGTCCCCTTCGCGACCTGCACGTTACTTTGCTTCGTTTATTAGGTTTGGACGATAACAAGTTAACGTACTACCACGCGGGTCGCTTCAAGCAACTCAGTCAATTCGGCGGAAAAGTGATCGATAAACTATTGCTAGAAGTGTGACATAGATCGATTCGCACACTGCCGATTGATTCCTGCGCACCAGTGGCTGCGGGTAAGTCTTGATAGGGGAAATGCTGAGCCTGTAACGCTGGGGAATATTGTGGGTATAGAGAGCGAGCAGGTTATTCTTTTTCAAGCAATCCATTTGCTTGCGTGCCGATCAAAATCGGTAGCGTTCTAACGCTTTGTAATGATCAAAATTATCCGTGAAAAAAGATTCATGTGATCTCGAAACGAACCGAGTAAAACTATCTTCTCTATATGCAAATAGAAGAAAAAGTCACGATCTTCTTGGTAGTCTCTTGCTGTAAGATCGTGACCTCAGGAGATTAATTTTTGAAACGGGTTTACTTGCGTCGTCTTTCAGGCAGAGTGACTTCACCCTCAATCAAGTCATTCTTTTCTCCCTTAGTTTTCTTGAGTGTGAAGGCATCATAGAGTTCGCCGAGTGCCGTTCGTGATTCGAATCGTAATTCACTGCCATCCACATGAATGATTTGATACAGCTGAGTATCTTCAGCAGTTCGGACCATGAAAGATTTACGATCTAGATCATACATTTTCGGTCCGCTCACCGAGACAACATAGATGGTGCCCGATTCCGTGTCGACATTGGAAACGCCTGTGGGCACATTACCTAAGGTGTCAAGTTTCAAGGGAGTTTGTAGCCCCGTTCTGCCATAGGTGTGGTCATGACCGGTCAAAACTAAATCGACGCGATACTTGTCGAAAATGGGCTTCCATGCTTCACGCAGTCCTGGATTATCACGGTTTTTGCCCGTGGAAAAAATCGGATGATGAAAGGTGCAAATCACCCACGGATGTTCGTTTTTAGCGAGTACTTCCTCCATCCAAACCGTTTGTTGCTCAATACCTTCGTTGCTGTTCAAGCCGATGATGCGAGCGTTTTGGTAGGTGAATGTGAAGCAGGTTTCCTCAAGCCCTTCTGGGCCGTTTTCAAAAAGAGTAAAAGAGGGCCTCCAGTGGTGCGATATGCGTCGCGAACCGTCAGAAGCCTTAGCCTGTTCATGATTGCCGGGAACTGGAACGTTGGGGATCATGCCGTTAAGCCAATTGCCAGCGCCGAACCATTCGCCCCATTCGGCATCGGACTCTGCCGAATTGATCAAGTCACCCGCATGCACAATAAATGCAGCTTTCGGAGCATCGCTGTAGGCTTCCCGGATCACACGCGACCACATAGATCGGAGATTATTTTGCGCATCGCCGAAATAGATAAACGAAAACTTTTCTGGCTTGTCCGAGGCGGTGCGGAATTGAAACCATTCACTCCAGTTCACGCCGTCGCCAACGCGATAAACATACTTGGTGGCAGGCTTCAAATCCTTGAAAGTGACTGAGTGAAAGTGAGCCTCATTAATGTCCGTTATGAGCTTTTCCGTCTTTGCATCCACGCGACTGGTGGCTTTGATGAACTCTGGACCTGCCGTAGCTAGAGCGATTTCGGCCAATCCCGCCGGAACTTCCGTTGAAGTTCTCCATGTGACCGATTGCGTCGTGGTGGGATCACTAGACCAGGTTAGCACCACTCGATCAGGAGTTATTTTGGGAGCATACATTTCCGCGGGCTTGACCTCTCGTGGCTTATGCTCATGGCCTTCATGGCCATAGGCCGTTGCTGATGGAACAAGCGATGCCAGGAAAGCCGCTGTCAGGCCGCAAACGGATAAATGCGTCTGTTTCAATAACACTAGAATGAACTCCAAGTCTCAAGGATGAAGATGTCGTCTCTCAAGATATTGTATTTACAAAAAAAACCGATCTAGATTATCCAGAGATGACTCGGACCACGCAATGACTTATTGAAAACTTGTGATTAAGAAATGATGTTGATTTCAGGGTTTTATAGGACAGAAAACTCCAAGTCGGTGAGCCTTTTGTGAAGGGTCAAATGGTTATGACGAGAGAGTCGGAGCACCTGGTTCATTCATGTTCCGAGCGAGCCGAATTCGATTTGCGGCATCTGCAGGATGAAAGCCATTGAAGTGCTAGAACCCGCAAAAGTGCCGCGGCGTTTGCCGGCATCAGTGTCGCACTCTCGATCCCTTTGCGTTCTGGAATAGGCTCTTACTTGAAGCGAATTCATCAAATTGGGATGGGCTAATTAGGGTGCTTTCAGTTCGTTCGCCATTTCCATCAAGGCATCCATGATCTTCACGGAAGCTTGCGGTTCCAAATAATTAGTTCCAGGCCACGTTTCATACCCACCCAACTCAAAATGTCTTGGCGTGGGCAAATAGCCGAAATAACCGTGCGCTAGTTCCACCATAAAAGAGTTCGGAAAAGGAGAACGCTTGCGAAATTCGATACCGATCTCTGCAAATGTTTCACAAGGAGTTGTACCGATAGCCACATCGCCGATGACCAATAACTGAACCGGTGCCTTGGTCTGGGGACTTGCTTGTGCGAGCTGTTGTACCCGACGCGCGTAGATAGCAGGTAAATCGGCGCCTTGCGGCGAGGTTGGTTTCGCGGAGGTCTCTTCTGCCCAACGCATCAAATCGCCATCGACTTCGCGCCATTTCAAATCCAACTCACGATAGCGGGCCGCTATCTTTTGATTCTTTTTCCAGGTAAGGCTGGCAACTGTATCTTTTACCTTGTTAGCTAAATCTTCGGCGACATAAGTCATCTGTCCATAGGTCGGCCGAGACGCTCGCGGCTTGCCAAAGGGAATGTTGTTGATGTCACCGCTGGTGCCATTGGCCATCATCGCCACAAACGGTGGATCGATTCCACTACTTGATA
>JBIKMB010000249.1:0-8344 GCA_044359485.1 Pirellulaceae bacterium | reverse complement strand
GGGCGTTCATGATTTTACGGCCTTGGTGGCCTCGATTCGCCATAAAGCCCGCTCGATCGCTGAAGTGGTCAACGAGCATGTCAGCCGATTGTCGTACCTGATATTTTTGGCGTTTATTTGGATTGCGTTGGTTTACATCGTTGTGGCATTCACCGATGTCACAGCTGGTAGTTTTGTGGGGGCTGCTCAGGCGGCTAATGGCAATGTACCCGGCGCTGCGATTGCAGGGTCCTCCTTGCTGTACCTCATTCTGCCGATTGTGATGGGTTTGGTCGTTCGGTTTTGTAAGATACCGATGGGCACGGCGGTCTTGTTCGCCATTCCCTTGGTGGTGGTCGCGATCCTCGTCGGCAAATACGTACCTGTAGATATTCAAGCGTGGTTCGGTTTATCCTCGCCAGGCGAAGCCCGCAAAGTCTGGTCGGTTATTCTTTTAATCTATTGCTTGGTCGCGGGGGTCGTCCCCGTCTGGCTTTTGCTGCAACCGCGCGGAGAACTCGGTGGTTACTTTTTGTATGCCGCTCTAGCCATCGGTGCGCTGGGTTTGATCGTCGGCGGCGGGACCATTCAGTATCCAGCGTTTCGCGGCTGGGTGGTAGAAACACCTAAAGCAACGCAGTCTCTCTTTCCTTTTCTGTTTATCACAATTGCCTGCGGAGCTTGTTCGGGCTTCCATTCGTTGATTGCTTCCGGGACCACGTCGAAGCAATTGAAGAAGGAAACCGATGCTAGGGTGGTAGGCTACGGCACCATGTTGTTGGAGGCGATGGTCGCGATCGTTTCGCTATGCTGCGTGATGTCGTTTGCTCCCGGCAGCACCGAGCTTAAAGGAGATCCTAATCAAATCTACGCCCAGGGGATTGGAAACTTTGCTCGCGCGATCGGCATACCGCGCGAAGCAGCGATCACCTTTGCTTTGTTAGCCTTTACGACATTTGTATATGACACACTCGATGTTTGTACGCGGCTCGGTCGGTTTATTATTCAGGAACTTACGGGGTTACATAATTGGGTGGGCAAAACCATCGGCACGCTGCTCACCGCAGGAGTTCCAGTCTTTTTCATGTTGCGTCATCCCTCCGAGGCTCCTCCCTTGTTTCAAACTTTTTGGAGTCTCTTTGGAGCGAGCAATCAGCTTCTGGCGGCGTTGACGTTGTTAGGGGTAACGGTATGGCTCTGGAAAACAAAAGGGGTATGGTGGGTCTGGCTGGTCGTAGGTATTCCAACGGTTTGGATGTACACTATGAGTATTTGGGCCTTGTACTTGATGACCATACCGAAATTATACTCGGAAAAACGACCCAGCTTCATGGCAGACCCCGTTCCCTACGTAGGATTGGTGCTGCTGATCATGGCTTGGGTTATGTTGATGGAAGCTATTCGTGTGATCTTCATCTCGCGTCCTCCGGCTTCCGCTGTACCCAAAGCAAGTGCCCTGGCGTAAAGGTTTCATCGGGAGAAGTTTTGTGCGAGTGGTCGAAACTTCACAGAATAATTTTTAGGATCGTCCAATCAACGCTCAACATCACCATAAAATCAACATGGGATTGGAATTTCGACTCGAAACCAACGATCCTCAACGCGTGAACGTGGAGCGCAAGCTGCGAAAACTTCCTGAATTCTAGAACATCGAGAACAACGGAAGCTTGAACTTAACCATGGACGGGAAAGAGATTGCCCTAACCTTACGTGTCGATGATGCCTTCTTGCACGTTGTGCAGCATGTGGCATGTCGAGAAACGGACGCTTGACTCGGGCTATTTATACGAAAGATCTTAATGCGGAATGATCCTATTGTGGACTCGGACTCTCAGCCGTGGCTCCTTGAACGAGCGACGACATCCAATTAGCATTTGACGAACCGATCGCCGCACCCCAGTCGAGTAACCGAGCGTTTTGACATAGGAAAATTTTTCTTCGCGACGGGGTGATTGCGGGCGGTCTGCTTCGATTCACCACCATGGCGGGTATTCACCACAGAAATGCTCTATAGAATAAAGCGACTCATTTAGCAGCTTTCCCCGAAACCTAGTGATCGTAGCATGTCATCGTCCCCATCGTCCACTCCCCAATCTCCGCATGAGGGGGCCAAAGCATCAGACGTTGGGGAGCCCGCCCCGCTGACCGATGGAGCCAAACGGGCTGCTATCGGATTTATTTTGATGACCCTTTTTCTCGATATCCTTGGGATCGGAGTCATCATCCCCGTGTTACCCGAGATTGTGGCAGAGGTAACTCAAGGTACGAAGTATGTTCCCAGTTTTATTTACGGGGTTTTGATCGGTTGTTACGCACTTGCTCAATTCGTGGCGGCACCGATCATCGGTGGCTTCAGTGATCGATTCGGACGGCGGCCGGTATTGCTCTTGAGCATTCTTGGATTGGCGATCGATTTTTTATTGACGTATCTGGCGACCAATCTCGTTTGGCTCTTTTTTGCTCGCATCGCCTCAGGAATCACCGCTGCCAATATCACCGCTTCGAACGCTTACATTGCAGATATTAGTACGCCGAAGAATCGGATTAAGAATTTTGGATTATCGGGGGCAACGATTGGAATCGCATTTGTGATCGGTCCTGCAATCGGCGGTTGGTTGGGACAAGACGATCCCCGTTTACCTTTTTTGGTCGCAGCCTCGCTGGCGGGTTTGAATTTCATTTATGGATTCCTGGTGCTGCCAGAATCTCTACCTCCGGAGAAACGAGCGGCCAAACTAAAGATCAATGCAGTCCCATTCGCGGCAATCTATAAACTCAAAGCCTATCCAACGGTTGCCGCCTTAGCGATCACGATTTTCTTTTGCGCGCTGGCACAGCAGGCTTTGCAGAGCACTTGGATTCTCTATAACGGGAAAAGATTTCAATGGGATTCCTTCCAGAACGGTATGTCGATGACAGCCGTTGGTGTTTTGACTTTTATCATGCAAGCAGGATTAGTGCGGTATCTCACTGGTGCTTTGGGGCCGAGCCGAAGTCTTTTCTTGGGGCTGAGTGCCGCAGCGCTTTCCCATTTGTTGTACGGGTTGGCAACTGAAGGTTGGATGATGTATGCGATCATGGGAGTGGGCTGTTTTGCGGGCTTAATCCAACCGGTTGCTCAAGCGACGATTGCTCGCACCGTTCCTCCGAATGAACAAGGGACCGTTCAAGGATCGATCGCTAGTTTGGGAAGTATTGCGGCCGTTTGCGCTCCGCCACTGGCCACCGGGCTCTTTGGTTACTTTAGTTCCGAAACAGCTCCCGTATATCTCCCAGGGATTTCATTTTTCCTCGGTTCCGCTTGTATTGTGATCGGTGCGCTAAACGCTTGGCGGATACGCGATACATTTTAAGGCGAAGCGCTTTTGCAATTCGCGCGCAGTGCTACCACAAGGCCGATGCACGGGAACAAAAAAACCTCTGCGGCCGGCTACATGAACCAACCTCAGAGGTGATATTCGCGGTTGACTGAGATCGCTTAGCGATCGAAGATCTTCTTCAGAGCGTGAATCGTTGTTGCACGCCCCGCTCGAGCGATCGAAGTGGTTAGCGGTATTTCTTTGGGGCAAACCGAAACACAGTTCTGGGCGTTGCCGCAAGCCTGAATGCCACCTTCCCCGGAGAGTGCTTCCAGTCGCTCGCTGGCGATATTCTTACCGGTTGGGTGCGAGTTGAACAAAATCGCTTGCGAAATGGGAGCAGCGCCCAAAAAGCCTTTATCGTAGGCCTCACTTTTACGTTTCTGAAACTCTTCGTCGGATTCTCCTGGACGCCGCTGAAGTTCAATTTTTGTGTATTGTGGACAAGCCTCGAGGCAGCAACCGCAGCTCATGCATTGGCTGAGCGGGTAGTTTTGCTCTTGGGTCTCACGATCGATCTTCGGCCCAGCACCCATGTCATAGTAGCTGTCCACAGGCACCCAGGCTTTGACTCGCTGCAATGAGCGGAACAGTCGGGCACGATCGACCATGAGGTCGCGAACGACTGGAAATTTAGTCATCGGCTGCAATTGGATTTCCATGGGATTATCTTGCAGCAAGCGATCAACCAGAGCCGAGCAGGCTTGGCGAACGCGACCATTGATCACCATGGTGCACGAGCCGCAAACCTCTTCGAGGCAGCCACAGTCCCATGCGACAGGAGCTACATGTTTTCCGTCGACGGTTTGGCTTTGTGCTGCGATTCGCTGAAGAACGCTGATGACGTTCATATCTTCTTCGTAAGGAACTTGATGCTGTTCCCAGTACGATGGAAGATTCGGGCCATCTTGCCGAAGAACCCGTACGTTGATCACTTCAGGTTTGCGTTGTGTCGATTTGCTCGCTTCGGGTGCGATCATCTGTATGTTCTCAACTGATAGATAGTCTTAACTGTCGAGGTTCGGACAAAATACTTTTTTAATTCATTCACGCTTTGTGCACGTCAACCACTGGCGTCGCTTCTGTAAGTTATGTTAGGAACTAGCCGCAGCGAGCGACGATCCAACATTCTGTAGACCCTTGGCTCGGCAGCGTTCTCGCCAAACTTCTTCAATTTGTTCAGCACCTACCAAACCGTACAAGCGTGGCCGCGGCGGAATGATCGAAGTGTCAACATCTTCGTAATCCACTTTGATCTGTTCACCATCCCACGTCGCGATGGACGATTTGAGGAAACGATTATTATTTTCTTCGAAGCGATCGCACCATTGCTCTGCCTGAAGGCGACGTTCAGCAGGATCGGTCGCGGTCAAACTTGGCGGAGAGAACGCTGTCTTGAAGTGCGCTCCGCGACATTCGTCACGCTGCAATGCACCTTGCAGAACGGCGAATGCAAGCGGGAACATATCCTGAACGGCTTTGGTGAAGATCACATTTTGGTTCGTCCAGCTACCGCTATCGGAAAGCGAGCAGCGTTTAACGCGCTCATGCAATTCATGCACCTTGGCGATAGATTCTCGCAACTGATTGTTTTCTCGAACAACGGTTGCGGCTCGAGTCATCACATCTCCGAGTTCTTGATGAATCAAGTACGGATTCTCACCTCCGCTGCCAGGACCGCTTTGACTGAGCAGTTGGCGATGGCGCAGTTCTTGTTTTCCAACCGCTCGTTCAAAGACCGAAGGATTCACATCGGCGGCCGCGATCTTCTTGTTGGAAATGAAGTTCTGAATTCCAGGAGCGGTAAACAATCCGCTGAAGATGCAACTTAAAAGTGAGTTAGCACCCAAGCGATTCGCGCCATGATATTGATAATCGCATTCTCCGATGGCGTATAAGCCCGGAATGTTGGTGACTTGATTGCGTGGCGAGCCCGGTTGCAGACCACCCTCCGCAGTGCGCTGGTAATCGGCCCATAAGCCCCCCATGGAATAATGCACAGCCGGGAAAATCTTCATCGGTACTTCGCGAGGATCGACGCCTTGGAATTTCTCGTAGATTTCGAGAATGCCGCCTAGTTTGCGATCCAGCTCGGCTCTCGGAATATGGGTCAAATCGAGGTACACGCACATTTTGTTCGGATCAACACTGAGACCTTCATTGACGCAGATGTTGAATATCTCGCGGGTCGCAATATCGCGAGGCACGAGATTGCCGTACTTGGGATAACGCGACTCCAAAAAATAGTAGCGGTCGGATTCCGGAATTTGTTTGGGTGGACGAGTGTCTTGAGGCTTGCGGGGCACCCAAACTCGACCACCTTCACCGCGAGCCGACTCGCTCATCAATCGCAACTTGTCTGCGCCGGGAATCGCGGTGGGATGAACTTGTATGAATTCACCATTTCCATATTTGACACCCGCTTGCACACAACGCGATGCTGCGCTTCCGGTACAAAATACAGACATTGTCGACCGGCCATACAGCAGACCACAACCACCGGTCGCCACCACGACGGCATCGGCGGGGAAAGATCGAATCTGCATACTGACCATGTCTTGGGCAACGGCGCCGATGCAGACGCCATCTGCATCCAACACCGGTCCGAGAAAATCCCAAAATTCATATTTCTTTACCAAGCCCGCGCTCTCCCAGCGACGAACCTGCTCATCCAACGCGTACAACAATTGCTGGCCAGTGGTAGCGCCCGCAAATGCGGTTCGCTTGTAGAGAGTTCCACCAAAGCGACGACGGTCGATGAAACCTTCTGTGGTGCGGTTGAAGGTAACGCCCAAACGGTCCATCAAATCAATGACCTTCGGTGCCCAGTACGCCATTTCTTTGACGGGAGGCTGGTGCTGTAGGAAGTCGCCGCCGTACACGGTGTCATCAAAATGTTTCCACTCCGAGTCACCGAGTTGGCGTGTCGCATCGTTACAGCTGTTGATGCCACCCTGGGCACAAACGCTGTGAGAACGTTTCACCGGAGTGAGACTAATCAGGTCTACTGGAACTCCCAGTTCGGCCAATTTCATTGTGGCAGCTAGGCCAGCCAAACCACCACCGACAACTACAACACGTTGCTTTGCCATTATTCCAGTCCTACGATCTGTTCATGCATGTTGTTGCCAAACAAGATAGGCTCACATGCGGTCTTTTTTGATGATCTATCCGCAAAGGTTGTTCGCTCGAAATGCCGCAGCGACTTTCCTTCGGGGTGAGTTCTGTCCTCGTGAGCGTCACTCCGAAGGATTGCACGGTCAGACTTCTCACAATTTTTTAGTTTTCTGGCTCAAATATCACGATGTGACCCGGGAGCCAGTTAACACTACTATAAACCGCGTCGGAGTTCTCTCGATCACTTCGCAAGTTTTTTGCTTTGCGGGGAGATTTCACCATTATCAATACGCGTTTGATTCAGTTTGTCCTCGATGGCACGAGCTTGTGCGGGATCGACCAGTTTGGCTCCTCCCAACGCACTCATGCCGACGATTGCTAGTAAAACGCCAAAGCCCGAGCACACTAAGCTTGCTCGCTTTTGAGCGGCTGGCGATATCCAAATTCCCCAGGTGATACCGAAGGTCCAAATACCGTTGGCCAAGTGATAGACACAAGCGAGAACACCGACAATATAAAATGCCGGCCATACAAAGCCTTTGAGCGCCAAGGCCAGTGTGCTGCTGGCGTTATAGGGCCGGAATGAGCCAAAGCCCCAGGGTTGGATCGCGTTGAGCCAAGCTTCGAAATGGAACCAGCCGTGCAAATGCAAGACATGAAACAAAATGAAGATAAAGGCAATAACCCCTGTCCAGCGTTGGGCAGCGTATCGGAAATTGCTCGTGTAGCGGTAGTGGCTCAAGTTGGACTGACCCGACTTGATGATCCAAACCCCAAAAATTCCGTGAAACAGTATGGGAAGAAAAATGAAACCCCATTCCACCAGCGGGAGAACGACGCCCAGCGAGTGGATCGTATTAACCGCTTTTTGAAACGTGGGGACTCCATTGAGCAAGCTTGCATTGGTGAACAAGTGCACAACCATGTAGGCCCCCACCGGAACAAGTCCGCTGAGGGAATGAAGTCGCCGTATCAGGAATTCATTCTTGCTGAAGAAACTGGTCGGGTTGCTGGCAATTTCAGCCATGGGACGGGTCGTTTCCATCACAGAGGGGGGGCATCAGCAGAGGATTTCGACTACGTTGAGGAACCGGAATCGCTCGCCGAAGATAACTAAGCGAAATGCTTTACAATCACTGCTGGTAGTGTATGAAAGTGGGCCCGCAAAGCAACGGTACTAGTTCGGATTATTCAAGAAGCTTTCACACCCAGTATCCGGGGCGAGCCTGGAGGTAGGGTAATTGCCGATTGTGAGGCATTAAGCTGATTGCGCTATTTGGGAAGCCTCGCCCGCTATGCAGCGGGAGATTTTGTGACAGGGAATGTCTAGAAATCGCTAGAACAGAAAGGGCAACTGGGCAACAAGACTTTCTTGGCGAATCGATCGCTTAGGGCTTGCTGTAAATGGGGAGAGTTGGTTACACTCCCAAATTCTCTGTGGTGAACAGCGAAACTCTTAAATCCACTTCGCCCATTTCCCTCCTTTTGGATGGGTTTTCGTCGGTTGGTTCAAGTAGTGACGCTGGAAAGGCGATAAAGGCGGGGTGATAAGGCAAACCCTGGCACTAAGTCAAACCTCAGTGCCCAGTTAAGCCCCTAAGCAGTCGGTCCTGGCTCGATGAACCCAGATTAGGTGATGAACCCAGATTAGGTGATGAACCCAGGTTAGGTGATGAACCCAGTTTAGGCGAAACGGTAGCAGGCAAGTCTGATCGGCCCTCCCCGAGGAAGTCGCGTACACGCGAGGCTTTTAGGTGGTGAGATGGTGGTGCGGCCAGGCAACTGAAAGGGCAAATGCGAAGTCGACTTCATGGCGATTTCGGTGTTTGTAGTGCGAAATGGGGTTGCTGGCTACTAGATTTGCTGCGGAGATGGCTAGAGATATTGGC
>JBIKMB010000061.1:0-27318 GCA_044359485.1 Pirellulaceae bacterium | reverse complement strand
TCTTGATCATGGGTGACCAGGATGGTGGTCATATGCAATTCTTCGTGCAATCTCCGCAGCCAAGCTCTGAGTCCTTGCCGGACTTTGGCATCCAGCGCGCCGAAGGGTTCATCCAGCAGCAGGACTTTGGGAGCGATAGCTAGTGCCCTTGCTAGAGCGACACGTTGCCGCTGGCCACCCGACAATTGACTGGGCAAGCGATTACCGAAGCCATCGAGTTGAATCAAACGCAAAAGTTCATTCACCCGATTGGAGATTTCGCTTTTGCTCGGGCGACTAGATCTGGGGCGGACACGCAGGCCAAACGCTATATTTTCGAAGACAGTCATGTGTTTGAAAAGTGCGTAGTGCTGGAAGACAAAACCGACTTGTCGTTCAGCGACCCTTTGTTTGGCGACATCATATCCGTGAAACAAGATTCGACTTTCTGGACGCTGGTCGGGCATTTCGAGACCCGCAATGATTCGGAGCAGTGTGGTTTTGCCCGAGCCAGAGGGCCCCAGAAGAGCGATCAATTCGCCATCGTTCACGGCTAGACTGACATCCTGTAGGGCCGTGTAATTGCCAAAGGATTTGTAGATATGCTGTACTTCAATTCCCATGATGATCCGCTTCGTATTCCGCTGAAACTTGGATAGCAAATAAAAGTTGATCGACTTTCACGCTGTCGAATAGTTCATTATTCCCATGCAGTTGAATTTAATTTTTGTTGTTTGACTTTCCATTCGAGATACGTTTTCAGCGCCAGAGTGAACAAGCCGACTAGGGCGAGTAATGAGGCCATCGCGAAGGCAGCGGGAACATTGAAATCGTTGTAAAGAAGTTCGACGTGTAATGGTAAAGTGGCCGTTTTTCCACGAATGCTTCCCGATACAACGCTCACCGCTCCGAACTCGCCCATCGCTCGGGCATTACAAAGAATCACACCGTAGAGCAGACCCCAGCGGATGTTGGGGAGTGTTACATAGAAAAAAGTTTGCCATCCGCCAGCTCCAAGCGAGATAGCGGCTTGTTCTTCATCGCTTCCCTGTTCCTGCATGAGCGGAATCAACTCGCGAGCCACGAAGGGAAAGGTCACAAAAATGGTGACCAATACGATTCCGGGGACAGCAAAGATAACCTTAAAACCCCATTCTGATAGAGTCTGTCCGAACCAACCTTGCAGGCCGAACAACAAAACGTAGATGAAGCCAGAGATCACGGGCGAAACGGCAAAAGGTATATCGATCCAGGTGATCAACAGCGCTTTTCCAGGAAACTCAAACTTCGCGATCGCCCATGAGGCGGTCAGCCCGAAAATCGTATTGATCGGTACGGCAATCGCGGTCACCAAAAGGGTGAGATGGATGGCCGACCAGGCTGCTGGGTCCTTTAGCGCCAAGGCATAAGTCTTCCAGCCATTTTTCAATGCTTCGCTAAAAATGATGCCAACAGGTAATGCTAAAAATAGAAGGATGAATCCGATTGTGATACCGATCAACAGCCATCTGAGCCACGGTGGATCTTGTGTTCCCTGTTTTCTTTCGCTCGACATAACGGAGCCTTTACCCTCGAAATCGTTTTGCGATGTACCACTGCAAGCCATTGATGGACATCAAAATGGTGAAGGATGCGACCAACATAACCACGGCAATCGCCGTAGCGCCTAACATGTCATGCTGTTCAAATTTGGAAATGATCAGCAGCGAGGTAATTTCTGTTTTCATCGGCAAGTTACCTGAGATGAATACCACCGATCCGTATTCACCAAGCGAACGAGCGAATGCAAGTGCGAAACCGGTCAAGAGGGCTGGGAGCAAAGCGGGCAAGATCACACGCACAAAGGTTTCCCAACGAGAAGCACCCAAGCACATCGCGGCTTCCTCATACTCGCCATCCAATTCCTCCAGAGCAGGTTGTAAGGTACGGACCACAAATGGAAGACTAATAAAAGTCAGCGCGATGCATATACCGAGGGAGCTGTAAGCGGATTGAATTCCGAGTTGATGAAGAGTTTGGCCTATGAGTCCGTTTTTGTCGTAAATTGCGGTCAGGGCTATTCCCGAGACCGAAGTGGGAATGGCAAACGGTAAATCAATCAAGGCATCAAGGAAACGACGGCCGGGGAATCGATAGCGAACCAGGCACCAAGCCACAATGAATCCGAAGATCGAATTGACGAGTGCGGCTGCTAGGGAAGTTCCGAAGGTGATGCGATATGAGGCCAGTACGCGAGGATTAAATGCGGCGGAACAAAATTCTTCAAACGACATCGATGTCGCTCGCAAAATGAGGGCCGCTAGAGGGATTAAGACGATCAGGCCAAGATAGGTCAGCGTGTAACCCATCGTGATCCCAAAACCGGGCAACACGCTGTAAGATCTTGTACGAATCATAGACAGTTTGAGACAACTCCCTTAGCGAAAAGAGCGCAGGAGGTCGAGTTCCATTCGACCGGAATTGGATTCACTGAGGTTGGTAGATTTGATCGAAAAGGCCACCATCGTCGAAGTGGATTTTTTGTGCTTCAGCCCAGCTCTCCCAGAAATCGGTGAGTTGGAAAAGTTCAATGTTTGTGAATTTTTCTTTGTCCTGTTGCGAAAGCGCGTCCGCGGAGTTCGGTCGAAAGAAATGTTTCGCCGCTAATTGTTGACCTTGTGGTGAATACAAATATTCCAAGTAAGCCTGAGCGAGTTCCAGCGTGCCATGTTTCTTGGCGTACTGTTCCACCACGGCGACGGGAGGTTCCGCCAAAATGCTTAGCGTGGGAACTACGACTTCGA
Organism: Pirellulaceae bacterium; assembly: GCA_044359485.1. Taxonomy (GTDB): domain Bacteria; phylum Planctomycetota; class Planctomycetia; order Pirellulales; family Pirellulaceae; genus JAFLCP01. The sequence goes on along the minus strand of JBIKMB010000061.1, from coordinate 24,556 downwards.
CTTGATCTCCACCACTTTCTTTCAGCGACAAATAAGCTTCGTTCTCCCAGGTCAAGAGAACGTCACCCAATTGACGCTGCACAAAGCTATTGGTCGCTCCACGTGCTCCCGAATCGAGCACAGGAACTTTGCGAAAGATGGCTTCAACGAAAGACCGCGCTGTCTTCTCCGCGTCGGCACGCTGTTCGGGAGTTGCTTTGCGAACGGCTTCGATTCCCCCCAGTTCGCGCGACAGTGCGGAACCCCAAGCGGCCAAATAATTCCAGCGTGCTCCGCCACTGGTTTTGGGGTTGGGGGTGATAATTTCGACACCCTCTTTCGCCAAATCGGCCCAATCTTTGATCCCTTTAGGATTTCCTTTGCGGACCAAAAAGACAATGGTCGACGAGTAGGGTGCGCTGTTCTTGGGGAATTTGCTTTGCCAGTCCAAGGGTAAGAGTTTCGTGCGTTCTGCAATCACGTCGATGTCATAACCGATCGCCAGGGTAATCACATCGGCTTCCAGACCATCCATCACCGCGCGAGCCTGCTTGCCGGCTCCGCCATGCGACTGTTCGACATACAGTTCTTCATTTCTGAGCGTCTTCCAGTGCGCCGCAAAGGACTCATTAAACTCTTGGTAGAACTCGCGTGTCGGGTCATAGGAGACGTTCAGCAATTGGACTTTTTTCAGGCCTGGGTCGGAATTGCTGGACGATTTCTGGTCGCAACCTGCACACAGCGACACCGCTGCCATCAAGACGGCCAACCCTACTGTTTGCTTAATCATGAGATCCATCTTCCTCCGCGCCATAGTGCCAAATCTGGATCTACCCAGCAATGCAATCAGGATGCCAATACCCTCTGGCATTGCATTTGCGTAAGTGGGAGTGGGGTAAATCCCAGGGGCAAGTTGGCGATCTCTTGGTTCCTATTGCGAGTTTCCCCTGCAAAACCCGGGATATTTGCCCAAAAACAGCAGGGACTTTGACTGGGATAAAAATTCGTTCAACCATCAAAATAAGGACATAGATACGGATAAGCCCATAAAATATGATGGTATAAATCCGTGAAATGTCACGGTCCAGCATATTTGCGGGATATTCCGCTTCACGAACTCTATGAACATGGACGATTCGCTCTTGCTACAAATCTGGAAAGAGGTGTGCCGACATCTGGAGATTCGAGAGTCGGCGGCCAACATTGCGCTTCAGCTTCGCGAAACTGCGGGGTTAATCGATTTGCGTCTGGATCGCCTGACGCCCACTTCGTTAGATACTCTCTTTCTCAGTTCCGATGATCATCCTCGAAAAGTGATCAGTTTGACTTCGGCACATTGGTCGGCATTGTCGACGTGGGGTGAAAAGCAGGAGATTTGGCAAGGTCGAGGCGGGGCAAGTCATGAGATTCTGGAGCCGATTCTGTATAAGCAGCATGATGGTTGGCAAACGGTCGGACCGCTGATGGTGCAGGATACACTGGCCGGTCTGCTTCATCTTTACTGGAGCAAGTCACCCCAGCGTCCGATCGCACAGTTATCGCAGCGTTTGCTTGAGGCGTTTTCGGCCGCGATGGCGAACGATCTTCGCTTGAGCGAACTGAAAAAACTGCAGGCTACGGCGGAAGCGGATCGGCATTCTTTATTGTCTCGTTTGGGGCGCCAGCAGTTGCGGGAAGACGAAGTGGTTGGAGCCGAGCAAGGCCTGCGCGTCGTCATGGAACGCGTCGAATTGGTGGCTGGTTCTGATGTACCCGTATTGATTTTGGGTGAGACAGGAACTGGTAAAGAAATTATCTCGCGAGCCATCCATCAACGGAGCAATCGCAGCGATGGTCCATTTATTCGAGTGAACTGCGGCGCGATCCCGCCAGAATTGATTGATTCTCAGTTGTTCGGACATGAGAAAGGGAGTTTTACGGGTGCATCCGATATGCACCAAGGTTGGTTCGAGCGAGCGGATGGTGGAACATTATTTTTGGATGAAATTGGTGAGTTACCCTTAGCCGCGCAGGTTCGCTTGTTGCGAGTCTTGCAAGATCATCAATTCGAACGTGTTGGGGGAAAGAAGCCTATTCATATCGATGTGCGGATTATTGCGGCAACCCACCGGGATCTATCCAATATGGTGAAAACGCGCACGTTTCGCGAAGATCTGTGGTATCGAATCAATGTGTTTCCCATCATGTTGCCGCGATTGCGAGATCGCCTTATCGATATCCCTGCCCTCGCGAAACATTTTGCTCAGCGCGCATCGGCCCGTTTTGGTTTACCGTCTGTCGACCCCAGTCCTACAGACATCCTCGCTTTGACCCAATACTCTTGGCCAGGAAACATTCGCGAACTGGGAGCGGTAATGGATCGAGCAGTGATTCTTGGCAACGGTCGTACGCTGGAGATCGTCAAAGCCTTGGGGCTATCCCAGCAGGCAGCCTACTCAACGTATGATTCAAATGAGCCTACTTTTTATGAAGTGATTCCTGAGACGCCATCGGTTAGAATCCAGCCAACTTTCTCTGGCGTTATACTGAGCCTCGATGAAGCGATGAAGCAGCATATCGAGCAAGCGCTGGCGGCGACGCGCGGAAAAATAGAAGGTTCCAAGGGGGCCGCCAAATTGTTGGGCATTAATCCTCATACCCTCCGGGCTCGCATGCGAAAACTGCAAATTGATTGGGACCGTTTTCGTCATCACTAAGCCCCAGTTCGATAAGGCGATACAGTTTCTTCTGCCGTGCCCATAGACGCGAGTGATACAAGAAGTATTTTGTGAAGAAGATTAAATAATAATAAAAGAATTATTGTTGTTATCGGGCTCGTGACTCCTGAACTACAAAAACGACTCGAATCGTCGCTGCCACCATTCGATGGACGATGCATTCACGCCATCGACGAACTAAACCTTTCGCAACTTCGCGAAATACTGGCGTTCGCGTTTGCATCTCTTGAGCCCCATTTCCCTTTTGTCTCTTTATTTCATGACTGGCACGAACATGATGGCTTTATCGTTACGGCTCAAGATGCCTTGTGGATCACTCTGACCGCCATTATTGAAAATGAACCAAAGCTATATGAATCTCGCGACGATGATTTTGCCGTTCGAATTGCAATCTACTCGCCAACTTTTGATTGGCTTCTTCGATAGAATATCGAATCAAACGACGAATCCGATTACAGTACTGCGTCGTGTGATTTTGACCTGTCTGTATCGCCAAGAATCGGTTCCGCAAATATCCTGAATGAATTGCTCAATCGATTTCCCGGAATGCTCGCGGATTGTGAATCGCATAATTGGTTCACATCACACTATGGCGGATAGTCCAACGTGCAGAAGACGCTCGATAACAAAGTGTCCACTCAAGTCGCCAGTCGGCCGCCAATTTGAATCATAGTTCGTTGGCGGCGACTGCGTGATCGCCGTCGTTACGGCTTAATTTTTGGGGTGTAGACCCATTCCACCGGCGGTGATTTCGGATAGGCATTGACCAGTTGTTCGAACTCTTCCACCAGCAACGAACGCCGCACCGCGTCCATCACGCGTTCATAGGGTAAATCGCCACGTTTTATCGATCGCACCCAGATTAAATGCACTCCGTGCGGAGTCTCAATGGGTTCGCTGACGGCACCCTCTTTCAGTTCAAAAGCTGCGTGATGAAAGCTAGGATGCATGGGGCCCTGATAGGACATCCAACCCAAACGCCCCCCTTGCTCTGCGGTCGCGCCGCTAGACCATTTCTTTGCGGCCGCTTCAAAAGTCAATTCTTGGCTGCGAATCTGTGCCGCTAATTCGCGGAACTCACCGATCGCTTTTTCCCGACCACTGGTATCGTTCCAGGCGATGGGCCGGATCACATGAAAGATGTCTCGTTCTGTGCCATCAAACCATTCTTTATGGTTTTCAAAATGCTTTTGTAAACGCGCACCGGTAAGCACTTGCCGTGTAAACTGCCCCCAGCTTTTTTGCCACCTCAGCTCGCGCTGCCAGCTCTCCAGCGAGAGACCTTCTTGCTTCGCTAAATCGCCTGCAGTCAATTTGGCCCCTTCAATACCCTGAATCCGGGCTGCGATCCATCGATCCACTTCAGTCGCCGTTGCTCCCAAGCCGCGACGATCCAGTTCGGCCTGCGCGATACGCTGCTTCCTCAATGCTTCTACACCCTCGATTAGGGCGATCGAATCTACCGTTTCGATATCGTCAAACTTTATCCCTCCAACTCGCCAGCGATAGGCTAACTCACTCCACAGGATTTCCTGTTTACCAAGCTTCGCGATTAATGGGTCTGTGTTCATTGAGCGAGCGGAATTGGACCGCGCAACGTGGCCGTTTTCGGAGAGGGGCGATTTGTCTCCCTCACGCGATTGAGCCCACAGGCTTGAGCTGCCAAGCGCAAAGAAAAGAACCGCACAGACGAGCCGGCTAAGCCGTCTGGCAAATGGGATGAATGGGGTTGCTAGCATCTCCAAGTGCCTCGCTGGAAAAAGGTGGTAACAGAAACGAGCCCGACCTCTTGATTGGAATCCATTTTGGGACAGACTGCAATTGATTCGCCGACGCAGATTCTTTACCCTGCTCGATTGAACTCTCTCTTTCACGGATGAAACGGGTTGGGCGTCATGTCGGATCGTTCGCGCCAAGTTGTCTCGACGCTGATATGCTTAACTTGGGTGTTGAGTGCGCTGATCACTTTCATCGGATGCTCCACCCAAAAGTTCATTATTCCCCGTTCGATCCCCTTTAATCCGCTCACAGCTCAATTGAGCCTTTCCTCCTCTAAGGGGCCGCAGGCTTCGGGCCGTACGTTGGGTTTGTTGCGAAAATATGACCTGTTGCCGACGTATAACGCAGATATTCGCAAATGTTTCGAGGAGGTACAGAAGCTATCGGAAACCGAGCCGGAAGCGGAGATCGTATATGCGATCTCGGAACTAGCTTACATCATCGGCACTAAGTCGCAGCGGGACGGAAATGCAGACGATGCGTTGGACATGTTTGGTGTCGCGGTAGCTCATGCTTATATCTATTTGTTCTCACCGCGATTGGACGCAATTCGCAATCCATACGATCCTCGTTTTCGCGGCGCTTGCGACCTTTACAACTATTCGCTGGAAGCCACTTTGCGTTTGGTTCAAAAGAAAGGGGAGCTCAAGCCGGGCGGAAACTATCGCTTTAAGGTGGGAGGTAACTCGCACTTAGTTCAATCCGTCGTTCTTGGCTCATGGCGTGCCTCCGACTTCGAGCGTTTCGAATTTTGTAGCGACTTCGACGTGGATCGACTTCCCAACCCGAATATCACGTATGGATTAGGGGTGCCACTGATCGCGGTTCGCAAACGCGGAACGACTCAATCCTCCGAGGAGAAGTATTATCCGGATGGTTTAAGTTTTGCCGTCACCGCTCTGTTGCGCGTGGTCGACGATAATGCGACCCCCAATACCAGTGCAAAACATCGCCACTCCTGCGTGCTGGAGTTCCATGACCCGCTGGCATCATCCGACATAACGCTTGCCAATAGGTTGGTTCCATTGCAAGTCGATTTGGCCACACCGCTAGCCTACTTTTTGGATAGTGAGCAATTTAAAGAGCAATCGGACTACACGGTTGGTTTTCTCAATCCGAACCAAGGACAGCAGAAACGTGGAATCTACATGCTTGAACCATTCGACAAAAATCGTATCCCCGTCATCATGGTTCACGGTCTACTTTCCAGCCCCGTCACATGGATGCCGATGTTCAACGACTTGCGAAGTTTTCCCGAATTGCGGAAAAATTATCAATTCTGGTTCTATCAATATCCTTCGGGGCAACCTTTTTGGACCAGCGCCAAACAACTCCGTTCCGACTTAGCCGAACTACGCACCCATCTCGATCCCTATCAACAAAACCCATCGCTCGACCAGATGGTTCTTGTGGGGCATAGTATGGGCGGCTTGGTCAGCCGTATGCAGACCCTTGAAAGCGGCGATGAATTCTGGCGGATCCTTTCCGAGCGTCCGTTTTCGGAACTGAAGGGAGAAGACCAACTGAAGCAGCAACTAGCTGAAGCTGTATTTTTTCAACCCAACCGATCGATTCGCCGCGTCATCACCATTGGGACTCCTCACCGCGGGAGCAATTATGCGAACGGCTACACGCAATGGTTAGGCAGAAAGTTTATCGAGTTACCAACAACGATGGTCGTAGGTGGAAACGAACTTGCCAAAGCGAATCCCAACTTTTTCCGCGATACCAGCTTGCTAACAACGCAGACCAGTATCGACTCACTGAGTCCCAAGTCACCTGTCTTTCACGCAATGATGCGGACGAAAACATCGCCCTGGACCAAGTACTATAACATCATTGGCTCGATTCCGCAGAAAGGCATTTACGGTCGACTCTCGGCGGGTACCGATGGGGTGGTGGACTTGGCTAGTGCAAAAATTGATGGTGTCGAGAGCGAATTGATTGTGGAAGCCGAACATCAAGAAATTCATGCCACGCCGCGTACCATCCTGGAAGTGCGACGTATATTGCGGGACCATCTGAGCCAACTGCAGCAATCCAATCGTTATGCTTCTACGGGAACCCCAGAAAGTGCGATGACGACTGATCCACAAGCTGCGGTCCAATCTACGAATCAAGGTTCGCTGCCGCCCGGTCCATCAGGCGACCGCACCTCAACCCCGAGCCTTCAACGTTAATGCTCAACCGACTCGACTGTTCAAGTCGGTCGCAAGACTTGGCAGCGGAATTCTTGCCGCTAGCACATAAGATCCTAAGGGGCCGGAACCGGTACCTGTACGATCGGTGTGTGCGGCCGGCTCATCTTTGGTGAGTCGATTCGTAACAGTCGGTTGTTCCGATTTCGGCGAACGAACTCCTGAAGCGGGTGCTTCGGAAGAAACGGAAGCGACTCTCAGCCGATTACGGCTCGGCTGCGGACGATCTTTTTTGCTATCAATCGATTCAGGCGTAACCTTTGGTTCTGAAGTGTTTGCGGTGGTATCCAGTTCAGCGCGAACGATCCGAACTCCTTTGGGTGCTTCGATGCCAACACGGATTGTGTTGCCTTTCACTCGCAAAATGGTAATGACGATGTCATCACCGATTAGGATTTTTTCGTCCTGCTTTCTACTTAATACAAGCATCTCGATACTCCTTAGGCTTGTTGTCATCCCATCCTAGTGCCGAGTTGGGCTCCAATGCCCAATCGGTTTTTGTCTTTAGTTGAACTTTTGTCTTTAGTAACCCTGGGCGATCGCGTTGGAAGCGATTCGCAGCAGTTGTCTACACGTGTCTACACCTGTCTGCATAAAGCAATCAGTGTGCCAATCATGATTTGCTAGCGAGCGAAAATGGCTTCAAAACTTGCTTGGCTAATAAAAACTACGTAAAAATCTTGAGAAAGTTTGCTGTAAATTTTTTAAATTCTGAATTGCACCCGTTTCAAAGCGAACGCAGATATCATTTTTGCAAAAAAATCTTCAAATTACATACTCAAGACTTTTCGCCTCCATTGGCGTTCGAAAAGTTCCAGTCGCTTTAATCCGGAAATTCGTTAGTTTTTGGCATTCTTGTCCGACAAACGCCAATCATGGGGTAAATTTCAACGTCGGCGTATTTTGATTTTTCGCGTCTGAATCCACATGGGAATCACCCATCGGTTCGTTTAATCACTCTTTCAGCCAGGGTCTCGGAAGATGTTGATACCTCCGCACATTCAGCCGATTCTTTTTATCGTAGCCATCGGGGCGATCAGTTGGTTTTTGATCAAACGCAACTCTGGGCGGATTGAGAAAAGTCGCCGAGAGAACCAACGGTTTGACACTCGCCCTACTCCCAATTCCATCTCCAATGCTTCGCCAACGTCTGCATTAGCGTTGAACAATGCGCCGCCCGAGATCAGTCGCTGGACGATTGAGCTTTACGATCAAATGCGGGACTGGCAAGGTGAAATGCAGAGTCAGTCGGTTGTCTTACAATCTTTGCTCCGCATGGCTCACGAAGAGACTGCGCGACTAGAGCGGCGCATCGTCGAGTTGCGAGAAGAATTGGGAGCGGGTGAGCGAGGTTCGGTTTGGCAGCGAGAAAATCATTCGGGATTGAGGCGTGTGGCCGAAGAGCGCTCATCGCATGTCGCTTCCAAACCGTTTATCGATCCGCTGCTTATGGAAAAGGCGTATCGATTGGACGATGAAGGCAAATCGATTGCTGAAATAGCGGCCCGACTGGGGCGAAGCCAGGGGGATACCGAGTTTCTACTTTCTCTAAAGCCGATAAGCCATAGCCTCTGAGCGACGGCTTTGATGCGGGCAAAGAGCTTATCCGAAAATCGCGAAAACCGCGGATTACGCCAGGCCGGCTAAGGGTTTTCGGTAAGGCTCTAACTTTTGTGAGGTGGTGTTGTCACATCGCGAAAGTTTTCGGGCAAGGTTTCCACATCTGCGATTGGAGAGGAGTCCAATTCTTGTTCCAGTTCTTCGATGGATTTATGTGGGGGAGGAACGAGTTGGCCCCAGCGTTTCATGCGGTACCAGCAAATCGTGTAGTACGAAATAAAGTACGAGGCAACGCCGAGAACCCCACCGACCACGATGCAACCGAGCCATAATGGAGCCGCTATTTCCCAGAAGGCGTTTCCATAAAATTGGACTTTGGGCCACCAATCGGTGGGTGGATTAGCCAAATTTTTCCACCATTCCAAACTTTTGCCAGGCATTCCGAGCATCTGAAGCCCGAGCCAATAGCAGGGGTAATAAATGGGGACGATCGTCGCTGGGTTGCTGATCCAAACCAAAGGGAGACCGACCAATTTGTTAGCTCGAAATAGCCAAGCCAGTGCAAAGACCAGTCCCATTTGGAAGCCGATCGTCGGTGTCCAGGTCACAAACATGGAAAGGGCGATGCCCATTGCCAGCGAGTAGGGGGGATCATCTGCATGCAAGATTTTGAAGACTACAAAATCTTTGGTGAGGGTCCACATTCTCCGCCAAGTCTGTACGATTCTTTTTTTCATACGATTTCACGGACTCCCCAGCGCAGTGCGTCTTTCGTCCTCCCAACGCGAGAGGTTGCGATGACCATGTTGACGGAAGTCGCTGGCCGACGGCCTGCCAGAATTCCGGCCCCTTGGAGCTTCTCTGAGGGCATAAAGTTTCGGCTGCTTCCCCACCCGCAGTGGTTCATAATGTAACCACTCGATCGGTCCAGGATAGAGGACTCTCAGGAGTAGTGCTTCTTGAATTCAGGGATAATCAAAGAAACAGCGGACTTTATTGTAATCGGCGCCGGCTCTGCCGGTTGCACGGTATTGCATCGGTTGATGGGGTCGACCAGCGGTACATTCACACTGCTGGAAGTGGGGTCTCATCCCATCAGGGTGTCGAACCGGCCCTCAGCCACTCACGTTCCAGCATGTTACCTCAATCTCTTCCGAACTCCGCTGGACTGGAATTACCAGACGGTTCGTCAAAGCGGTCTGGGCAACCGCGCGCTACGTTGGCCGCGCGGTAGAGGGTTGGGGGGATCCAGTTTGATCAATGCGATGATTTACCTACCAGGCTCAGCCGGCGATTGGAAGGCGCTGGCTGCGCGATGGGAAGCCGATCCTGAAAGCTTGCGTCTTCACTTACCTCATCAGATCCCAAAGGCTTTGTGGCCTTGCGCTGAGAAACCTGAAATTCATTTGCTGAGCCATTTATTTCTCGACGCTTGTCGGGGATGGCGCGATCCAGGGATCAGCCGCTTTTTGGCAGAAGAAGATTATACTTTTGGACCATTTCCGCGGACGATGAGGTCTGGACGCCGCATCGATGCCTATCAAGCCTTTGTGGCAGTCGAGGCTGTTGCGAAAAGGGTATCGGTCAGAACCAATACTCAAGTGTCGCGCATTGTTTTCGATCGGAAGCGAGCCGTGGCTGTTGAGTGCCATGAGCAGGGAAAAGCGATTACCTACGCGGCTCGCAAGGGAATTTTACTATGCGCGGGTGCTATCGAGTCGCCTGCCCTTTTGATGCGATCCGGGATTGGTTCTGCGCCGCACTTGCAATCGCTGGGAATTTCAGTGATCAACGATTTGCCAGGTGTCGGGCGCAATTTGCAGGATCATCTATTGATGCCTACTATTTTTGAGTCGCGAATTCCTAGCTTAACCAGCGTTCCGACCTTGGAAGATTCGCAACGATATCGTTGGCATGGAAAGGGACCTCTTGCCAGCAATCTTGCCGAGGCAGGTTGCTTTATGGATCGAAATGCGGCGGGTATTCCTCAGTTGCAGATTCATTTTACTCCGACGCATTATTTGGAGTACTCTGTCCGCGCTGAGCCGACCTCCGCATTTTCGCTTGGTGTAACGTTGCTACAGCCCTTTTCGCGAGGTCAAATTACACTTGCTTCGGCTGATCCGAGTCAAGCCCCCTGGATCGATCCGGGCTATCTGACCGATTCACGCGATCTTGAGAGGCTAACGGAAGGTATTGCCGCTTGTCGAGAGCTAGCGGGGCGAATGCCGCTGGCTTGCATCAAGGGTAGAGAGCTTTTGCCTGGCGAAAAGCGTTCCTCTAAGATGGCCTTGGGACGAGCCATTCAAGCGTACGCGCAGACCGTGTATCATCCCGTGGGCACCTGCGCAGTCGGTACCTCTGGTGAGAGTGTGGTGAATACGGACTTTCGCGTGCATGGAACTGAGGGCTTGTATATTGTAGATGCTTCCGTCATCGATCGAATTCCTGCTTGTAATCCGGCAGCTCAAATCATGGCGCTCGCTTCCTTGGCGGCTGACCGAATCGCCCAGAGCTTTGCTTGACCGGTGTGCCGAGATCGAGCAAATCTATAGTTGGGGCGCTGTTTGATGGAACGCCACTGTTCGATTTTCAATTGAGAAAGCGGGCGGTGCGGTATCAACACTAGCGCTTCTTGTTTACGATGAAGGGCGGCTTGAAATGATAGTTGACTGTCCTGCTATGTGTACCATCTCACCGACCCTCGATTTCTACCTAGGCGCAATATGCTGACCTTGTTTCGTCTTTGGATCTGTTGTTTTTCATTGGTCTTTTTACAGGCAAGCCATTTGTTCGGCCAAGGCTCTGCTGCCGACTATGAGCGATCGGCTCGGTGGTGGGAGACAGTCAACAACAAAGTTTTTCCGCGCGAAGTTCGTCCGCAATGGATTGATGGTACGGAGACATTTTGGTACCGCAGTCAGCGATCTGAAGAGCACTCGGAGGTCTTGGTGGTCGATATGCCCAGTGGCATGGCAACAGTCGCATGGGACAAAGAGAAGCTTGCCGCTGCGCTTTCTGATCACTTGGGGGAAGCGATCTCCGCTTCTGATTTGAAGTTTGACATTTTACGTTTCGACGTAAGTTTGAATGCTTGGCATTTCAATTTTCGCAATCAAGGTTTTCGCTGGAATCTCAATGACCAAAGTCTGAGCGTGGCGGATAAAGTTGCGGGGGAAGAAGGGGGGCCGCGAAGACGCGGTGGTCGGCGCAGCAGGCCGCGAGCCAATCCACCTCCCGCTCATCGTTCGCCCGATGGTGTCTGGGAAATTCAAGTTGAAAACCATAATCTTGTTTTGGTTAACACTTCAGATCAAACACGCCAAGCATTAACGACAGATGGTACGGAAAAGCATTTTTATGAAGGGGCTATTTATTGGTCCCCCGATAGTCGGCGTTTTGTGGGAATCAAAACGGAAGCTGAAGAGTCGCACATCGTTCATCTGGTTGAATCATCGCCGAAGGATCAATTACAACCGAAACTGCGCAGTTTCAATTACCTGAAACCGGGTGATAAAATGGCTATCCGCAAACCATGTCTCTTTGAGATTGAGGGCAAGCGGGCCATTACCATCGATGATAATCTTTTCTCGAATCCTTGGAGCATCGATGATATTCGCTGGAAAGCAGATTCCAGCCGATTTACGTTTCTTTACAATCAACGCGGCCATCAGGTGATACGCGTAATCGCAGTCGATGGAGCATCGGGAGAAGCAAGTGCTTTAATCGAAGAAGCGAGTCCGACATTTGTCGATTATGCTCACAAGTTATACGCCTATTATCTTGATGCAACCGATGAAATCATTTGGATGTCGGAGCGCAGTGGTTGGAATCATCTTTATCTCATTAGTGCAGCGACGGGTGAGGTGCTTCATCCGCTCACACAGGGTGAGTGGGTTGTGCGCAGCGTTGAGTTTGTCGATGTGGAGAATCGCCAAATTTGGTTTCAAGCCAGTGGTGTTTATCCGGAGCAAGATCCCTACTATTTGCATTATTGTAGGGTTGATTTTGACGGTAAAAATTTCATGCTACTCACGGCGGGTGATGGTACCCATACGGTTGAAATTTCACCCGACCGAAAATTTCTTGTGGATACCTATTCGCGCGTGGATAGGGCGCAGATCACTGAGCTTCGCAGCGCGACTGATGGTAGGCTGATCCGCGTATTGGAAACCGCCGCGCTTGATTCGCTGATCGCTACTGGCTGGCAAGTGCCTGAGCCTTTTTCGGCTAAGGCACGCGATGGTCAAACCGACATCTATGGGGTTATTTATCGACCTTCAACGTTCGATCCCAAAAAATCCTATCCCATTGTGGAGTCCATTTACGCTGGGCCACATGGCTCGTTCGTACCAAAAGGTTTTTCCCACTTTTACCGAGAGCAAGAGATCGCGGAGCTCGGATTCATTGTGGTGCAAATCGATGGAATGGGAACATCCAATCGCAGTAAAGCGTTTCACGATGTTTGTTGGAAGAATTTGGCGGATAGCGGCTTTCCAGATCGCATGTTGTGGATTCAAGCCGCTGCGAAAAAATATCCTTATATGGATCTCCAACGCATCGGCCTTTATGGTGGATCGGCTGGGGGGCAAAGCGCTCTTCGCGGCCTTTTAGCGCACGGTGATTTTTACAAAGTGGGTGTCGCGGATTGTGGCTGTCACGACAATCGCATGGATAAGATCTGGTGGAACGAACTTTGGATGAGTTATCCTATCGGCCAGCATTACACCGAGCAGTCCAATGTAACTCAGGCCCATCGATTGACGGGCAAGCTAATGTTAATTGTAGGTGAATTGGACGAGAATGTTGACCCCGCATCTACCATGCAAGTTGTCAACGCATTGGTTCGAGCGGATAAGGATTTTGACCTTCTCATCCTGCCGGGAGTCGGGCATGGTGCAGCTGAGACGCCCTATGGGCATCGTCGCCGGAAGGATTTTTTGGTAAGGCATTTGTTGGGTGTTGAACCGCGTCATCCTTAGTCCTTTATTGTCGCTTTTGAAAGATCGCATCTGGGTAAGGAGTGGCCATTGAAAGTTGTCTATTTAACAGCGGGTGCTGCGGGCATGTATTGTGGCAGCTGCATGCACGACAATTCTTTAGCGCGAGCGATGATCGCTCGAGGCACAGATACGTTGTTGGTTCCCACCTACACGCCGATCCGTACGGATGAGCAAGATGTTAGTATCGATAGAGTTTTTTTCGGTGGCGTGAATATTTATTTGCAGCAACTAGCCCCTTGGCTGCGTTTTGTACCGCGCTGGTTAGATCAAGTTTTAAATTCGCCCAAACTGATTCGTTGGGTGGCCTCTCGCGGCATGGAAACTAGCCCAAAGTCTCTGGGGGCACTGACGGTTTCGATGCTCAAGGGGCGTCATGGGAATCAACGTAAAGAAGTCGATCGTTTATGCGATTGGTTGGTAGGCGATATCAAGCCGGATGCGCTGGTGCTGACCAATATGCTTATTGCGGGCTTTATTCCTGAGTTAAAACGTCGGTTAAGAATTCCCGTAGCGGTGACGCTGCAAGGTGATGATATATTTCTCGATTATCTCCCTGAACCGTATCGTCAGCAAACTCTCGACATTATGCGAGAATTGGTAAAGAGCGTGGATGGATTCATCGTGCACAGTCGCGATTATGGAACGCGCATGGCGCACCAACTGCAGATTCCTGATAACAAATGGCACGTGACGCCATTAGCGATTGATACCAAGCCATTTCAACAAGCTGCAGCGCAAGTTCGTTTGCTGCCAGAGCAACCTACGATGGGTTATCTGGCCCGATTAGCTCCGGAGAAAGGTTTGCATCAGGTGATCGATGCCTTTATAGAAATGCATCGTGATCCGCAGTATCAAGCGGTGAAGCTTCGCGTGGCGGGATGGCTAGGGCCACAGAATATTGCCTATTGGGAGGAGCAGAAAAAGAAAATCGCGACGGCAGGCTTGAGCGAGCAGTTGGTTCACGATGGCGAGATCGATCATCAGCATAAAATCGATTATCTTCGCGCATTGGATGTGCTCTGTGTGCCAACCATCTATCAGGATCCGAAGGGGCTTTTTGTGCTCGAGTCGCTTGCCGCCGGTACGCCGGTGATCGTATCGGAGCATGGCGCGTTTCCTGAGATGATGGCGCGCCATGGGGGGGGATGGTGTGTTAAGAATGGTGATGTTGCCGGTCTGGCGCAGCGGCTCAAATGGGTGGTCGATCATCGGGAGGATGCGCATCGAATAGGCATTCAGGGCCAAAAAAGTGTTCATTCTCAAGGAGATATCATGACCATGGCCGCACAAACCATCGAATTGCTCCAGACACTGAAAACGGAACACTGAAAACGGAACACTGAAAACGGAACACTGAAAACGGAACACTGAAAACGGAACACTGAAAACGGAACACTGAAAACGGAACACTGAAAACGGAACACTGAAAACGGAACACTGAAAACTGCCCCCGCCCACCTTCCCGCCCACTTTTTGGTTCCAATCCGCACAATTTTTCTTCACCAAGTGCGCCAGTTCAGCTTATTTGACTTTGGCGCAAGAATTGCTACTTCGTTGCTACCGCAGACTGAAGTATTGCACTCAACTGGAGAATGAGAAATGAAACGGGCAGCGTTTATTGGATGTGTTTTGCTGATCGCCGCATTTTTGTGTGTGTCTTATTTGCGAGCCCAGAAGCCAGAATCGCCCGATTTAAAGGACTTTATGCGAGCCAAATTAATGCATTCGCAGAAGTTGCTGGAGGGATTGACGACCGAGAATTACGATTTGATTACCAAGCATGGTCAAGATTTGGCGCTGCTGTCGGAGGACGAGCAGTGGCAGGTTTTTCAGACGGCCGATTATATGAATCGCAGTAAGGAGTTTCGCCGGGCCGCGAATGCTTTGGCGGAAGCGGGTCGACGGAAGAATCTCGATTCGGCATCTTTGGGGTATGTGGAAGTTACGTTGAAGTGTATCGAATGCCACAAATATGTTCGCAGCATTCAGAAGTGAAGCGGTAAAAGCATAGAGAGGCTGAGTGCAGTCCGGGTCGAGTGACGGCACTCAGCCTGAATCGATGCCGAAACAGATTGATTACAATTCATAGCACATGAGTTTATTTTGCTCGCGCAAGTAGAGTTTACCATTTGCGATGACTGGATATGCCCAAGATTCGCGTTCTTGGTATTGAGGCTTGAAGCTGTACTTGAGTTTATAGGCTTTCGGATTGGCTTCTATCAGCGAGATGGTGCCGTCTTGGAATCGGTACAGTACGTGTCCATCTGCGTAGATGACGCTTGATTCACCTTGTCCGGCGCCTCGGATGGGCCCCCACGCTTTTTCGCCTGTTTTCATATTGATACAGATTGGCATACCTTGTCCGTCGCCGTGTCCACAGTAAATGAAACCATCGACCAAGACCGAGCCTCCCTGCTTATTTTGAATGCTCTTGGCATCCTTGAAGTAAACTTCGCTCATGTTGATCTCATCGCGGCCTGCTTTTTTTAGTTCCAGCAGGGCGCTACCCACGCCGTAGGCCGTTGAGCAAAAAATGTAATCGCCATCGGCGACAGGGGTCGGGATATTGGCGACTGCGTTGGCGACGCCGTTGTATCTCCAGAGGAATTTGCCATCTTTAGCACGGACGCCGATGACGCCTCGTCCAACCAATTGGACATATTGTTTAACGCCTCCGCCATTGGAGATGATGATCGACGAGTAGGCGGCTCCATTTTGCAGTCCGCGCCCTTGTCGATCTTTCTCTTCACCTGCTGCTGGGACTTGGCTGCGCCATACTTCTTCGCCGGTCGATTTGTTGAGAGCGACGATCATGGCATCATCGCCCCCTGGCGTGCACAGCACCCAATCTCCATCAACCAGTGGCGATTCACTGAATCCCCAGCCCGACATCATGCGTCCTTTCCAGTCGGAGAATGCACGCTGCCAAACGACTTTTCCAGACTCCGTTTCAAGGCATACGATTTGTCCATCGGAGGCGACGACATAGAGTCGATTGCCATCGATTGTCGGTGTGCAGCGCGAGCCTTCATAACCATGTTTGGGGACGTTAGTGGTCAGCGGCGTGGCCCAGAGTCGTTTTCCGCTGGTTGTGTCAACGGCCACGACCGTTTGGCTTCCATCTTGATTACCGGTACTGAAGGCCATGTTACCCACGACAGAGACACTGGCGTAGCCTTCTCCTAATCCTTCCGCAACCCACAGCAATTTGGGCCCGTCACCTTGCATGTTCTTCCAGATACCACGTTCTTCGGATATCGCATTTCGATTGGGTCCGCGGAACTGGGGCCAATCTTCGGCATGGAGGCGATCGCCTACAGAGGCCCAGGCGAAAGAGAGGCAAGCGAACGTGATGCGGCGCAGGCCCCATTGGCTAGCTCTTTTATAAAACGTGGACATTCTTCATACTCCTGAGGATGATGGGTGGGACTGGTCACGAGGGGTAGCATCAATTTATGCGGAACCATCGATGTCCAAAGGTTCATGCAACATTTGCGATTCAAGCGGTGTCTTGCTTGTTCGTCCGGCAACTTCTTGAACATATCGTGGAACCGCATAGCCTGGTAAGCGTTGTCTCAATTTTTCAATCAAATGGCGTCCCGTGGATATTGGGACTTCAAAATGGGCGCTTCCGGCCACTCGATCCAGTTGATGTAAATAGTACGGAATCACTTGCTCATTCACCAGTCGTTGGCAAAGTTCTTCCAGCGACTCAACCGAATCATTGACACCTCGCAGCAGAACGGCTTGGTTGAGCAATATGGCTCCGGTCTGTCGCAGTTTACGGATTGCCTGGCAAGTAGGTACATCGAGTTCTTGAGCATGATTGACATGGAGCACGAACCACACACCCAAGCGAGTGGAGCGTAGTTGATTGCAGAGGCTCTCCGTGACACGTTGGGGAATGACAGTGGGCATGCGACTGTGAATTCGCAACCGCTTCAAGTGAGGAATTTCTTCGAGGCCTTGGATGAGTTCGGCCAAGCGGGCATCGACTAGGGTCAGTGGGTCTCCGCCGCTGAGTAAGATTTCTTCGATCGATGGATCATTTCGTATCGCGTTCAAAGCATCTTGCCAGGCTTCGAGGGATTTTGGGGCTTCATGGTAGGGAAAATGGCGGCGGAAGCAGTATCGGCAATGAATGGCGCAGGCACCGGTCGTGATCAGCAGGGCTCTGCCGTGGTACTTATGTAACATCCCTGGCGTGGTTTGGGCGTTGAGGTCGCCGACGGGATCGGAGGTGAAACCGGGTGCTTCGAGCGATTCGGCGGCGGTGACGAGGACTTGGCGGAGCAAGGGATCGTTGGGGTCCATGGGGTGGATACGCTTGGCCCATTCGCGCGGCACGAACAGCGGAAAATCAGAGGGAGCCGAATGGCCACATGCCATATCGACTGATCCTTTGTCCAGTTTGATAAACTTTAGCAAGTCGGCGAGTTGTCGAAATGCCAGCTTCATGGACTCCTGCCAAGAGTTTTCGGTGGCAAGAAGGCCTTCGACACAATCGCTTTCTCTGGTTACAATCTGGCTCATCAAGCTAGTCGCCAATTTAATGTCCCACATTCTACAGTTGCTTTATCTGAGTATAGCGAGAGACGACCGTGGCCACGTACAAGACCAGTGATTTCCGCAAAGGATTAAAAGTTCAGATCGACGGCGAGCCCTATTTGATGATCGAAATGAACTTTGTGAAGCCGGGCAAAGGAAATGCTATGTACAAATGTAAGCTTCGGAGTTTGACTCGCGATACGGTCCTGGAACGCACCTACAAAGGTGGCGATGAATTGGAATCCGCAGACGTGGAAGAAATCGATGTGAAATACTTATATCGTCAGGGTGATGATTATGTATTTATGGATAACTCGACGTTTGAACAATACGAAATTCCTTCGACAAAAGTGGACGATGCCTGGAAATATCTGAAGGATGATATGCTTTGCAGCGTACTACTTTTCAATGGTTTGCCGATCGCCATGTCCCCGCCGAATCATGTGGAACTCAAGGTTATCGAATGCGAACCGGGTGCCAAGGGTGATACCGCGACCAACGTCACCAAACCAGCTAAAGTGGAGACTGGGGCCGAGTTCATCGTGCCGGGCTTTATCAAAGAAGGCAACGTAATCAAGATCGATACGCGTACGGGTGAGTATGTCGAGCGAGTGAGCAATTAATGGCTGGTTGGACGCCCAGTACCACGCAACTTGTTGGTACCGCTGGCTGGGGAGTGGCGGCGAGCGACCAATGGTGGCCAGAAAACGTGGCCACGATTTGGATTTAAGCAAAATGGCGATACCCGACTGAAGATGCCCGCCTGAAGTTGCCCGACTGAAGTTGCCCGACTGAAGTTGCCCGACTGAAGTTGCCGGTTACAAATGCCTGCTGAAGATGCATCGGCGAAACAGATCGGGAGCTGAACTCGCTTTTTTCTGAATCCATTGGGAGATTCTACGAGAGAGCCAACGCAATCGAGTTGTGGGCGGTCCCCCTTGGCGGCCCGCTAAGCTATCGATGGGCACTTTTGGGAAGTTGCATCAACCCGCTTTTCCTCCGGTCAAAGTCTCTTTCTACCTCCGAGGCGATGGGCATGCCGTGGTTCAAGTGGCTGACGAAGTTAATGGATCGTTGGAAGAATTGGGCCGGCGACCATGAAATGGAAATTGCTATCCGTCGTCATTTAAGCAACCGCGGGTATCGAGGGGGGGTGGCGGAACTCAAGTCGGTCAAGCTGATCGCGATCCAGCGGCCGGGTTGGGTTCAAATTTATCGCTTTGAGGCGGTCGCTACTCCGCAACCCACCGACGCCGAACCAGCCAGTGCAAGCCAGAGCGAACTTTCCAGTGTGTTGCTATACGGACTGGTTCGCGATGATGGGCGGACGCATAGCGAAGTGGAGGTATTCGTGCATCCTGGTCGCCGCATTGAATTGTTTCAGCAGTGGTCTAAGGGAATGATCACCCTGAGGGGGGCTTTCACGCGAAGCTGAAGTGGGGCTTTCAGTTCCACTTGGATTAGCGGAAGAATTCAGGCCGTTGAGGGGCGAGGGGTTTCTGAGTTTGCGGCTGACTGCTGAGGAATGATGGGCAAGCGGGAGACCTGATCTAGGCATATCATTGAATCTTTCGGAGCGACAGGCTAGGCTGAAAGAAGAGTCGTGTCCCACCCGTTACGATCAGGCCCACCTATGAATGCTTTCCTCACGTTTCTTCGCAACAATTCGCTTGCCTTGATCTTTGCATCGACCGTTGGTTTGGGGGTTGTGCGGCCAACGTATGCCGATGAAAAGGACGCTCCCGCGGCGGCAGCCAAAGTGAATTACGTCACGCAGATTGAACCGATCTTTCGGCAGCATTGCCAAGGCTGTCATCAACCTGCTAAAGCGGAGGGTGGTTTAATTATGACCAACCCCAATCTCTTGCTGGAAAAAGGTGGCGATAGCGGGGTGGTGGTTGTCCCAGGCAAGAGCGGTGAGAGTCATCTGATTGCCGAAATAACTCCCCGCGATGGTAAAGCCGAGATGCCCAAGGGGGCGCCGCCTTTGTCGGATGCGGATATTCAACTGATCCGCCGCTGGATCGACGAAGGTGCCCCGACGGCGGAGTGGAAGGAATCGAGTATTTCTTATTCGGTAGATCAGCCACCCCCTTATCAATCCTCACCGGCGATTACTGCCGTTGCCTATTCACCAGATGGTAAATGGCTGGCGGTTTCCGGCTTTCATGAAGTCGTGTTGATCGACACATCCAGTTATGCACTTGCTCGACGCTTCATCGGCCGTAGTGAGCGCATTGAGGATATCTCGTTCTCCAGCGATAGCGCACGACTGGCCGTGGCGGGTGGCATTCCGGGCGTGATGGGTGAATTGCAATTGTGGGACACGTTGTCCGGTGAATTGATCCGCAGTTGGAACGTGGGAACCGATACTTTGTATGGGGTTGCGTGGTCTCCGGACAATAAACTGGTAAGCATCGGTTGTGCTGACAATTCGGTGCGGGCTTTTGAAACCGAAACGGGCAAGCAGGTTGTCTTTAGCGCTACGCATGAAGACTGGGCGTTGGACACGACTTTCAGTTTGAAGGGTGACCATCTGCTGAGTGTGAGTCGTGATCGTTCGATGAAACTAGTTCATGTTGAGACCCAGCGATTTGTGGATAACGTGACTAGTATCACGCCGGGAGCGCAAAAGGGTGGTTTAATGACGATTGACCGACATCCAACGCGAGAGGAGGTCGCATGTGGCGGTGCAGATTCAATACCTAAGATCTACAAGATATTTCGCGATAAGCAGCGTCAAATCGGAGACGACTTCAATCTCATCCGCGCTTTGCCGGCGATGGAAGGACGTGTTTTCGAAATTCAATATAGCCGCGATGGTTCCAAACTAGCGGCGGTTTCCAGCAATCACCAGTCGGGAAAGATTTCGGTTTTTCAGCCGGATGAAGGTAAAGAATTATTTTCTCTGCCAGTCCCCAAAACCGGCGTGTTCTCGGTTGGTTTTTCAGCTGATGGTAACACGGTTGCCGCAGGTTGTTCCAGCGGACAGCTGCTAATCATCGATCTGCCCACCTCCAAAGTGATCCGCACGATCGACTTCGTCGATTGGGTAGGCAAAAAAAGTAGCTAGTGGAACATGACTTTCAGTCGTCGTTTCAACGCAACCAATTTCCGCTGGCGTTTCCGTTAGCGGGTTGAGTGTTGCCATAGTAGGGCTGATAGTTATTGGTTTGTGAGGCGGTGGGATAAGAGTAATTGCCACCTTGCACTGGCGTCGTCGCACCAGGGTATGTGTTGCCCGAGTTGGTCGAGGCAGGATAATTTGTGCTCGGGTTATTAAACGTTGGAGACTCTGTATTGTAGCCCGATGGCCAAGCATTCGGCTGACCGTAGATGGGCTGACTGTTTTGTATAGGTTGTTGCGGAATCGTGCTTGCCGAATTCCATGCACCCTGCGAAGCCCAAGTCCCTTGGGGATTCCAAGTTGCTTGAGGTTGCTGTGCTGGTTGAGTGTGATTGACAAAGCCACCGGGGTTTGTGGCTGGTGATGTTGAAGGAAAGGAGCGTTGATCTTTGGGCTGCCAAGCGGGGTGTTGTGGTTGCCAACTGCTTTGCGATCCAGAGTTCTGCGGATTGGAAAAATTGTTCTGAGCTTGCTGCCAAGCTCTTTCAACGTTGTTTTGCCAGTTTTGCAACGTACCATCTTGATTCCATTGATTGAGCCCGTTGGTAGCTTTTTGTTTGAGCTCTTCCGCTTTGTTGCGATTGAGATTGAGCGAGGGTGTGCCATTTTTCCAATCGACTGTTAGCACTCCGCTGATGATCATTGCGGGGATGAAGATGAGCATCATCAATGATCCGAGACGTGTATCGGCAACGCGTTGCATAGGAGCGGGTAGTCCGAGCGCGACTAATCCCGCGATACGCTGGGAACTGGATCGTTTTCGTCGTCGTGTTCGGGCCATGACCTCACTAGCTCCATCCAGTACACTGTCGCCACATCCTATGAGTTAATACGCTCCCCGCGGGGTTTGCGCGCGCTCTCCGAATTAAATCTCGAAGGAAAACTACCAATCAAGACTCGCAAAGGCTAGAGCGGTTTAGCGAAGATGGCTTAAAAACCGATGGCGTTTAGAGACTATTCGCGGAGGAGTCGTTTTATTTTGCCTAGTCGTACGTTTTGCGGCTGGCAAGCAGGGATGCTATCAAAGCCAATCCGACAAAACATTGCGGAGCAGAAGGGCGGTTGGGGTGTTATTCATGTCGTAGTGCTTCAATGGGGCTCATCTTAGCGGCTCGGATAGCAGGATAGAGTCCGAAGATAACTCCGACGACTACGGAGATGCCGAATGCGATCGGTATGGATTCGGGGACGATGGTAGGGGTTAGCTTTTGGACCACTTCGGGAAGTGCGGCGAAGGTTTGGGGGAAGCGATCTTTGATGATATCTCTTGCGAGGCTGATTGCTGGATTGCAGATCACTCCGGCGACGATACCGGTCGCTCCACCGACAACGCTGAGGACGATGGTTTCGACCAGGAATTGGCGAACGATGTCGCTTCGTTTGGCACCGAGAGCGCGACGAATACCGATTTCGCGAGTTCGTTCGGTGACGGTAGCGAGCATGATGTTCATGATGCCGATACCGCCGACCACCAAGGAAATCGCAGCGACAAGGCCCATGAAAATCATAAACATCATGCGGGTGGTGCGAGCTTGTTCAAGCAATTCCAGGGGTACCACGACGGCGATATCTTGCAGATCATCGTGACCGGTGAGAGCGTTTTCAACGAGAGCTGCGGTGGTTTTAACTTCTTCGATCGAGCGGGTGATGAGCGTGATTTGATTGAGTTCGATGATTTCGCCTTCGAAGGAGCCCCCTCTCCGCATGGCGACGGTATCACCGATGCGTTGTTGAAGCGTACGAATGGGGATATAGATATCGTTGGAGAAATCTTGTGCGGCGAGGGAGCCGCCGATGGCTGCGGAAGCGTTACGATGTTGGAGGACTCCGATCACACGATAAAAGTCTTTGCTTTCTGGGACATAGACACGTTTGTTAATCGGATCTTTTCCAGGAAAGAGTCGGTCGGCGACTTTTGCTGCCAAGACGCATACATTTTCGCGGCGGAAATTTTCGGCATCGGTAATAAAACTTCCAGATTCCACCTTCAGTCGAGTCACATCGGCATACTCGGGAGTGCAACCGACCAAACGTCCATCGACGGTAATGTTTTCGTATTGAAATTGTCGGCGTATTTCACGGATAGGCAAAGCGCTGCGGATGGTCGGAATGGTTGATACCAACATGTCGAGTTCATCGCGTTTCAGGCCGTAGGGTGTCACGCCCTGAGGCGAGAGTTTTTCAGAGGGGGGCTTCACAGAGCGAATGATGATCGTATCAGCACCAAGGCTTGCGATTTGTCTCTGAGCTTCAAGACTGATACCTTCGCTGATCGCCAACAGCCAAATCACGCTAGCGACGCCGATAAAGATACCGAGCATCGTGAGCAGAGAACGCATTGGGTGAAGCCATAGGCTCTTGATACCGAGTTGAAGCGTGCGATACCACATCACGAACATCGTTCAGCTCTCCACAGGTAGATTACGAAAAGCATGTTCGGCGGCTTCGCGTCTGGATTCTTCCGAGTTCAGTCGGTCCCATTGCACGACCCCATCTTTCAGTCGAACGACACGTTTAGCGCGTTTGGCAACTTCGTCTTCGTGCGTGACCAGTATGATGGTTCGGCCTTCGTCATTAAGTCGATGAAACAATTGCAAGATTTCTTCCGTAGTCCGTGAGTCGAGATTACCGGTGGGTTCGTCGGCCAAAATGAAATAGGGGTCATTTACAAGACTGCGGGCTATCGCGACGCGTTGTTGTTGACCACCAGAAAGCTGGTTGGGGCGATGAGATAAACGACCGGCGAGGCCAACCATATTGGCCAATTCGATGCAGCGATCGTTTTCTTTTTTGCCAAGCTTACCTTGGTAAAAAAGAGGGACCTGGATGTTTTCTACTACCGATAGTTGTTGGATGAGATTGTAGGATTGAAAAACAAAACCGATGCGGCGGGATCGCACCTCGGCGAGTTGGTCATCGGACATGGTGGCTACGTCGTCCTCTCCCAAGAGCAATTGGCCGGAAGTTGGTTGGTCCAGGCAGCCGAGCATGTTGAGCAGTGTACTTTTGCCGGAGCCGGAAGGTCCCATAATGGCAACGTAATCACCCTCGGGCACATCGAAAAAGACACCGCGCAGTGCCCGCACGGTTTCGCTCTTGAGCACGTATTCTTTTTTCAGGTCACGTACCGAGCAGGCCATGCGTGTCGGGGTGGTTATCATATTGACCTCGGCGTTTGACTATCTTATCGATAGAGATCTTTTGGGCTTTAGGAAATGGATTAGTTTCCGCCTCTTGGTCCGCCACCGCCTGGAGATCCGCCGCCTGGAGGTCCGCCGCCACCTGGCCCACCTCCAGCCGCTTGCATGGCTTTAATTCGGGCCACCACTTTGGCCATAGCGGAGACCAGTTCGGGTTTGGTAATTTTTCCATCGCCGTTGGTATCCGCGGCTTTGGCTGAATCTCTCATGCGTTCATCCATCTGCCCGATTTCATCCATGGACAATTCGCCGTCGCTATTTTTGTCGCCCGACTGCAGGGCTCGTTCGGCCATACTTGCTGCACTGAACTCACCCCCTGCTCCACCTGCAGGCTTTTGATTCGGCGGTGCTCCTTCTTTTTTGGGTGGTGCATTTTTGGCGATCTCTTCCAAATCACCACGTTCGGGCGTTTCCTCGATCTTGGGTAGATCCATTTTATCCAAGT